>CAJTVI010000085.1 GCA_910579545.1 uncultured Oscillospiraceae bacterium | reverse complement strand
GCAAAAAATCCAGAAACATCGCATCCAGCAAATGCAGGGCATTTGCTGGTGGGCCGTTGCCCCCCAGATCGGCCCTGGCCGGCAGCGCCCTGCCGCAGTTCCTTGCCGCTCATACCGTCACCTCCCCATTTGCCGGCTCGTCCTCCTCAAAGGGGTGGGCCGGGGCCTTGGGCGTCATCTCGTTTTTGCCGTCCTCGTGGCGGCAGACGTCCCGCCAGTCGCAGTAAACGCAGGGGGCGCGGCCGTTTTTGCACAGGGGGGCGGCGTCGATCTTTCCGGCGTAGAGGTCGGCCGCCATGTCCGCCACCAGCCGGTTGATGCGGGCCTCGATGCGGCCCAATTTTTCCAGGCTGGCCAGCTTGTCGCCGGCGCGGGGGGTGCCGTCCTTTTTAAAGCCAAAGGGCACAAAAAGGCCAGTGGCGTCCCGGTCCATCGCCCGCAGGATGGCCGGGTCGTCCAAAATCAGCCCGTCCAGCCGGTAGCGGGTCTCGCCGGCGGCCTCGGACCGGGCGACGGTTTTGGGGGGCGGGTCGGCCATGAGGTAGAGCACCCCGGCCGCGGCGGGGTTTTCGAACCGGTCCCCGCCCTGCCGCACCAGCGCAAAGAGGTAGAGCAGCATCTGACAGTCCAGCCCGCACCAGACGTCCTCCAGGCTGAACTGCTTGTCCCCGGTTTTATAGTCCAGCACCCGCAGGTAGCTTTTGCCCTCCCGCTGGCAGACGTCCACCCGGTCGATCTTGCCCACCACCTGCACCTGCCGGCCGTCCGGGCTGCGCAGGGTGAGGGGCGGCACGGCGTCCAGTCCCCTGTCGATGGGCAGCTCAAAGGCGGCGGGGGCAAACCCGCTCTGCTTTTGCTCGGCCTGCAAGTAGCCCAAAAGCGAGGCCACGCTTTTTTTGAGCCGGGTAATGAGATACCCAAACCGCTCGCCGCCGCCCGGCAGGTTTTGGGCCACATACTCGTCGGTGAGTTCGGCGGCCAGGGCCACCAGGGCGCTGGGCGAGAGGGCGGCAAAGCCCTCGCCGGTGCGGCGCAGCGCCTGCTCCAGCACCCAGTGCACCAAGCTGCCGCTGATGTTGGGCGAGAGCTCGGCGGGGCGGCGGGGGCGCAGCCCCAGCACATACTCCAAAAAATAGGCAAAGCGGCAGGTGTAGTACCGCTCCACCCGGCTGGGCGAGAGCCGCAGCCCCGGCCCCAGCAGCCCGGCCAGGGCCGCAAGGTCCCGCACCGCAAGGGGTTCGTTTTGGGCGGCGCGGCCCACCGCCGCAAGCCTTGGGGCGGCGTCCGGCCGCTCGGCCAGGGCCGCCCAGAGCGAGGCGGTGCGGGGGCTGTCCGGCTGCCAGCTGGCCCCCAAAAGGTCCAGCGCGGCGGCGGGGGCGGCGGCATAGTCGACCCATTCCAGCGGCGGGGGCGGCGGGTCAAAAGCCTCGATGACCGGCGCCAGCGCGCTGCTGACCGGCAGGCCGGCCGCCTGGCCCGGCCAGGAGAGCCAGAGCCCGCGGGAGGGGATGGTGAGGGCCTTGTAAAAGCAGACCTGCTCGCGGATGGCGCGGTTTTCAAAGCAGTCCGGCATCTCCACCCCCTGCCGGATCAGGGCGTCCCGGTCGGCGTGGGTCAAAAGGCCGCTCTCGCCCGGGGCGGCCGGGAACTCCCCCTCGGCCAGGCCCAGCACAAAGCAGTACTCCGGCCCGGCCAGCCGCATCCGGCCGGCGGTGGTAAAGATGACCGCGTCCAGGCTCTGGGGGATGTGCCCAAGGTCGGTGGTGCGCAAAAGCAGGCAGAAGAGCTCGTCGTACTCGGCGGGGGAAAGCTCGTCCTCCCCAAGCAGCAGGGCCATCTGGTTGAGCAGCTCCATCACCACGTTCCACTCCCGCACCGCCTCGGCGGCGGCCGGGATGCCGGCGGCGGGGTCGGCCCGCAGGGCCTCGGCCAGCCCGGCCAAAGCCTCCTCGGCCCCCAGGTTTTTGAGCAGAAAATAGATCTGACGGCTTACCTCCCGGGCGCTTTTGCCCCGGGCGGCCGCCGCAAACCGGCCGGCCGCCTGCATGATAAAGGCCCGCGCGCCCTCGGCCAGGGCCAGCTGGGCCTCGTCGGCCTCGCTGGGGCGGCTGTCGTACCCGGCCATGGGGCGGGCAAAGGGGCTGCGCCAGTCCGCCGCCGCGGGCCGCCAGGTGTAGGCGTAGTTTTCCAGCGCGCAGGCCGCCTCCTCGCCGCCGGGCAGGCTGCACAGGCCGCACTTGACCAGCCCCAGCAGCGGCTCGGTGGTAAGGCCGTACCGCAAAAGCCCCAGCGCCGCGCGCACGGCCGCGGCCGGGGCGCTGTGCTCGGGGGTGGTGGCCTCGTCGCAGAAAAGCGGAATGCCCGCAAGCCCGAACTCGTACCGCACAAGGGGCAGGTAGGTCTCGCTCTGGCGGCAGATCACCGCCATTTTGCCAAAGGGCACCCCCTGCCGGGCCAGCCGCAGCACGCCCGCCGCCGCGGC
Source organism: uncultured Oscillospiraceae bacterium (assembly GCA_910579545.1). GTDB lineage: Bacteria > Bacillota > Clostridia > Oscillospirales > Ruminococcaceae > UBA7177. Next base: position 6,513 of record CAJTVI010000085.1, on the reverse strand, counting down.
CTTGGCCTCGGCGGCCCGGCTGCCGGCCTCCAGCAGGGTGATGGCGGGGGCGGGTTCGTCCGCCTGGCACATGGGGCCTTGGGGATCGCCGCCCGCTGCCGGCAAAGGAACCGTCCCCATGTCGTCCGCCTGGCACTGGGGATCGCCGGCCAGCAGCCGGTTGAGCCGGCAGAGCGCGGGGGTGTGGCGCAGGTCCTTTTGCAGCAGCAGCGGGGCGGCGCACTCCACCCCCGCCTGCCGGGCCAGCCGGATAAGGCTTGCGGCCACCGCCTTGGCCCCGCTGAAAAGCCCGAGCCCTGCGTCGTAATCGTCCAGCCCGTCGCAGCACAGGGCCACCGTCACCTCGGGCGCGGCGGCGAGCATGGCGGCCAGCAGCCGCTTTTTGCTGGCGTTGAAGGTGTCGAACTCGTCCACAAACACCGCTTTGCCGGCAAAAAAATCGGGCGAGAGCCGTTCGGCCGCGGCGATGAGGCGGTCGCCGGGGTCCATGGCGGCGGCGCCCAGCAGCGCCTCGTAGGCGGTAAAGATGGCGGCCAGCTCCTCCAATTTTTCCCGGCCGGGGCCGGCGTTCTGGCTCAGCGCGGCCAGGTCCGCGCCGGTCAGCCCGGCGCTTTTGAGCTCGTCGATGGTCTCGGCGCAGAGCTGGCAGAAGGCGGCGCTGCGCCGGTGCCGCCGGTAGTGGCGCACCCCCTCGCCCAGCTCCTCCAGCGCGCGGCGCACCAGTACCGCCCGGCCGGCGTCGGTGAGGGTTTTGACCGCCGCGCCCCCATAAAGGCCCAGCAGCTTTTCGGCCAGGGAGGTAAAGCTGTAGCTCGAGACCTGGCCCGAGAGCTTGTCCCCCAGGGTTTGGTAGATGGCTGTCTCGGTGGAGGAGGTGAACTGCTCGGGCACCAGCAGGATGCTCTTTTGCCCGGCCCGCGCCCGCTCCTTGATGCGCGCCATCAGATGGCCCGACTTGCCGCTGCCCGAAATGCCCAGTACCAGACGCAGCATCCCGTCGCCCCCTTCTTTTATGGATATGGACTTATTATACCACAAAATGGGCGCAGGCAAAGCGGCGGAAAAAAGGGCGGGAGAAGCCGGCGGGACGCTGGCCGGCGCCGGCATAAAGCCGCCGCCAAAAAGCGGCGGTGAGATAAGAAAACAAAGATTCCGAATAAAATTCGATCCACCGCACATTCGCTGGGCGGCCGCAGCCGCAAGGAAGAAAAGCGCCGCACTCCTTGGTGGAATGCAAGCTTTTCTGACGCAGCGGATGCGGCTGACCAGTAGAATGGGCGGTAAGGTGAATTGCCCCAAAGGGGCAAGAGAGGATCCCCTGGGGGACTTTGTTTTCTTATGGAACCGCCGCTAAAAGGGGCGCGGGGCAAAAAGCCTCCGCGCCCGCGGCGTGTTACGCGCCGTACAGCCGGTCCCAGGTGTCCCGGCCCACAACGCCGTCGCTCTCGATGCGCTGGCAGTGCTGGAACATCTCCACCGCCCGCTTGGTGGCGGCGCCGTAACGGCCGTCCGCATTGAGCCTGGCGCCGTCCTTCTCGTTCAGCATCCGCTGCACGGCCCGCACCGTGCCGCCCCGCGCGCCGCTGCGCATGACCACGCCGGGCCAGACCAGCCCCGGCCCATAGGCCGCCGCGTAGGCGTGGTAGAGCGCGTTCCAGGTATTGCGGCCCACCTTGCCGTCCACCCCAAGGCCGGCCAGCGCCTGGAAGGCCCGCACCGCCTCGGCGGTGGTGTGGCCAAACCGGCCGTCCACGGTAAGGGCGGGCAGGTTCATCCCCCTGCTGCGCAGCCCGTCAAGCCAGGTCTGCACCTGGGCGGTATCCGGCCCGCTGCTGCCTTGGCTCAACAAGGCATAGTACTCCGGCTGCGCCGGGGCGGTGGTTTCCATCTCGATCGCCATAAAGGGTTCCCTCCTTGGTCAAAAGCCCCGCTAAACAGTATGGGGCCTGTGCTGGCGGGCGGGCAAGCCGCCCGTACCCTTACTGTATGCGGCCCGGCGCGGGAGTGTCCCCCGCCGGGCGATTTGCATTTTTCGCCAGGATACGCTACACTGATAAAACACGCCTCCCCGCAGAAACCCCGGCCCAAAGCGGCGGCCCGCGGCGGGGCTTTTTACAACTTTGAAACGTTTTTGAAATATTTTTGCCGGCGCGTTCGTTTAAGGGGTGCAGGGCCCCGCGCACGGCACAGAAAGGATGTGCGCCCGTGACCGCTGGCCCGGATATGGAGCGCCTGGTGGCGCAATACGGCGGCGCAATGCTGCGCATGTGCTGCGCCTATCTGGGCGACGCCCACCTGGCGGACGACGCGGTGCAGGACGCCTTTATCAAGATCTACCGCTCCTGGCGCAGCTTTGACAGCCCCGCGGCCGAAAAGGCCTGGGTGATGCGGGTGGCGGTGAATGTCTGCAAGGATTACCTGCGCAGCGCCTGGCGGCGCAGGGTAAGCCTGGTGGACGAATACCCCGAGATCCCGGGCGAGCCGGACCGCCCCAGGGAGGACAATGTCCTTTTGGAGGAGATCATGGCCCTCAAGCCCCGCTACCGGCAGGTGATCTTGCTGCACTACTACCAGCAGTTTTCGGTGGGCGAGATCGCGCGGATCTTATCCGCCCCGCAGTCCACCATCAGTGTGCGGCTGCGCCGGGCGCGGGCCATTTTGCAGGAGAGACTGGAGGCGAGAGGCTATGCGGATCAATGAGGAATCGGTGCGCCGCGCGGTGGACGGCGGCCTTTCGCAGCTAACGCTCACCGAGCAAAAAAAGCAGGCCATCCTGGCCCAGTGCCGGCCGGGCATCGCGGTGGTGCGGCCCCGCCGGGTACTGCGGCGGGCGGCGGCGCTGGCCGCGGCCTTTGCGCTGATGGTCACGGCGGCGGCCGGCGCGCTGGCCGCCAGCCCCGACCTTGCCCAGCGGCTGGATATGCTCAGCCGGCAGGCGCTGGCCTTTTTGTACCCGGTGGAGCAATCCGCCGAGCAAAACGGCATCCGCATGGAGGTGCTGGCCGCCATGAACGACGAGGACGTGGCGGTAGTGTATATGAGCCTGCAGGACACTGCAGGCTCCGGACGGGTGTCGAACAGCGTGGAGCTGTTCGACTATGAAATTTCCGGCGCGGTATTTACCGACAGCGAGGTGGTGCAGTACGACCCCGCCAGCGGCACCGCCCTTTTGCGGCTTACCGGCAGCTGCGGCCGGATGGACGGGGGCCGGGTGTCGGTGACCGTGCGGTCCTTTTTGACCGGCGCCGAGTACACCGAGCTGGCCGGCCCGGGCTGGACCCTGGCCGAGGCCGCCGCCCTTGTGCCCGAGACCCCGCTGGACTATTCCGGCCAGTATCCCGGCTGGATGCTGGACGGCGCCCTGGATACCCCCCTGGGCGCCCAGCTGCAGAGCGACCGGCTGCCGGTGCTCAAGCCCCTGAGCGAGCCGCTGCCCCTTACCGGATGGTGCGCCCTGTCGGCCGCCGGCGAGGTGGACGGCATGCTGCACCTGCAGATCCGGCCGGACGGCGGGATGGGCCGGTTCAACCGGCTGCAGTTCGTGCTGACCGGCCCGGACGGCGAGCGGCTGCAGCTGCCCTATGCCGAGGTGGAGCTGGGTGAGCAGGAGCGCATCGGCGTACACGAGATCAGCGAGCGGCTGGAGACGGTGCTCGAGCTGCCCGATGACGAGGCCGCGCGGCAGGGGCTGCGGGTCAATTACGACCTGCTTACCTACAAGGAGTATGTGGAGGGCGACTGGAGCGTAAGCTTCCGGCTGGACGATGAGCCGGCCCAGCGCAGCGCCCGCTGCGCCATGGACATGGGCGGCTGGACCTTAGAGGAGGTACTGGTGACCCCGCTGGGGGTGACCCTGCGCGGCCAGGGCGAGATGTTCGCAAACAGCAGCCTGGACGCCACCCCCACGGTGGTGCTGCGGGACGGCCGCGCGGTGGAGTTCACCAGCGCCTCCACCAGCACCGACATGGACGGCCGCATCGAGATGAAGGACCTCTTCTGCATCCCGGTGCCGCCCCAGGACGTGGCCTATGTGGAGGTGGGCGGCCAGCGGATCCTGCTGGAGGACTGAGCGGCCGGCAAAAGACCAATAAAGCACAGCAAAACCCGGCCCGCCCGGGCGGCAGCCCTGCAAAAGCTGCCGCCCGGGCGGGCTTTGTTTGCGCATGATCGGTTTGCGGCGCCCCGCGCCGCAGTCAGGGGGCGCAGGGCGAAAGGCGGCCGTCCTGCCAGAGCCAGTTTGGGCCGCTGCGGGCGTCGCCGGCCAGCTCGGCGCCGCCCGGCAGGCCGTAGTGGGCGCAGAGCATCAGCCAGGCGGCGTACCGCTTGGCCATCTGCTTGGAACTGGCCGTCACCTGCCGCGCCAGCCCCCAGTCCGCCACCGTGCAGCGCACGGCCCACCGGGGCATCCCTGTGGGGCTGTAGCCGATGCTGTCCGGCCCAAAGGTCTCGTACACCGGGCGGGGGCATTCGCCCCGGTCGGCCATCTCCTTGAGGGTGACCACCGCCTTTTCCGGCTCTAAGGGGATGTCCGGGGCCTTGCGGCGGGCCGGCCCGCGGCCAAACCGCTCGTCCAGCGAGAGCATCCGGCGCACCGCGGTTTCCAGCACCTGCGCGTCCCACTTGCAGGCGATGGCAATGGCCCCCAAAATCGACTCGAACAGGTCCCCCCGGACCTTTTCGACCTCGTCCGCCCGGTTGAGCAGGTCGGCCTTGCCCACAATGAGGTACTGCGCCAGCCCCCACTCGTCGATGATGCCGGCGAGGGTGTGGTTATTGACCAGGTCCACCTTGAGCCGGGAGAAGCCATCCTCCTCCATCAGGGCGTCATACTCGCCCTTGCGGTTGAGCATACCGTACCGCTCCACCAGCGCCTTGACCACATAGTATTCCAGCACCCGGTCGCCGATGAACTCCAGCACCTCGTTGTCCTCCCCGCCGTACTGCCCCCGGTAGGAGCGGCGGGTAAAGGCCTGCAAAAACAGGTCGTTGTCCCGGATGTAATAGCCGGTTTTTTCCTCCACCAGCCGCTTGAGCTTGCGGATCTGATAGGTGCTCATCTGATTGGACGTCTGCATGCCGGGCCCCCCATATCATAAACGCTTTGTTTTATCATACCACAACCGGGGCGGTTTGTCATTTTATTGCCTTTTGCGGCCGGGGATGCTATCATGAAAAAAAGCGGCCCCGGCCGCAGAAGCCGCCCCGGCGGCGTTTTGCCCTTTATGGAGGGGCGCGGCAGTTTGATGAAGGAGGGTGCAGCATGACCGAGCTTGAAAAAATGGAACGGGCAAAAATGTACATCGACAAGCTGGCAAACGGGATCAACCCGATCGATGACACGATGGCGCCGGAGGGGGATATCGTGAACAACGTCCGCCTGTCGCGGTGTTTTTTCTATGTCGCCGATGTATTGCGGCAGGTCATCGAAAAGGGCGGCATACAGTCCGCCGCCTCCAAAAAGCCCAAAAAGGCCCCGTTTGAGATCCCGCCTGAAAAAAGGGAGCAGTTTGCCCGCTCGGAACGGCCCATCCCGATCAGCGAGATCGCGCGGCGCATCAACGTGCTGGTTGAAAGCGAGGAGATGAAAAAGCTGAGCTATTCGGCCATTCTCAACTGGCTTGTTGCGATCGGCATGATGGAGCTGGTCACCCTGCCGGACGGAAAGTGCACCCGGCGGCCAACCGGCCTGGGCCGGGAAAACGGCATCTCGGTGGAGGAACGGGTCGGGAGCAGCGGGCCCTACCAGGCGGTCGTTTACGATCAGAACGCCCAGCAGTTCATCGTGGACAATCTGGACGCGATCCTTGCGCTGGAGAATGGGTAATCTATATACGGTTACTCATTATAAATACAAACAAAGACGCCGCCCATTTTCAGCGCGAAAATGGGCGGCGTTGGTCGGAGTGCGGGGACTCGAACCCCGGGCCTCCTGCTCCCAAAGCAGGCGCGCTACCAACTGCGCAACACCCCGGTTTGTATGGGGTATTATAGCACATCCCCGCCCAAAAAGCCAGCTTGCCCGGCAAAGATTTTTGGCGGGAGGGGCGAGGCGGGCGGCGGCGCAGGGGGAACAAGGCGCGGGCTGAGCGGCAGGCGCAGGGGGAACAAGGGCGCAGGGCAAGTGTTGGATGCCGCCGGGACGCCGCGTACCGCGCCCCCGGCGCACGAATTGCCCGGCCTTGCGCCCCGCCCCGATTGCGAAAATGTGAAGGTTGTGTTAAAATAAGGCAGATCAAGGCTTTTATAAGGGCCTGTATGATGCGGCGGAGCGGATTTTGTGCGCGGGGCTTTGTTTTTTGCCCCGCCGGCGCGCAAAACCCGGCGCCGGGCTGTTTAAGTTTGCGCAAAGGGAGCGTGGGTGGCGGATGATCTGTACAATATTTGGGGGCGCCGGCGGCAGGGCCGCGGCCGGGCAGAAAACGCCCGGCCGCGGGCGCGGGCGCTTTGGGGTGCTTTTGCGCTGCGCCGCGGCGGCGCTGGCGCTGCTGCTGGCCGCGGGCTGCGCGGGCACGC
>CAJTVI010000084.1 GCA_910579545.1 uncultured Oscillospiraceae bacterium | reverse complement strand
TTTTGCAGTTTGTGGGCAACATCGCCAGCCTGCTGGGGGCGCTGTTTTTGTCCCAAAAGGTCGCGCCGCTGCTGTTTGAGCACTTTTTGCGCGGCAGCGTCATCACCCGCATGGAGGAGGCCATCGCCCGGGACGGCACGGTGGACATTGCCTCGCTGCTCGAGCAGTTTGCCGGCTTTTTGCCCGAGCAGGTGCAGCAAAAGCTGGTACAGTCGGCGGGCGAGCTGCTCAGCGCCGCCAGCCCGGACCTTGCGCAGAACCTGGTCACCCAGGTGGTGGAGCCGCTGCTCACCCCCATCATTGCCATCGTGGTGTTTTTTGTGGCCTTTGCGCTCTGCCGGTTTGTGGTGGGCTTTTTGGTGGCGGTGCTCACCAACTTCAACAAGATCCCGCTGGTGGGCGGGGTCAACCGGCTGCTGGGGGTCGGCATGGGCTTTTTGGCCGGCCTGGTGGACCTGTACATCCTGCTCTGCGCGCTCTGGGCGGTCATGGTCATCACCGGCGGCAACCTCGCCTTCCTCAACGAGCAGGTGCTGGGCGACAGTATGCTCTACGCGGTCTTTGCCCCCCTCAACCCCTTTTTGATGTAACCAAAAGGGCCGCTTTCCCCGGCAGGGGGGCGCGGCCCCATCCAACGCCCGGTGCGGCTGTTATCGAACCACTTCCAACAAGAAAGGTGGCCAACCCATGAAAACCCCACTTTGCTGCCGCTGCAAAAAACGCCCTGCCGTTGTATTTGTGCAGCGCATGGAAAACGGCGAGGCCCGGCAGGAGGGCTATTGCCTCAGCTGTGCCTCCGAGCTCAAGATTGGCCCGGTGGACGAGCTGATGAAGCGCTTTGGCATCACCGAGCAGGACCTTGAGCGCATGGAGGAGCAGATGTCCGGCTTTATCGAGGAGGCGGGGGAGGGCGGCTTCCCCTTTGCGGCCATGCTCGGGCAGGACGAGCCGGCCGAGGAGGAGGCCGACGGCTTTACCCCCGGACGCAGCGCCACCTTCCCCTTTGGGTTTGGCGCCCGGGCCGACAAGGACCCCAAAAAGGAAAAGAAGGACAAAAAAGAGGAACGGCGCCCCAAACGCAAGTTTCTGGACAACTACTGCGACAACCTCACCGGCAAGGCAAAGGCCGGCCGGCTGGACGCGGTGATCGGGCGGGACAAGGAGATCTACCGCACCATCCAGATCCTCTGCCGCCGGCAAAAAAACAACCCCTGTCTCATTGGCGAGGCCGGGGTGGGCAAAACCGCCATTGCCGAGGGCATTGCCCTGCGCATCGCGGCCGGCCAGGTGCCGGCCCGGCTGCAAAACAAGGAGATCTACCTGCTGGACCTCACCGCCCTGGTGGCCGGCACCCAGTTCCGCGGCCAGTTCGAGCAGCGGGTCAAGGGGCTCATCAGCGAGGTCAAGGCGGACGGCAACATCATCCTTTTTATCGACGAGGTGCACAACATCACCGGCGCGGGCGACAGCGAGGGCGCCATGAACGCGGCCAACATCCTCAAGCCCGCCCTTTCCCGGGGCGAGGTGCAGGTCATCGGGGCCACCACCTTTGGCGAGTACCGCAAGTTTATCGAAAAGGACCAGGCCCTCGAGCGCCGGTTCCAGCCGGTCAAGGTGGAGGAGCCCAGCATCGCCGATACCATCGCGGTCATGCAGGGCATCCGGGGCTACTACGAGCAGTACCACGCGGTCAGGGTGCCGCCCGAGGTGTTAAACGCCGCTGTCTCCCTCTCCGAGCGGTACATCACCGACCGCTACCTGCCCGACAAGGCCATCGACCTTCTGGACGAGGCCTGCGCCTGCTGCAACCTGCGTCACCCCGAGCTCACCCGCTGCCAGCAGCTCAAAAGCCGGCTGGAGGCGGCCGAAGCCGAGGAGACGGCCCTTGCGCAGACCCCCGCCGACGAGCCGGTGGATTACGAAAGGATGGCGGCCGTAAAAACCGAGCTTGCCCGCCTGCGGGACGAACTGCCCGCCGCCGAGGCCGCCGCGGCGGACGTTGCCGTGACCATGGACGACGTGGCCAAGGTCATCGAACTGTGGACCGGCATCCCCGCCGTCAAGATCAAGGAGAGCGAGTACACCAAGCTTTTGGGGCTGGAGGCCGCGCTCAAGGCCAAGATCATCGGGCAGGACGAGGCGGTGGAGGCGGTGGCCCGGGCCATCAAGCGCAGCCGGGCCGACCTCTCGGGCCGCCGCCGGCCCGCCAGCTTTATCTTTGTGGGGCCCACCGGCGTGGGCAAAACCGAGCTGGTCAAGCAGCTGGCCAGCCAGCTGTTCGACACGGTGGACCCCCTCATCCGGCTGGACATGAGCGAGTTTATGGAAAAATTCGCGGTCAGCCGGCTTATCGGCTCCCCTCCGGGCTATGTGGGGTACGACGAGGCCGGCCAGCTCACCGAAAAGGTACGCCGCAAGCCCTACAGCGTCGTGCTGTTTGACGAGATCGAAAAGGCCCATCCGGACGTGATGAACATCCTCTTGCAGATCCTGGACGAGGGCCGCATCAACGACGCCCAGGGCCGCACGGTCAACTTTGAAAACACGGTCATCTGCATGACCAGCAACGCCGGCAGCAGCGACAAGAGCGGCGAGACCGGCTTTAACAAGACCCTGGCCCAGATGAGCACCGACAAGGCCATGAAGGCGCTGCGCGATTTTCTGCGGCCGGAATTTTTGGGCCGGGTGGACGAGGTGATCGCCTTTAAGCCGCTGGAGGGCGAAACCCTCAGCAGGATCGCGGCCCTCATGCTGGAGGAATACCGCGAGCCGCTGCGCGCCAAGGGGGCCGAACTCAGTTATACACCGGCGGCCCTCGAGGCGCTGGTGCAGCTGGCCCAGGGCGGCAGGCTGGGCGCGCGGGACCTGCGCCGGGTCATCCGCCGCGAGGTGGAGGACCCCCTGGCCGAGCGTCTGCTCACCGGCGGCCTTGGCGCCGCCGTGACCCTGGACGCCCAAAACGGCAAACTGGTTTTGGGCTGAGCCCCGGCTGCCCCGGCGCCCCTGCCCATCGCAAAGGGGGGCCGCACCGGCCCCTTCTCAAAACAAGAAGCCGCAAAATCTGCGTTCCATGGAGATTTTTTGCCTGCCAGCTGCCCTTGTCTCCAGCCTGAAAAGGGATATTCCCAACAAAACCGTCCCGCCCCCAAAAGACTTTGTATCATAAAGGCAAAATCTTTTGGGGGTGTTTGTATATGTTTACTGCTTACCAAAGAACCCCGGCGCCTGTTTGCAAAACGCCTTGCCCTGCAGGGACAAAGGCGCCGCCCCCCCGCACCGCACCGGCATCTGGCAGATGCCCGAAAACTGACCCTTGCCCGCACCGGCCGGGGCTGACAAGGCGCTTTTGCGCGATCCAAGGCAGCTATTTGCGGCTGCATATTATAAGGCGGGTGCGCTTTGCACGCCCTTTTATCCCTGATTTTCCGAACAACAGAAAGCCATTGGCAGCCGCTCCCGTCTGGTTTGACAGTAGAACTCAAATGGTGTAAACTTAGCAAAGACAGAACTCCCAAAGCAGCAGATGATCATGCATTTTAAATCAGGTTGGGTACGCTTTTACAAAAACAGTCGTTTTGCAGGGAAATATAGTTTGATGGATTATGGAAATAAATAACGGCACAATCGAAGGAAATGGAAATCGAAAAATAATTAAAGGAAGCATCGTTGCCTATCTTTCACTTGCGGTCAATATCCTTGCGGGCATTGTGTATACCCCTTGGATGGTCCGTCAGATCGGCCAGAGCAATTACGGTTTGTATACGCTGGCGATCTCGATCACCAGCATCCTGATGTTTGACTTTGGCATCGGCTCGGCGCTCTCCCGGTTCGCGTCCCAATACCGCGCAAAACAGGACAAGCAGGGCTTGGAACGATTTGTCGGGCTGGTCTATAAGCTTTATTTCTCGATAGATGCGGTTATCCTTGTTGTTTCCAGCGTTTTGTTTTTTTTCCTTGGCACGATCTATGCCGCCCTTTCCGAGGCAGAACTCGCGGCTTTTCGCGTCGTGTATATCATGGTCGTAAGCTACAACCTCTTTGCGTTCCCTTTTGCGAACCTCAATGGGATCCTCGGCGCGTATGAGGAGTTTACAACCCTCAAGGGCTGTGAACTGCTTACGCGGGTGCTTACCATCGTTTTTGTCGTTTTTTCGATCTGGCGGGGCTGGGGCCTTTATGCACTGGTGCTTTCGAATATTCTCAGCGGGGTTATCGCAATCGCCATCAAATGGTTTGTTGTTCGTTTGCGCCTGCGGGTTATTCCTTGTTGGGGAAAAATTGATGTTGTTTTGTTAAAAAGCATCCTTTCTTTTTCCATTTGGTCGGTGGTAACCAGCGTTTCAACAACGCTCGGCACCGGCCTTCTCCCATCCGTCATCACCGCCCTGCTGGGGGCCGAGGCGGTCGCCATTTATGGGGCGGCCAATACCCTGAACGGATATGCGTTCTTGCTCACCAATGCCATTGGCGGCATGTTTTTGCCCAAGGTCACCCGGCTGCAGAATGATGCAAACGAACGCGCCAGGCTGGATGGGCTTGCCATCCGGGTGGGGCGGATTTTGGGGATGCTTTCGTTTTTGATCCTCATCGGCTTTTTTTGTGTGGGAGAGGAGTTTTTTGTTATATGGATGGGCGAAAATTATCGCGCCGCGTATCCTTGCGCCTGTTTTTTGCTGATCGGCGAACTTGCCTTTACTCCCTTCCACATCTATGATACCGAGATGCTGGCAAAGGGCATCGTCAAACCACAGGCGATCCTGTATCTTGTAACAGCCATCTTCATGCTGGCGGCGAGTATCCCGCTGATCAGCATTGCCGGGGCAACCGGGGCCGGCCTGGTGGTTGGAGCCGGCTATACGCTGCGCAGTGCATTCCGGCTGATCCTTTATAAAAAACATTTGAACATTTCAGTTGGTATGTTCTTAAAGTCCACATATGGGAAAATGCTTGCATATGTTGCTTTGGCATTCATATTAAAACCGGCACTAAATTGCTTTTCGGTATCTACATGGGCAGGGCTTTTTTTGAAAGGCCTGGTGGTTTTAACCGTTTATCTTGTTACCAGCCTTGTTTTTTGCCTAGATAAACTGGAAAAACAGCAGTTGTATGGAGATGGAAAAGTAATACTTAAATCTTTATGGAAAAGGCTTACCCACAAGGAGATTGAAAAATAACGCGATATTCAATTTCGCTCTATCTGAAAGGTGGTGTTGCGTATGATCAATGTTACCCGATCCTCCATGCCCGAATTGGAAGAGTATATAAAAGAGATCGCGCCCATCTGGAATACTCATTGGCTCACCAATATGGGGCCTAAGCATCAGGAGCTGCAAGCAGAACTTATTAAATACCTTGGCGTACAGCAGCTTGATCTCTTTACAAATGGCCACATGGCCATTGAACTTTCCCTGCAGGCATTAAATCTTCCAAAGGGCAGTGAGGTCATTACAACCCCTTTCACCTTTGCGTCCACGACCCACGCGATCGTCCGTAATGGACTGGAACCGGTGTTTTGCGACATCGACCCGGTTACATTTACCATAGATGCGTCTAAAATTGAAAGCCTGATTACCGAAAAAACGAGTGCGATTTTGCCGGTACATGTCTATGGCAATGTATGCGATGTGGAGACAATCGAAGCCATTGCAAAAAAACACCGCTTGAAGGTGCTTTATGACGCCGCGCATGCGTTTGGCGTACGCTATAAGGGAAAAGGAATCGGTTGTTTTGGCGATGTGTCCTGTTTCAGCTTTCATGCAACCAAGGTCTTCAATACCATTGAGGGTGGCGCGGCCTGTTTTGACAGTGAGGATTTTGGACTTGACTTGTATCGCCTGAAAAACTTTGGTATCCGTGGCCCGGAAACAGTGGATGCCGTGGGCGCAAATGCCAAGATGAATGAGTTTTGTGCTGCAATGGGGCTGTGCAATCTGCGCCATATAGACGAAGAACTTGCAAAACGAAAGGCGGTAGCGGAACGCTACCGCCAGCATCTGGGGGGGATTCCCGGCCTGCAGTTAAATCCCATACAGCCGGATGTGCAGCAGAATTATGCATATTTCCCAATTGTTGTTCATGAGGATATTTTTGGAGCAACTCGGGATGAAGTGTTTGAGGCATTAGCCCAGCAAAATTTCGGTGCACGAAAGTATTTTTACCCATTGACCAGTTCCTTTGACTGCTTTAAAGGGCATTTTGATTCCAATGGTACACCCATTGCACTGTGCGTAAGCAAAAAAGTCTTGACCCTGCCGCTTTATGCGGAATTGACTTTTGAGATTGTCGATTCGGTTTGTAGAATCATTTTACAACTGTGTCGATAATATGCTGATCCACTAAACTGGAGGAAAAAATGAAAGTTGGGATTATGCAACCTTACTTTTTGCCATATATTGGTTATTGGCAGCTGATGAATGCTGTGGATAAATATGTAATATATGACGACGTTAATTTTATAAAGGGTGGTTGGATTAACAGAAACCGTATTCTTGTAAATGGACAACCACATTATTTTAATGTTCCTATGCTTGGAGCCAGCCCTAATAAACTAATCAATGAAGTTCAAGTGAACAATGACCCGCATTTGCAAAGGAAAAATTTATGTATTTTAAAAAATGCATATTCAAAAGCCCCCTATTTTTCAGAGGTATATCCGCTTGTTGAACAAATCCTTGGGTTTCAAGCCGAAAACATTGCGCAATACATTATAAATTCATTTGTGACAATCAATAAATATCTTTCGATTGATACAGAACTGATTGTTTCTTCAACACTGAATAAAGACACTGGCTTGCGTGCACAAGATAAAGTTATAGCTATTTGCAAATTGCTGAATGCGGATCAATATTATAATGCCATTGGGGGCCAGCATCTATATTTTTCTGAGGAATTTATAAAGCATAAAATCCAATTATATTTTGTTAAAAGTGACCCTATTAAATATAAGCAATATAATAATGACTTTCAGGACAACTTATCAATTTTAGATGTGATGATGTTTAACAGTGTGGAAAGGGTAAAGTATTTTTTGACGAGATATACTTTACTGTCTTAAATAAAAAGGAGCGATAGCAATTTCAACCACTAGTTACATCATTTGACAAGAATAATCCATAAAAGAGTAAAGAGGATGCAATGAAGGAGATAGGTGGATATTTACAACTTGACACATATAATCTTCCCATGATTCATGAAAATGCTATTGCATTGAATTGTGGAAGGAATGCACTTGCATATATTCTTGAAGCAAAAAAAATCAAGAAAATATGGTTACCGATATTTTTGTGCGATTCTGTCAGCCATGTATGCAAAAAATACCAAACAGGAGTAAAGTGTTATCATATTAATAAATCTTTTGAACCAGTTGATGTTCAGCCTCAAGAAAGTGACTGGATTTATATTGTTAATTATTATGGACAATTAACCGAAGAAAGGATAACAATTCTCTCTCAAAAATATAAAAATATTATTGTGGATAATGCGCATAATTATTACGCGAAACCTATAAAAAACATTGATACACTTTACACATGCCGTAAATTTTGGGGTGTATCTGATGGAGCCTTTTTATATACCGACACCATTCTTGAAAGAGAAATACCGCAAGATATATCATTTGAACGAATGCACTTTGTACTAGGAAGATATGAAAAAAGTGCATCGGATTTTTATATAGAGGCATCTCAAAATAATGATTTTTTCGGAAATGAGCCAATCAAAAAAATGTCAAAACTAACATGGAATTTGCTTCATGCTATTGACTATGAAAAAGCAAGAATGAGACGAACCCAAAATTTTAAATATCTTTTTGACTTTTTTGGGAACGTCAACGCGCTGAAATTAAGAATTCCAGATGGAGCATTTATGTATCCATTGATGATTCCCAATGCATATATTCTAAGGAGAAAGCTGATAGAAAAATGCATTTATATTCCGGTGCTTTGGCCGGAAATATTGCAAAAATGCCCTAAAGAATTATTAGAGTATAAGTTCGCGTCAGACATTTTACCAATTCCATGCGACCAGAGATACTCTTTATGCGATATGAAATATCTTTCACATATAATAAAAAGCATTCTCTTCGAAGGGGATTAACATAAATCTTCACAATGCGGTTTTATGCTTTAATGGATTAATGAAGAATATGGAAGGAACTGATTTTTATATGAAAAAAATTGTAATATTTGGCGCAACAGGAAATGTAGGATCATATGTCCTGAAATATGCTTTGGAATATTTTGATAGTAGCGAGTATGAAATTGTTGCTTCCGGGCGAAGGAAAACGGATTTTTTCAAAAAAAAGGGAATAAAATATTATCCTGTTGATATTTCAAAAGAAGCGGACTTCGATGTTCTTCCTCAAAATGATGTGTTTGCAGTTGTTTATCTTGCCGCGCAAATTCCATCATATATGGAAGTGTATCAACCGCAGGCATATATCCAATCTAATATTGTTGGGGCATTTAATGTCCTTGAATACTGTCGAAAGACACATGCGGATAGGGTTTTGTTTTCAACTACGGTATTTGATTTGGCGCTCTATGGAAATACAGGGATTCCCTTGAAATCGGATTTGCCTTTCAAATTTGATTATAAGGGGGATCATGCGCTATATGTAATTTCGAAAAATACGGCATTAGAATTGATTGAACATTACCATCAGGAGTATGGGCTAAAAAAATTTATCTTTAGATTCCCCACAATCTATAGTTATAATCCATACCATTATTATTTTCCCAATGGCGTTAAAACATTACGGCCGGTTTATTATATGATTGATAGAGCAAAAAAAGGCGCCCCGATAGAATTATGGGGAGATCCCCATTATTCTAAAGACATGGTTCATGTGTATGACTGTGCTCAAATGTTATGTAAAGCGGTAGAGGTAAATCGAAACGAAGGTCTTTATAATGTAGGAACAGGCATCCCTGTTACATTACAGGAACAGATTGAAACGATAATTAGGGTGTTTTCTCCTGATAATGCTCCCTCGAAGATTATTTACCGTCCTGAGAAGAAAGCGGGAGGAGGATTCTTGATGAATATCGAAAATGCAAAAGAAGAATTAGGATATCGACCGCAATATGATTGTATGCGATTATTCTTGGATTTTAAATTGGAAATGGAAATTAATCGTTTTGAAGAATTGCATAAAAAGGAGTAATCTTCACTTTTTGAGATATAAGATTTATCAGAACAACTGCTTTCCACTCAAATACAGTGAAGGAATTGCTGTATCGAAATATATGTCTTTGGGGTGTGGTACATCGAGCATGATACCTTTAGAGAGCGTGGTGAGGTTTCAGTCATAATTAGCTATCCCGGTACCCTTATCGCACTTCTCTGCGCTCGTACCGTGCTGTCTGGGTCAGCTTCTCTGCCTCTGCCTCCAGCAGCTCGTTGAGCGTTTCCTCCACGCTGCCTCGCACAAGTTCCTTGATCTGACCCTTGATTACTTCCTCATTTAGCTGTACAATCT
>CAJTVI010000083.1 GCA_910579545.1 uncultured Oscillospiraceae bacterium | reverse complement strand
GCGGGCCGCGCCCCGCGGCGCGGTTCTCCAATAAAACAGGCGATTTCCCCAAAAATGGGGGAATCGCCTGTTTTTGCGCAAATTTTGCGCAAAAGCCCCCGGCTGTCCATTTTCTGACCATTGGTTTTCTGGTAGGCTTTGGGTAAGGCAGGCGGGCGACGCGCCCCCTGCACAGCCCGGCCCGGGCGCGCCCCTCCCCCAAAGACAGGGCGCGCCCGCGGCGTCCCGGCAGCCATAGCAAAAAGGAGGACCCGCCATGATGAGCGACAACCTGAAAAAGATGGGGATCGGCGCCGTGTACGACTTCATCGACAAAAACCCCGAGCAGAACCTGCCCAAACTGATGGAATGGGTGGACCGGTTTGCGGGGGATGACCCCACCTACTACGCCGCCCAGCGGGACGCCTTCCGCAGGGTGATCGGCGACCCTTCCTGCAACTGGTACCAGCTGATCCTGCGGGTGCTGCAAAATACCGACAAAGAGGTGCTTAAAACCCTCTTTACCAACTTTTTCCTCAACGCCAACCTTATCGGCTGGAAAAAGCAGGACGCCGCCCGCGCGCGGTACGGCTGCAACATCCCCTGGGCCATCCTGCTGGACCCCACCAGCGCCTGCAACCTGCACTGTACCGGCTGCTGGGCCGCCGAGTACGGCAACAAGCTGAACCTGAGCCTTGAGGAGATCGACTCGATCATCCGCCAGGGCAAGGAGCTGGGCGTTTACATGTACATCTACACCGGCGGCGAGCCGCTGGTGCGCAAAAAGGACCTGATCGCCCTGTGCCAAAAGCACGACGACTGCGTCTTCCTCGCCTTTACCAACGCCACCCTCATCGACGAGGCCTTTGCCGCCGAGATGCTGCGGGTCAAAAACTTTGTCCCGGCCATCAGCGTGGAGGGGGACGAGCCCAGCCACGACGGCCGGCGGGGCGCGGGCTCCTACCAAAAGGTGGTGCGGGCCATGCGGCTGCTGCAGAAAAACCGCCTGCCCTTTGGCGTTTCCTGCTGCTACACCAGCCAGAACCTTGGCAGCATCAGCAGCGAGGCGTTTTACGATCAGATGATCGCCTGGGGCGCGGCCTTTGTGTGGTACTTCCACTATATGCCGGTGGGCAACGACGCGGCGCCGGAGCTGCTGCCCAGCCCGGAGCAGCGGGAGTATATGTACTACCGCATCCGGCACTTCCGCGAGACCAAGGCCATCTTTGGCATGGATTTCCAGAACGACGGCGAGTTTGTAGGCGGCTGCATCGCGGGCGGGCGGCGGTATCTGCACATCAACGCAAACGGCGATGTGGATCCCTGCGTCTTTGTGCATTATTCCGACTCCAACATCCGCCAAAAGACCCTGCTGGACTGCCTGCGCAGCCCGCTGTTTATGGCCTACCACAACGGCCAGCCCTTTAACCAGAACCACCTGCGCCCCTGCCCCATGCTGGAAAACCCCGAAAAGTTAGAGGCCATGGTGGCCGCCGCCGGGGCCCATTCCACCGACCTGCAAAGCCCCGAGAGCGCCGCCCACCTCTGCGCCAAATGCGCCCCCTACGCCCAAAACTGGACCCCCACCGCCGAGCGGCTTTGGGCGTCGGGCCACGCCGGGCAGGGCTGCGGCGGCTGCGCGGGCGGCTGCAGATAGGCTGAATTTTGCCAAAGCCGGGGCGGCACCCCCTCCGCCGCCCCGGCGGGGAGGAAGGCAAAGCGGACGGCACGGGGGCGGTTTTGCGCCGGCTGCAAAGCGGCCGGCAAAACCGCCCCCGGCGTCGGCCCAATAAGGCCACGAACGCACACGGCCCCCGGCCGCCCATGATGGGCGGCCGGGGGCCGTTTGCTTGGTTGTGGATATAGCGGTTTGCCCCGCACGGCGGTCAGGCGCGCGGGGCGGGGGAGGGGCGGCGCGGCAGGGCAGGCAGCCCGGCCGTGCGCAGAGGGCCGGCCGGCGGTCAGGCGCACGGCCCGCCTTCAGCCCACCTTCGCACGGCGGTCAGGCGTGCGGCCCGCCTTCAGCCCACCTTTGCGCGGCGGTCAGGCGCGCGGGGCGCCTTCAACCCGCCTTCAGGCGCGCGGCCGGCTTCGCCGGCGGCCTTTGCCAGCGCCCAGCGCAGGTTGCTCTCAAAAATTTCGCCAAATTTTTCAATGGCAAGGTCGATGTCCGAGTTCATGTTGTGCCACAAAAACTTGAGCATCAGCCCCAAAAAGGCGCAGCTGGTGTACTCGGCAAGGTACCGGGTCTCCTGCTCGGGCAGGGCCCCGGCGCCCGGCATGGCCCGCAGCAGGCCGTAAAAGGTGTTGCCGGAGGCCTCAAAGGTATACCGCTCGATCCACTCCCGCGAGGTGGAGTTGAACAGATGGTACACCACCGCCGAGTGTTCCCGCATCGCCAGCAAAAACCCGCGCAGCACCTGCCGCCAGTCGGCCGTTTGCAAAGGGTCCAGCACATACCGCTTTTTTACCAGCTGGAGCCAGCTGTCCAGCAGGTCGTAGATATCGCGGAAGTGGTAGTAAAAGGTGTTGGGGCTGATCTCGCAGGCCGCCACCAGGGCCGACACCGTGATCTTTTCAAACGGCATCCGGCGCAGATGGTCGGTAAAGGCGTCCAAAATCGCTTTGCGGGTGTATTGTGCCACGGGTTTCGGCCTCCTTTCGCCCTGCTTTGATCCCGGCGGCCCCCTGCGGCGGGCCCATGCGGGGATCCCAATACGGCGGGCCCCCTGCGAGGTCCTAAAACGGCGGCCCCCCATGCGGCGGCCCCCGCCCGGATGCCGCCCCGCCCGGGCGCGCCGGCGGGCGGCGTATACAGCCTTACTTCATCAGTTCGCACACCGCCTGGGCGTAGGCCACCGGGTCCTCGATGGGCAGCCCCTCGATCAGCAGCGCCTGGTTGTACAGCAGGCTTGCGTACCGGGCCAGCTTGTCGGTATCGCCGGCCTCGTTTGCGGCCTTGAGCACCTCAAACACCGGGTGGCTGCCGTTTACCTCCAGCACCTTCTCACTCTTGGGGGCCGGGCCGTCGGGGTTCGGCATGGCGCTCAGCACCTTTTCCATCTCGATCGAGAGCGGCCCCTCGCTGGAAAGGCAGACCGGATGGCTCTTGAGCCGGGTCGAGAGCCGCACCGCCTTTACCTTGCCCTCCAGCGCCTTTTCCATCGCCTCAAACAGCGGCTTTGCGGCCTCGCCCTCGGCCTCGGCGGCCTTCTTTTCCTCCTCGCTCTCAAGGCCCAGATCGCCGCCGCTCACGTTCTTAAACTCTTTTTCCTTGTCTTTTTCGCCGTATTTGCGCAAAATTTGCAGGCAGAACTCGTCCACGTCCTCGGTGAGCAGCAAGAGGTCGTAGCCCTTGTCCAGCACCAGCTCGGCGGCGGGCAGCTTGGCCAGCCGGTCGGCCGAATCGCCGCTGGCGTAGTAGATATACTTTTGCTCCTCGGGCATGGCGGTCGCGTACTCCTCCAAGGTCACCATCTTTTTCTCCTTGGCGCTGTAAAAGAGCAAGAGGTCCTTGAGCAGCTCGCTGTGCGCGCCGTAGCCCTCGTAGCAGCCAAACTTGAGCTGCCGGCCAAAGTGCTTAAAGAACTCCTCGTATTTTTCCCGCTCGTTGTTCTTCATGGCGGCCAGCTCGCTCTTGATCTTTTTCTCAAGGCTGGTGCGGATCAGGCGCAGCTGGCTGTCCTTTTGCAGCATCTCCCGGCTGATGTTCAGGCTCAGATCCTGGCTGTCCACAATGCCCTTGATAAAGCTGAAATGGTCGGGCAGCAGATCGGCGCACTTTTCCATGATCAGCACGCCGGAGGCGTAGAGCTGCAGGCCCTTTTCGTACTCGCGGGTGTAGTAGTCGTAGGGGGCGCGGCCCGGCACAAACAGCAGGGCGTTGTAGGTGGCGGTGCCCTCGGTGCGGGTGGTGATGACCCGGGCAGGGTCGGTGTAGTCCATAAACTTCTGCTTATAGAACTCGCTGTACTCCTCGGCGGTCACGTCCTTTTTGTCCCGCCGCCAGAGCGGCACCATGCTGTTGACCGTTTCCACCTCGGTGTAGCTCTCGTACTCGGGGGTGTAGTCCTCGCCGGCGTCCTCGGGCTTGGGCTTCTGGCGGCTCTTGGTGCGCTCCATCCGGATGGGGTAGCGCACATAGTCGCTGTATTTTTTTACGATGTCGGCAAGGGTGTACTCCTCCAAAAAGCGGCTGTAGTTTTCGCCCTCGGCTCCGTTTTCGCCGGCGGTGTCCTCTTTAAGCACCAGCGTTACCTTAGTGCCAGCCTCGGCCTTTTCGGCCGGGGTAATGGTGTAGCCCTCGGCCCCGCGGCTCTCCCACTGCCAGGCCTCCTCTGCGCCAAAGGCGCGGCTCACCACGGTCACCCGGGCCGCCACCATAAAGGCCGAGTAAAAGCCCACGCCAAACTGGCCGATGATGTCGATGCCCTCGGCCTGGTTTTCGGCCTTAAAGTCCATGCTGCCGCTGCGGGCGATGGTGCCAAGGTTCTTTTCCAGTTCCTCGCGGGTCATGCCGATGCCGTTGTCCTCAATGGTCAGGGTGCGGTCGGCCTTGTTGGCCGTAAGCTCGATCTTAAAATCATCCTTGGTCAGTTTCACGGCGCTGTCGGTCAGGCTGCGGAAGTACAGCTTGTCAATGGCGTCGCTGGCGTTGCTGATCAGCTCCCGCAAAAAGATCTCCTTGTTGGTGTAGATCGAGTTGATCATCAAATCCAGCAGCTTTTTGCTCTCGGCCTTAAACTGTTTCATTGCCATAACGCTTCGCTCCTCTTTTTTGCTTGTTGGGTGGCCGCGCCGGATGGCCGGCGCGGGATCATACATAGTTAGCACTCAAAACATCTAAGTGCTAATTTATCCTACACCATTTTGCCCCAAATGGCAAGGGCCTTTACAAAAAGTTCAAAATTTTTTGGACGAACCAGTACAAAAAAACGCGCGGGACCCCAAAGGGGCGCCCGCGCGGCGGTTTTGCCGCGTTAAGGATGTTTGTGCTTGCTGGCTTGACAAAAGGATGCGCAGAGGGTATACTATAAACAGAAAGGGCGCCGTGACAAGCGGTTAGCCCAAGCGTAGGTTTATGGGTTCACAAAGAACCGTCACCGGCCAGGGTGGCGGTTCTTGCTTTTTACAGAGATCGTCACAGTCCATGCAAGGACATGGAAGGTCAATGTAATTGGCATTGCCTCACCCCCTTTCAGGGATGTGGCCAACCGCCTGCTTTCCACCTTGATAGCACAGCGCCCTGCCCCTTATGGGGCATTTTTATTGTATCAGGAGTTGACATATCCTGTCAACGTCTGCTCAAAGATACGCCCGCCGCAGCTCCTGCCGCTGCCCGGGGCTCTCTACCCAGTTTTCGGTGTAGCCGCAGCCGGCGCACACATACCGGATCACCGGGATCTTTTTGGCCAGGGTGAGGGTGGAGGTATAGATGTTGTTGCCGCTGGCGTGGCGCAGGGGGTGGTCCGGCACCCGGATGACCTCCCGCCCGCCGCACTTGGGGCACTGGCCGGTGTTTTTCATATTACAGCTCCTTTTTGCGGTAGATGGCGGCGGAAACGGCCCAGCAGATAAGGTATACGGCGGCGCACACCGCCCCAAGGCCCAGCCCCCAGCTGAGCGGGTCCGCGTTGATCTGCACAAGGGCATGGTCGTCCAGCAGGCCCATTTTCACGCCGGCGATCACCAGCACCCCCAGCCCGGCCACCAGCAGCAGCATGCTGGTGCGGGCCTTTTCTACCCCAAACTGGTAGGAGAGGGTCAGGGTGACCCCAAAGTAGGCAAGGCAGATGGCCGCCACGACCCCAATGGACACAAAGCTTTCGTCCAGCGGGGTGCCGTTGACCAGCCAGAGCAGGCCGCTGATCAGCCCGCCGTAGACGCATCCGGCCAAAAGGGCCAGCGCGGTAAGCAGGAACTTGGCCCCCACCACCTGCCCGCGGCTCACCGGCAGGCAGGCGGCGTAAAGGTCCCACTTGGAGGCATTGTCGATGCTGATGCTGCCGATCACGTAAAAGCCCATGACCCAGCAGAGCATAAACAGCATAAAGCCCATGTCCATGGCCACCGCCATGGCGCCGTAGAGCACCGCCACCAGCGCAAGGTTTTTCCTGTAGGCGTGCCACAAAATATAAAAGTCTTTATACAGCAGGCCGGTCATTGCGCGTCCCCTCCCATCTTGTCCTTCGCGGTGTAAAACTGCATGATCTCGTCGATGCTGGCCCGGTCCAAAACCGCGTTTGGCAGCAGCCGGCGCACCTTATTGGCCCCGTTTACCAGCGCCTCGCTGCCAAACGCCCCGCTCCGGCGAAAGACCACCAGCCCGGCGGGCAGCGCGTCCATCTGGGCGGCGGGGCAGCGCAGGATGCCATACTGCTCCAGCAAGGCGTCCTTGTCCATCTGGAAGAGCAGCCGGCCCCTGTGGATGTAGGCGATCGAATCGGCCGTTTTTTCCAGGTCGGCCGTGATGTGGCTCGAGAGCAGCACGCTGTGGCGCTCGTTTAGCACATGGGCCTGCAAAAGCTCCAGCACCTCGCCCCGCACCACCGGGTCCAGGCCGCTGGTGGCCTCGTCCAAAATCAGCAGGTCGGGCTTGTGGGCCAGCGCCGCCGCCAGCCGGAACTTCATCCGCATGCCGCGGCTCATATCCTTGATAAGCTTTTTGGGCGGCAGTTCAAACTGGCGCAGCAGCCGGGCGTATTCGTCTGCGTCCCAACCGGGCTGGATGCGCGCCAGCGCCCTGCCCACCTCGGTGGGGGTGCAGCTCTCGTAAAAAAAGGCGTCCTCAAACACCACGCCCAGCCGCGCGCGCACCGCCCGCTCGCCGCAGCTGCCGCCCAGCACCGCCACCTGCCCGCCGTCCGGCCGGATGGCCCGCAAAATCGCCTTGAGGATGGTGGTTTTGCCCGCGCCGTTTTCGCCCACCAGCCCCACAATGCTGCCGCTGGGCACCGTGAGGTCCAGCGGGCCAAGGGTAAAGTCTTTGTAGTGCTTGGTAAGCCCGCGCACCTCAATGGCATACGCTGCTGAATTGGTCATAGGGTCTCTCTCCTTTTGCATAAACTCTTTGGCGGCGGTTCCGCTTTTTTGCCTGGCAGCCCGCGCTGCCCCGCGTGCCCGCCGCTCTGGCGGCGGTTCGGGTTTTGCCTGCCCCGCAGGGCGGCGGGGTCAGCCGTCGGCTTCGTATAAAAGGTCCAGCGCGGCGGCCAGCTCGGCGCGGCTGATGCCCCCCTGCCGGGCGGCGGCTACCGCGTTTGCCAGATGCTCCTCCACCCGCCGCAGCGCCTCCTCCCGGCGGAAAGCCGGGTTCTGCGCCGCCACAAAGGTGCCCTTGCCCGGCACGGTGGCCACAAAGCCGTCCCGCTCCAGGTCCTCGTAGGCCCGCTTGGTGGTGATCACGCTGATGTGCAGCTCCTTGGCCAGCAGCCGGATGCTGGGCAGGGCGTCCCCCTCGCCCAACTCCCCGGTCAGGATCTTTTCCTTTAGCTGGCCGGTGATCTGCTCGTAAATGGGTTTTTGGCTCTGGTTGCTGATGTAGATCTCCATCAGTCCCATCCTTTCACCGGGATTACTGTATATATCCAGCATTTACAGTATATACTCGATATACACAGCTGTCAAGCCCTTTTGTTGTTTTTTTTTGCATTTTCCGGTATGATAAAGAAGGTTGGGCCGCTGGGCTCCAAAAAGCGTAAAAAATAAAGAATATTATACAGAGAGGATATAAAACGGATGGAAAAAAAGGGCGAGCAAGCGCGGGCCCTGTTTATGCAGGGCTACAACTGCAGCCAGAGCGTGGCGGCGGCTTTTTGTGAGGAGGCCGGCCTTGACCGGGACGCCATGCTCAGGATATCGGTGGGCTTGGGCGGCGGGATGGGCCGGCTGCGGGAGGTGTGCGGCGCCTTCAGCGGCATGGTTCTGGTGCTGGGCATGCTGTACGGCGACGCCGACCCGGCCAGCAAAACCGTCGTATACCCCATTGTGCAGCAGCTGGCAGAGGGTTTTAAGGCCGAAAACGGCAGCATTGTGTGCAAAGAGTTGCTGGGCCTTGCAAAGCCGGAGGGCAGCCCGGTGCCCGAGCCGCGCACGGCCGGCTACTACAAAAAGCGCCCCTGCGCCGAGCTGGTGGCGCAGGCGGCGGACCTGCTGGCCGAATACATCGCCGCCAACCCGCCCAAACAGCGGTAAAAGGGCCGCGCCCACGCAAAAGGCCGGGCCAAACGCCGGGGGGCCCCGCGCCGCCCGGTACAGCCAAGGAAACGGAGAACCGCCCATGCACGTCTTGTACGCAAACCGCTTAAACCTTATAAGGTACGCAAAGCGCCTTGCCTGCCTTGCGCTGGCGCTGCTGCTTTTGTGCGCCGGCGCGCCGCCCGCCGCGGCCCTGGCCGGGCCGGAGTTCGAGCCGCAGTCGGCCGCGGTGTACCTTGTCAACCTGGATACCGGCATTGTGGTATACGAAAAAAATGCCCACGAGCGCCGGGCCTGCGCCAGCCTCACCAAGATGATGACCGCCCTCCTGCTGCTGGAGAGCGGGGAGGACCTCTCCCAGATGCTCACCATCCCCGAGCGGCTGCGGGGGGAGTTTGACAAGATCCAGGAGGAGAACGGCGCGGACGCCGACCTCAAGATCGGGGAGCAGATCACCCTTCTGGACCTGCTCTACTGCACCCTGCTGCCCAGCGCCAACGACGCGGCCAGCGTGATCGCGGACCATCTTTCGGGCGGCGACCTGGACGGCTTTGCCGCCCGCATGACCGAGCGGGCGGCGGAGCTGGGCTGCGGGGACACCCGGTTTTCCTGCGCGCACGGCCTGTATGGCGAGGGCAACTGGTCCACCGCGTACGACATGGCCCTGATTGCCCGGGCCTGCCGGGAGCAGCCGCTGTTTATGCAGGTGGTTACCACCACCGAATATTGGCTGCCCCTCTCGAACCTGCACACCACCCCCGACCCGGAGGGCCCGCCGGGGATGAGCCGGAAGCTGCGGGTGACCAACGTGCTGCAGCTGCCGGACCAGGAGCTCTACCGCCCCTACATACAGGGCATGAAAACCGGCTTTACCGACGAGGCGGGCCGCTGCTTTGTAAGTACCGCCGTGCACGAGGGGGAGACCTGGCTGCTGGCGGTGCTGGGCGGGCCGATCCCGCTGGCCGAGGATGGGTTCAACCAGGCCTTTCACGACACGGTGGATCTATATGATTGGGCCTTTGCCCGGTTTGAGGTGGGCGAACTGCCCGCCGCGGGGGAGGCAGCCAGCCGGCTGCCGCTGGATTTTTGCGAGGAGGCCGACATCCTGCCCCTTTACGCAACCGGTTCCCTTACCACCCTTTTGGACCGGGTGGAGCCGGGGCATCTGCAGGTCCTGCCCAACTACGAGGGTACCCCCCAGCCGCCCATCGCGGCCGGGCAGGTGCTCTGCACCGGGCAGGTATTTTTGGACGGCGAACTGCTGGGCGAGGTGCAGCTTGCCGCCGGGCAGGACTATGCCTTCAGCAAGCGGCTCTACTGGCGGGCAAAGCTGGCCCCCTACAAGACCCAGCTGCTGCTTGGTGCGCTGGCGCTGGCCTTTTTGCTGTTTGTGCTGCTGCCCGCGGTGATCGTTTTGCGCCGCCGCGCCGCCCGCCGCCGCCGTGCGGCGCGGCTGGCCG
>CAJTVI010000082.1 GCA_910579545.1 uncultured Oscillospiraceae bacterium | reverse complement strand
CCTCGAGCGGGCCGGACAGCGCGGCCCCCTGCTGCCGCGGCAGGTTTGCCCGCCGCAGCCGTTCCTCCAGCGGCTCGGCGTGCTGCTCGGCATAATGGTCGTCGATATAGGCGGCCACCTTGTTGTACAAGCTGCTGCTGATGGCAAAGGCCGCCTTGTCGAACACCACCAGATAGACGGTCATCTCGTCCGGCCCGGCATCCTGCAAAAAGGCGCGGATGGTATCCGCTGCCACCCGCAGCGCCTGCTGCTTGGGGTAGCCGTAGGCCCCGGCCGAGATGAGCGGGAAGGCCACCGTGCTGCAGCCCTTTTGGGCCGCAAGGGCCAGGCTGTTTTGGTAGCAGGCGGCCAGCAGCCGCTCCTCGCCCTGCCCGCCCCCCTGCCAGACCGGGCCCACCGTGTGGATCACATACCGGCAGGGCAGCCGCCCCGCGCCGGTGATTTTGGCCTCGCCGGTGGGGCAGCCGCCCTCCCGCGCGCGGATGGCCCGGCATTCCTCCAAAAGCTGGGGGCCGGCGGCGCGGTGGATGGCCCCATCCACCCCGCCGCCCCCCAGCAGCGAGGAGTTGGCGGCGTTGACGATGGCGTCCACCTGCATTTTGGTAATGTCGTTGCGAACAAGCTGAAATGGCATAAACAGCCCTCCCGGCGCTTGGAACCCGCCTGTTTTGTGGATGGATGCGGCTGCTTAAAACAGAACCTTTGTACTGGCGGGCGTGCCCTCGGCGATCTTTTTGCCGTTTTTATACGAGGCCAGCACCACCGCGTTGGTGTTGAGGGCGTCGTAATACTGCCCGGCGTCCAGCACGATAAAGCTGGCGGGCCGCCCCTCGGCGATGCCGTACCGCTCGCCCAGATGCAGGGTGCGGGCGGCGTTGGCGGTGATGAACTTGTACGCGCCCATGATCTCCTCGTAGCCCATCATCTGGCAGACGTGCAGCCCCATCAGCACAACGTCCCGCAGGTTGCCGGTGCCCATGGGGTACCAGGGGTCAAAGATATCGTCGTGCCCAAACGAGACATTGATACCGGCCTCGGTGAGCTCCTTGACCCGGGTGATGCCCCGGCGCTTGGGGTAGGTGTCCATCCGGCCCTGCAGGTGGGTGTTGACCAGCGGGTTTGCCACAAAGTTGATCCGGCTCATCTTGAGCAGCCGCATCAGCCGGGTGACATAGGCGTTGTTGTAGGAGTGCATGGCGGTGGTGTGGCTGGCAGTGACCTTGTCGAACAGCCCAAGTTCGAGCGCCCGGGCCGCCACTGTCTCCAGCCCGCGGGAGGCCTCGTCGTCGATCTCGTCGCAGTGCACGTCCACCAGGCGGCCGTTCTCGGCGGCCAGCTGCATGGCAAAATTGAGCGATTCGACGCTGTACTCGCGGGTAAACTCAAAGTGCGGGATCGCCCCTACCGCGTCGGCACCCATCCGCACCGCGTCCTTCAGCAGCTGCCTGCCGTTGGGGTAGCTGAGGATGCCCTCCTGCGGGAAGGCCACGATCTGGATCTCCACCGTGTCCCGCAGCTCTTCCCGCAGTTCCAGCAAAGCTTCCATGGCCACCAGCGAGGGGTCGGTGACGTCCACATGGGTGCGGATGAACTGCACCCCATGCGCGGCGTAGAGCCGCACCGCCCGCTGCACCCGGTCGCGCAGGTCCTGCTTGGTAAGCTTGTCCTTGCGCTTGGCCCAGCACTCGATGCCCTCAAACAGGGTGCCCGAGAGGTTCCAGACCGGGTCGCCGGCGGTAAGGCAGGTGTCCAGGTGCACATGCGACTCGATAAAGGGCGGCAGTACCAGCCTGCCGCCAAGGTCGGCCGTCTCCTCGCCCGGCTTTGGGCAAAGGGCCGGGCCAAACTCGGCAAAGCGGCCGTTTTCGACGCGGAAATCGGCCGGGGCGGCGTTTTCGATGCGGGCGTTTTTGAACAGCATGCTGTCTCCTCCTGTTTTTGCAGGGTGTTTTAAGGATGGAAGGGTATCCGCCGCAGGTTTTTTTGCTGGCCCGGACAGGGCGCGGGGGAGAGTCTCGAAAGGCTTTCGGGGCAGGGGTCCTGTTGCCTTGAGAGACTGCTCCCACGCACCCGGCCGGCGGACATCTTTCCCCGGTTTGGATATACCCAAAGGATGTGGGCACGGGGCCGGCGGCTGCGGGCCGCCCCCCCTGTTTTGCGGCGATGGCAAAAATGCGGTATCGCCCGGCGGGGCCATTCCCCCGCCGGGCGGCTGCTTTTTACTGCTTGTTTTTATCCAGCGCGCCAACGATCAGGTAGACGGCGCAGGCGGCGGCCATGGCGTTGACCGAGACGATGCCCCACTGCACCAGGTTGCCCACCAGCGCGCCGGCCGCCACCCCGAGGATGGCGCCCCAGTTGACCTTACGGGCCACGGCGGCGCCGGCGGCGTAGCGGTCTTTATGCAGGAAGTAGTCCAGGATGATCAGCGCGCCCACCGGAGGCAGGGTGGCGTTGAGGACATTTAAGAAGGTGATGAAGTTGTTGTACAGCCAGATGGCGGTGAGGGTGCCGATGACGCCGGCCGCCAGCACCATGGGCCGCTTGCGCACCTTGGTGATGTTGGACAGGCCGAGGCCGGAGGTGTAGAGGGCATTGTCGTTGGTGGTCCAGATGTTGGCGCCCAGCACGATGAGGGCGGGGACGAGCAGCCCCTGGGCCAGCATGACATAGAAGATATCGTCCTTGCCGGTAAAGGCCCCGCCCACCGCGCCAAAGGCGAACATGAGGGTATTGCCCAGGAAAAAGGCGATGACCGTGGTGATGACCGCGTTTTTGGCCGAGTTGGCAAACCGGGTAAAGTTGGGGGTGGCGGTGCCGCCGCTTACAAAGGAGCCCATGACCAGCCCCGCGCCGCCAAAGATGGTAAGCTGGCCGGCGCTTTTGGCAAAGATGGCGGTAAGCCCGCCGCCCGCCGTGGTGGCGGTGACCATGGAGTAGACCCCCAGCACCGCGATGAGCGGCACCGAGACATAGCTTACGATCTCCAGCCCGCGGATGCCAAAGTAGGCCGAGGCGGTCATGCAGGCGCCGGCCAGCACCACCAGCAGCATGGGGGGCACCCCCAGCACCTCAGCCGCCGGGATGGCGAACATGGCCACCCCCACCCCAAACCAGCCGATCTGGGTAAAGCTGATGAGGGCCGAGGGCAAAAAGGAGCCGACAGAGCCAAACGAGCGCTGGGCCAGAAGGTCCAGCGACATGCCGGTTTTGCTGCCGATATAGCCAAGGCCGCCGGTGTAAAGGCTGAGGATGGTGCTGCCGATGAGCACCGCCCAGACAAAGCCGGGAAGGTCCAGCCCGTTGCCCAGCTTTGCCCCTACCGACATGCTGGCCGAAAAGAAGGTAAAGCCCAGCATGATAAAGAACATGGGCCAGAACCTTTTGCGGGCCGACTGGGGCACCGCCTCAAGGGAATAATCCTGGTCGGTATGCTGTGTTTTGGTCGTCTGTTCCATTTTCCGCCTCTCCTTTTTTGGGATTGGGGCCGCGTTTGCGCTGCCGCGGCGCGGCCCCGCCCGCTTTTTTACGGCCTTATGCCGGCCAATGGGTAAAAAAAGGGGACGGTCACCAAGGTGATCGTCCCGTTTTAAAAAAGCCCATCCGCAAAAAGGAAAGAAAACCTCCCTGGCCCGGCAGACTTTTACAGCGCAGCACGGCCATGGCTCTCTCCCCCTCTCCATTGGGTGGTATGGTACCAGAAAACGCGGCCGGATGCAAGCAAAAGATGCGCGGCGGGGGCGAGTTTTCCCTTTTGCACAAAAGTGCCGCCGCCTTTGGGGGGATTTTTGGCGCGGGGCCAAAGGCTTTGGCGGGGCAGGCGCGAAAGCGGCCGGGAGCGCAATGCGCCAGCTTGGGCAGCTGGGGGGCAATGCGCCAAGCCGGGGCGGCCGGGGGCAATGCGCCAAGCCGGGAGTGGCCGGGAGCGTAATGTGCCAAGCCGGGGCGGCCGGGGACGCAATGTGCCAAGTTTAAGCGGCCGGGGCAATCCGCCAAGCTTGAGCGGCCAATTTTGTCTGTAATTATTTGTAATTGTTTGTAATTTAAAAAAATTGTTGACAATTTTTGCGCGATGGATTACAATGAATCCATCGACAGCAGGCCGCCCTCCCCCGGGCCCAACCAAGAGGTGTATGGTATGAGCGTGATCATCAGCCCCCTTCGGCGTTCGCTTGTGGCAAAGGACGTATTGTCCTCGCTGCGCTATGAAATTATTACCGGGCAGTACCAGCGCGGGGATTATCTGAAGGAACTGGCGATCAGCAAAAAGATGAACATCAGCCGCGGGCCGGTGCGCTCGGCCTTTCAGCAGCTGGAGGCCGAAGGGCTGGTGGAATCGGAGGAAAACGGCTGGACAAGGGTCGTGGGTATTACCGAAAAGGATATTGACGATATTTACGAACTGCGCCTTATGCTGGAAAAGAAGGCCGTGGCCGATATGCAGCATCTGGAATTTGTGGACTACCGCCCCCTGCTGGATGTTTTGAGCTCGATGAAGGCCGAAAACGACCGGGGCGCGGCGGCCGACCCCATCCTGATGGCCTCGATGGGCCACGAGGTGCACGTTGCCATGATGCGCTGCTGCGGCAACCGGGCCGTGTACAACGCCTGGAAATCCCTTTCCAACATCCTGCACTCGATCATGGAGATCAACGGCGACTATGTGGACGCCGCCCGGGCCTACGAGAGCCACAAGCTGCTGGTGGACGCCATCATCCAGAAGCGGCCGGACTGCGAATCGATCATTGAGCAGCACCTGCTGCAGAACTCGAAGGACATCTATCTGGACGCGCTGAAAAACGTATCCCAAAACCGTGAGGGACACAACGTCGAAAAGCCTTGACCGGTGAGGCTTTGCCATACAACCAAAAAATAGACGCAAAAAAGGAGATCAAAACCATGAACGCAATGAAAAAAGCATTTGCCCTGGTATTGAGCCTGTGCCTGCTGCTGGCCTGCACCGCCTGCGGCGGCTCACTGTCGGTGCCGGACAGCACCGCCCCCTCTGAGCCGGCCAGCGCCCCCGAGGCGCCCGCCGACTCCGCGCCCCAGGCGCGTACGGTGCGGGTTGCCGGCAACCTGAGCGGGCTTTCGCTGGACATGGGCAACGAGTTCTGCGACAAGCTTGAGGAACTCTCGGGCGGGGCCCTTGTAACCGAGCGGTATCTGACCGGCCAGGTGGGCACCAATGACGAGGATCTGTGCATCGCCCTGTCGGAAGGCAACTTTGATGTTTACCTGACCTCGGACATGTTTGCCACCTGGGTGCTGCCCGAATGGCTGGGCTATGCCAACGTAGCCTTCTGCTTCCGGGATGCCGCCCATATGCAAAGCTACTGGAAGATGCTCAACGAGGAGTGCAGCCTGAACGACAAGCTGGTGGAGCAGTACAACGTGCGCGCCTTTGTGGACGACCCCGTGGCCGTGCGCACCCCCCGCTACATCACCGCCAACCGCAAGATCACCAGCCCCGCCGACATGGTGGGCCTCAAGTTCCGCACCCCCAGCGTGGAGGGCGTGGTAGCCTCCTGGGAGGCCTGCGGCGCGTCCATTGTGCCGGTGCCTTTTGGCGAGCTGTTCAGCGCGCTGCAGACCGGCACCGCCGATGCGCAGGAAAACCCCACCGATATGATCCAGCAGGGCGGTTTTTATGAGGTGCAGGATTACCTGATGCTGACCGGCCACCAGTTTGGCGCCTACATCTTTTACGCCAACGAAAGCTGGTACCAGACCCTGAGCGAGGAAGAAAAGGGCTGGGCCAGCGAGGCGGCGGCCTCCGGTTATGAACTGTTCAATGTCAAGGGCGCCGAGCAGGACGCCGAACTGCTGAAAACCCTGGAGGACGAGGGCATGACCATTGTGCCGGCCGAGGAGATCGACATCGACGCCTTTAAGCAGGCCATCATCCAGCCGGTGCTGGACAAGTTTAAGGGCACCTGGGCCGAGGGCGGCTGGGACAAGATCCAGGCCCTGTAACCCCGCAAAAACACCCAGAGCGGAGGGAGGATGCGTTCCTTCCTCCGCTTATTTAAAAAGGGGGGGATCCCATGAAACGTATGATCGGCCTTTTGGAAAAGGCCGTTTATGCCCTGTGCGCGCTGCTGATCGCCCTGCTGCTTGGCATGGTGCTTACCCAGACCCTCTGCCGCAACCTGTTCCGGTTTGCCTTTGTGCAGGTGGAGGAGCTGTGCATCCTGATGCTGGCCTGGCTTACCTTTTTGGCCGCCGCCTATTCGCTGCGCAGGATGGGGCATGTGGCCGTGGATTTCTTTTTTAACAAGATGCCCCGCAAGGCGCGCTACTGGCTGAACATTGCCACCATCCTGCTTTTGATGGCGCTGATGGCCTTTTTGGCCTGGCACGGCTTTGGGCTGAGCATGCGCCAGATGCGCACCCCGCTGGCCATTACCCGCATCCCGCGCGGCTATATGTTTTTGGCCGCGCCGGTAAGCAGCGTTTTGATGCTGCTGTTTTTGGCGGACTCGCTGGTGGACTGCCTTGGGCAAAACGCGATTACCGGCGTTGTAATTGACACCGGCGAACAGATCGACGCCGAACTGCAAAACGGCAAAAAGCTGGCGGACGAGGTGCTGAACGCGCCCGCCGAAAAGGAGGGGTGACCAGATGCAGACGGGTTTGATGATCATTGGGCTGTTTTTGATCCTTTTGGTGCTGCGGGTGCCCGCGGCCTTCTGCATGCTTATTACCACCCTGGCCTATGTTTTGACCACCGGCAGCGTGCCCAACTCGTTTATCCCCCAGGCCATGGTGAGCGGCTCGGCCTCCTACACCGTGCTTGCCGCCCCCTTTTTTATGCTGGTGGGCGAACTGATGAACAGCTCGGGCATTACCCGGCGCATGTTCAATTTTGCGCAGGTGCTGGTGGGGCACATCACCGGCGGGCTGGCCCATGTCAACATCCTGGCCAGCGTCTTTTTTGCCGGGGTGTCCGGCTCGGCCATTGCCGACGCCGCCGGGCTGGGCAACGTGGAGATCAAGGCCATGGTGGACGAGGGCTTTGACGCGGATTTTTCGGTAGGCATCACGGCGGCCTCCTCCACCATCGGGCCCATCATCCCGCCCAGCAGCCCCATGGTGCTGTACGGCATCATGAGCGGCACCTCCATCGGCGCGCTGTTTTTGGCGGGCATCCCGGTGGGCGTGCTGATGGCCGCCTTTATGATGCTGGTGGTTTACCTGATCTCCCGCAGGCGGAGCTATCCCAAGCGCGCCCGCGCTTCCCTCAAAGAGGTGTGGGCGGCCTTTAAGGAGGCGTTTTGGGCGCTGCTTTCGCCGCTGATCCTGATCGTGGGCATGCTTACCGGCATTGCCACCCCCACCGAAACAGCCGCCATTGCGGTGGCCTACTCGCTGGTTTTGGGGGTATTCATCTACAAGGAACTGCACTGGAAGGACCTTGCACGCATTTTGCACAGCTCGATCACCAGCATTGGCATGGTGATGCTGCTGATTGCCTCGGGCACCGTGTTTGCCTGGATGATCGGCACCGAAAAGGTGGCGGAAAAGAGCGCCGCCTTGCTGTTTGGCCTGACCCGGAACCCCTATGTCATCCTGCTGCTGGTCAACCTGTTTTTGCTGTTTGTGGGCACCTTTATGGAAACCACCTCGGCGCTGCTGGTCACCCTGCCGGTGCTGATCCCGATCGTAACCAGCATTGGCATGAGCACGGTGCAGTTTGGCATTATTATGATCCTGCTTTTGATGATCGGCATGCTTACCCCGCCCATGGCCCTGTGCCTGTTTGTAACCTCCAAGATCGGCGGGATCTCGTTTGACCGGGCCTTTAAGGCGGTCATCCCCTACTATGCCGCCCTGCTGATCGTGCTTGTGCTGATCAACCTCTTCCCCGGCATTACCCTGTGGGCGTCCGGCATGCTGTGACCCGGCAAGGCGCCCCAACACAAGGAAGGAGCTTATCCAAGATGAATTCTGGCATACAACTGCTGGGCTGCCAGCTGAACCACATCGACCCCGAGACCATCCGGTTTTTCCGGCAGCTTGGCATTGGGGACATCCAGTACAACACCCCCGACATCCCGGGCGAGGACACCTGGAGTTTTGAGGACATGAAGGCCTACAAGGAGCAGACCGAGGCGCTGGGGGTACGGCTGGTCTGCATTGAGAACGTGCCCATCCGGTTTTATGACAAGGTGATGCTGGGGCTGCCCGGCCGGGACGAGCAGATCGAAAAATACATTGGCATCATCCGCAGCATGGGGCGGCTGGGCATCCCCTATTTTGGGTACCACTTTACCCCCACCTTTGTCTGGCGCACCAGCTATGAGTCTGAGACCCGCGGCGGGGCAAAGGTATCCTCCTTTAATGAGGAGCTTGCCCGCAAAAACGGCAACAGCGTAACCTACGCCGCGCGGCTGGACGTTTCGGTGCCGGATCCCGAGGAGATGTGGAAAAACCACGCCTATTTTATGGACGCCATCCTGCCCGAAGCCGAAAAGGCCGGTGTAAAGATGGCGCTGCACCCGGACGACCCGCCGGTGGCCGAGGTGGCCGGTGTGGCCCGGATCTTTACCAGCTTTGAGAGTTATGTGCGCGCGGAGCGGGAGACCCGCAGCCCCGCCTGGGGCATCGACCTCTGCCTTGGCTGCTGTTCCGAGATGGGCGGCGCCAAAACGGCAAAGCAGTTTATTGAGCACTTTGGCCCTATGGGCAAGCTGTTTTATGTGCATTTCAGGGATGTGCTGGGCGCGCCGGAGGACTTCAGGGAGTGCTTTTTGGGCGAGGGCAACTTTGACCCGGCCGAGATCCTGCGGCTGCTTTACCGCTGTGGTTTCCGCGGGTATATCTGCGAGGACCATGTCCCCCATGTGGAGGGGGATTCGGCCTTTGGGCACCGCGCGCGGGCCTACGAGATCGGCAAGCTGCAGGGCATGATCGCCATGATGGAGCACGACGGCGCACAGATGGGCTGAGGGCCCGCTTGCGGCGCGCAGCTTTGGGTCCATTGGTTTTGCAAAACATGCGCCGGCTTTTGGCGATTCATAAAAGCCGGGCGCACACCGCGCAAAAGGGGCGGGCGGCAAAGCTGGTTTCCAGCCTTGCCGCCCGCCCCTTGTTTTTTGGCTTTTCCCCGCCCGCAGGGATAGGTTACAACTGTACCTTGAACGAAAATTCAATGTCCCCGCCGCTGGGCACCCGGTAAGGCTCCTCCACATCGGCGCCCCAGCTGTCGATGCCGCCCACACCGCGCATGGCCCCGCACACCGTGATCACCGTGCGCACCGGGGCGGGCAGCTCCTCCCGGTGGGCCGCTTCGGCCAGCTGGGCGGGGGTGTAGGGCAGGGCCGAAAAGGCAAAGGGGGCCCCATCCATCCCGAGCGCAAGGGCCGCGCCGCCGGGCAAAAACAGCCGCACCGCCTGGGTGTCCACATGGCAGCCGCACTCCTGCGGCACCAGATAGGCCGGGAGTTCCACCGGGGCGGCATGCCAGCCAAACCGGCCGCCCTTTTTGCGGTCCGGGTAGGTCTCGCCCGAAAGGCCGAGCCATTCCACCCGTTCGGCCGGCTCCGGGGTGGCAAACCGCAGGCCAAACAGCGGCAGCCCGGGCCGGCCCGGCGCGCCGGCGTACCGCAGCCGCACCCGCATTTCGCCGGTATCCCGCACCGTGTATTCCACCGTTGTGCAAAGGCCGGGCAGCGCGGGGGTGGTGTAGCTGTATTCCAGCGCAACCGCCTGGCCGCCCTGTTCAAGGACGCGGGGCCCCCCGGCCTGCTGGGAGGCCTCGGCCGCGGCCCAGAGGGCGCTTTGGGCCGCAAAGCCGCAGCCCATGTCGTTTTCGGTGGGGGCGCGCCAGTAGGCCGGGCGGGGGGCC
>CAJTVI010000081.1 GCA_910579545.1 uncultured Oscillospiraceae bacterium | reverse complement strand
AAACAGGTCTTACTTTCCTTCCCTTTTTTTGTAACACCTCTTTGACAAACCTACAAGAGCACCATTTTTTGCCCATTTTTGCGCACCAAAACGCCCCCGCGATTTTTGCCGCGGGGGCGCAAAAAGAAAGCGGGCCAACGCTTTTTTGCCCCCGCGCCGGGCCCCGCGTTTTTCCGCGTTAAAAAGGGGCAAGGGGGGCAAAAGGCGGTCAGGCGTTAAACACAAACTTATCCAGCCGGTCAAAGGCTTCCCGCACCCGCGAAAGGGGCAGCGCCAGGTTCATGCGGATGTGGCAGGGGCCGTGGAACATGGTTCCCGGCTGCCAGAGCACGCCCTGCCAGATGCCGGCCTTGAGCAGCTCCTCGATGGACATTTTGTGCTTTTTGCACCATTCGGTACAGTCGAGGAAGAGCATGTAGGTGCCCTGGGGCTTGAAGACGCTGACCCCCTCAAAGCGCCCGGCAATAAACCCGCAGGCGTGATCCACATTGGCCGCGATGGTCTGGCACAGCTCATCGCACCATTCGGCGCCCTCCGGCCCATAGGCCCCGATCAGGGCGTGCATCGAAAGGACATTGATGTCGTTGTAGTGGCACAGGGAGGATTCCTTTTCCACCCGGTCCCGGAGGGTGGGGTTATAGATGATATGGTAGGCGCCGATCAGGCCGGCCAGATTGAAGGTTTTGGAGGGCGCGTACAGGGCCACTGTATTCTGCCGGGCCCACTCGCTGGCCATCTGGGTGGGAATGTGCCGGAAGCCCGGGCGGATGATGTCGGACCAGATTTCATCCGAAACGATCTTTACATCGTATTTTTCGCACAGGCGCACCATCTCCTCCAGCTCCCCGCGCTCCCACACCCGGCCGCAGGGGTTGTGGGGGGAGCAAAAGACCATGGCGTGGATGCGGTTGGCGATGATCTTTTGCTCCATATCCGCAAGGTCCATCCGCCATACCCCCTGCCCATCCCTGTACAGGGGCGAGTGTACGATGCGGTAGCCGTTGTTTGAAAGGCTGGAGGTAAAGCCGATGTAGGTGGGCGAATGCACAAGCACCTTGTCGCCCTTAGAGCACAGCACGTTCAGGGCCGAGATCACGCCGCCCAGCACCCCATTTTCGTAGCCGATGCACTCTTTGGCAAGGCCGGTGACCCGGTTGCGGGCGGTTTGCCAGCCGATGATGGCGTCGTAATATTCCCCACGGATGGGAAAATACCCATACAGCGGATGCTGTACCCGCCGGGACATCGCATTTACAATGGCGGGGCAGGCGGCAAAGTTCATGTCGGCCACCCACATGGGGATGAGCTCCGCGCCCGGTTTTACCTCCTGGCCAAGCCCCCATCCCTTGATGGCGTCCAGCTCGAGCGCCGTGGCGTCCATCCCCTGCCGGTCGATGATACTGGTAAAATCATAGCGCATTTTATGCAACACACCGTCCTTTTTTGTTTATGGCTGCTGCGGGGGAGCTTCGCCGGCCGAGGCCGGGGCGCCGTCGGGCGAAATCATCGGCCGGCCCTGGGTGTCCAGACCCTTGGCGTGCAGCCGTGCCGCCAAAACGTCGCTGCTGAGCGAGTAGAGCACCGCAAAGGTGGGCACCCCCACCAGCATGCCGGCAAACCCGAACAGCCCGCCGCCCACAATGATGGCAACCAGCACCCAAAGCGCCGGCAGGCCGGTGGAATCGCCCAGGATCTTGGGGCCGAGGATGTTGCCGTCGAACTGCTGCAAAATGATCACAAAGATGCCGAATTCCAGCGCGCTGATGGGGTTGACGATGAGCAGGATCATGATGCTGGGGATCGCGCCGATGAAGGGTCCAAAAAACGGGATGACGTTGGTGGCCCCCACAATGACGCTGATGAGCAGCGCAAAGGGCATGCCAAAGATGGAGGTTACGATAAAGCAGATGAGCCCGATGATGACGCTGTCGATGATCTTGCCGTTGATAAACCCGCTGAACACGCCGTTTGCGTGGCGGCAGATCTCCATAAGCCGGGTGGCCTTGGGGCCGGGCAAAAAGGCCACCGATACCTTGCGCAGCTGGTGCAGCAGCTTTTCCTTGCCTAAGAGCATATAGATGGAGGAGATGACCGCCGTGATGGCCGAAACCACCCCGCTGCCAATGGCGATGCCGTAGTCCAGCAGGCGCGGCAGCAGCGAGGAGACCAGGGCCGTGGCCTTTTGCACCAGCTCGGAGTAGGAGCCCAGCAGCTCCTCCAGCCCCTCCACCTCGATGGGAAGCTGTGCCACAAAGCCATCCATCCGCTGCAGGTACATGGGCACGTTGTTGATGAGGATCATGACGCTGTCCACCAACTGGGGGATCACCAGGCCAAGCAGCACGCTGATGACCAGCGCGGCCAGAAGGTAGGTAATAAGGATGGCCAGCTTGCGGCGGCCGTGCAGCAGCTTTTGAAAAAACCGCACCGGGCCGTCCAGCAGGTAGGCAAACGCAATGCCCCAGATAAAGGGGGCCACGATGCCCAGCAGCGCGCTTAGCTGGGCGTGCACGGCGTCAAAATGGGTGCCCACCAGGTAAAAGGCTATGCCGCTCAGCACCACGATCAGGTTGGAGGCCGTTTGCTTGGTCAGTTTCCACTTGCTGTTGTCCTTCATAAAAACGTCCTTTACATTCCCTGCCAAAAGCGCGCCCGCCTTACAGGGCAATACTTACCTTACACAAAAACAGCAGGCCGCCGGCATCCTGTAAATGCAAAGGCGGCCTGCTGTTATTATACAGCCCTTTTGGGCAAAAAGCTACCGGGCACAGCACAAAAGCGCCGTGTTTTTACAGTTTCTTTACATCTTGGCAGGGGCTTTTGGCTGCTTAAGGCAAAACCGCCCCCGCCCCGCCGTTTTTACTCCACCGTTACGCTTTTGGCCAGGTTGCGCGGCTTATCCACATCGCAGCCGCGCAAAACGCTCATGTAATAGGCAAACAGCTGCAGGGGCAAGATCAGCAAAAGCGGCATAAAAATTTCCTCGTACCGGGGCAGCCGCACCACATAGTCGGCCACATCCGGCGGCACGGGCGCGTCCTCGCAGCAAAACAGGATCACCCGCGCGCCGCGGCTGCGGGCCTCCTTGACATTGGAGAGGGTTTTTTCGTAAACGGCGCGCTGGGTGGCCAGCGCCAGCACCGGCGTGCCCTCCACCACCAGCGAGATGGTGCCGTGCTTGAGCTCGCCCGCGGCGTAGGCTTCGGAGTGCAGGTAGCTGATCTCCTTGAGTTTGAGCGAACCCTCCAGCGAGAGGGCGTAGTCGAACCCGCGGCCCATAAAAAAGAGGTCGCTGCTGTTCATAAACTGGCTGGCAAGGTACTTGATGCGCTCGCATTCGTCCAGCATGGGCTGCCCGAGCTGCCCGGCCCGCAAAAGCTCGGCGGTAAGCCGGCGCGCCTCTGCCTCTGCCAGCCGGCCCTTGGCCATGGCCAGCCGCAAAGCCAGCAGGTACAGCACGCACAGCTGCACCGTGTAGGCCTTGGTGGAGGCCACCGCGATCTCCGGCCCGGCGTAGGTGTAGAGCACATCGTCGGTCGCGCGGGCAATGGAGGAGCCCACCACATTGACCACCGCCAGCACCCGCACACCCTTTTGCTTTGCCAGCCGCAGCGCCGCCAGGGTGTCGCTGGTCTCGCCGCTCTGGCTGATGATGACCACTAGGTCGTTTGGGGCAAGGATGGGGTCGCGGTAGCGGAACTCGCTTGCGATCTCCACGTCCGCCGGCACCCGGG
Organism: uncultured Oscillospiraceae bacterium; assembly: GCA_910579545.1. Taxonomy (GTDB): domain Bacteria; phylum Bacillota; class Clostridia; order Oscillospirales; family Ruminococcaceae; genus UBA7177. The sequence continues at coordinate 6,255 of CAJTVI010000081.1, read as the reverse complement.
CCAGCGATTCAATAGCGGCCCGGCCCACCATGCCGGCGTGCATGGCGGTGCCGCAGCCCACCAGATGCACCGCGCCCACCCCGGCCAAAAACGCATCGGTCAGGCCGGGGGCGTCCAGCACGGGCAGGCCGTTCTGCACACGGGGGCCCACCGTGGCGGCAATGGCGCGGGGCTGCTCGTAGATCTCCTTGAGCATAAAGTGGGGGTAGCCGCCCTTTTCGGCCGATTCAAGGTCCCAATCGGCGGTGAGGTGTTCTTTTTCGATGCTTTGGCCAAACTCGTTGTAAAACGAGATCCCCTGCGGCCGCAGCACCGCGATCTCGCCCTCGTCCAGGATGCTGTAATCCCGGGTATACTTGAGCAGGGCCGGGATGTCGGAAGCCAAAAAGCTCTCGCCCTGCCCATAGCCCACGATCAGCGGGCTTTCCCTGCGCACCGCAAAGATCGCGCCCGGAAAATCCCGAAAGAGCACCGCCGCCCCATAGCTGCCCCGCACCTTGGCGGCGGTGGCAAGGATGGCGGCAATGGGGTCGCCGCTGTAGTTATAGTCCAGCAGCTTGACCAGCACCTCGGTGTCGGTGTCGCTCTCAAAAGTATAGCCCTTTTTTTCAAGGCCCGCCTTGAGCCTGCCGTAATTTTCGATGATGCCGTTGTGCACCAAACTCACCCGCGCCGAGGACTGCGGATGGCTGTTGACGTCGCTGGGGGCGCCGTGGGTGGCCCAGCGGGTATGCCCAATGCCGCAGCCGCTGGCCGGCAGCGGGTGTTCGGCCAGCTTTTGGCGCAGCACCGCAAGCCGGCCCTTGGCCTTGGCTACATGGATGCCGTCCTGCCCGGCCAGCGCAAGGCCGGCCGAGTCGTACCCGCGGTACTCTAACTTGGAAAGCCCCTCCAGCAGTACCTCGGCCGCGTCCCGGCCGCCGCTGTATCCCACAATTCCACACATAAAACCAACCCTCCCGGTAGGGGCCGGAAGGCGCGCAAAACCAACTGATCAAAAAAATATTCTTATCCTGCTTTGCGGCCAACCGGCCAACAGGGCACGCCCGGGCACAGCAAGGCCCAGGGCATGCCGGCAAAAGGGCAAGCCGCCCGGGGGCCCTGCGGCCCCGCGGCGCTGCCCGCATACAAAACGCCCTGCGGGCCGCTCTGCCCACAGGGTATACTGCAAAAAAGGCCTGCTGCGGGGCGGCTCTGTGCGCCGGCATTGCTGCCGGGTTTTGTCCCCCCGTTTTTGGCAGGCAGGCGCCTGCCAGAAGAGCATCCGCCGAATCTTTCGATCACTCTTCCCCTCGTCACCCTCACGGCGCCAAAATCTGGGCAAGGCCATGCTTGCCGCCCAGGGCGTCCGCCGTGTGGCCCGGCGCTTTTTTATCACCGCGTTCTGCCGATCCTCCCCCTTCCCTGTTCCGTCCCTCTGCATCCCCTTAACAAGGGCCCTTACGCCCGGCCATGCCGGCAGAGCAGCGGATGCACCTTGAGCAGGTAGAGCCGCAGCACATTGCGCAGCGCAAGGTCGTACACGCAAAAGGCCAGGTTTGCCAGCCCCAGCAGCGCCGCCAGCATGCTGCGGCCATAGCTTCCCATCTCGGCAACCAGGTACCCCACCGGAAAAAGCACCAGCAGCAAAAAGTACATGCACTGCACCGCGCCGTTAAACAGCAGCAGCTTGGCCGCCCAGCGCAGCGGCGGGCGGCGGATGCCGTCCAGCAAAGGCTTTAGCAGCGGGTAGTACCCCAAAAAACAGGCAAAGATCATGCCCATCTCCAGGTCCGGCACAAGCCAGAGGCTCAAAAGCGCAATGGCGGCATACATGCCAAAGGCAAGCCGTGTGCCGCACTCGGCGGCGGCCAGCATCACCAGCACCCCGCCCAGGGCGGGCGCGCAGAAGGTGGCAAGCGGGAACACCCCGCCCAGCAGCATCACCACAAGGGCCAGCCCCGCCATCACGCCGCCAAAGGCGACCTGCCCGGATTTTTTTTGCCGCATGAGGGTACCTCCCGGCGGCCCGGCCGCCAGCGTTGGGGATACGGATACCCGTATAGGATACATCATCCGCGGCCATTTTACAATCCGCCGGCGGGATAAAAGGATAAAAATTTACAATTCGCCCGGTTTTTCAGGGGGTTTCCGGCTCCTCCAATTCGCTCACCGTGCAAAAGGTAAAGCCGTGTTCCTTAAACCAGTGGATGATGTCCGGCAGGGCCTCGGCGGTGGTTTTGGTGGCCCGGGTGTCGTGCATCAGCACCACGCAGGTGGTCTTGTCGCCCACGCCGTCCACAACATTGTGGTAAATTTCGGAGGCGCTGGGGTGCCCGCCCACGGCGTCCTCAGCGCAGACGTTCCAGTCAACATAATGGTACCCCTTTTCCTTTGCCTGCGCCTTGAGGGATTTCATAATGCCGCTGCCGCCGTATTTATGGCTTACGGTGTTGGTGCTGCCGCCCGGGAAGCGCAGCCAGCACAGCTCCCCCGCGTCTGCCGGCAGGTAGGGGGCGATCTGCGCCTTGAGGGCCTTGATGTCCGCCCAGTAGGCCGCGGGGCTGCGGTAGATCTCCCGGTACTCGTGGGTGCAGCTGTGCAGCGCGATCTGGTGCCCCTCGGCGGCGGTGCGGGCAAGCAGCGGCAGGTATTGCTGGTTGTTTTCGGCCGCGATCACAAAAAAGGTGGCCGGCACCCCCTCCTCCTTTAATATATCCAGCACTGTCTCGGTGGTTTTGCTGGGGCCGTCGTCAAAGGTAAGGAACACCCGCCTGGGGGGCTCCTCGTCCGGCGCGGCGGGGCCGTTTTCCCCATCGCCCTGCTGTTCGTTTTGCATCGCCGCGGCCATCAGCGCGTCGTCCGGGATGCTTGCAAGGTCCTCGGCGCGGCAGCCCGCCGCCGGGGCATGCACCCTAAAGGCCAGCAGCAGCATGGCCGCGCCGGCACATACCAGCCATATTGCCAAAAACAACCCTTTTTTTGTGCGTACCGAACCCATCGATCCCCTCATCCTCCCTTTGCGTACACCGCTTTTAAAAGGCCGCCGTTTCCAAAAACCGGATGCGTCCCTCTCGAGCGATGTTTGCTTTATCCTTCCAAACCTTTTATACTGATATGTATGAGCGCCGATGGATCATTATCCCTTGCGCGGCGCAAAGCTGACGGGGGCAGCCCAGCGGGCCGCCCTGTGGGAGGAATGAAGGATGGAGACCGCGAGCCTTGTGTTTGCCCTGCTGGCCTTTTTGACCGGCCTTTGCTGCCTGGCGGTGCTTTTGCGCGGCCGGGCCGCCGCCGTGCAGGGCGAGGATCTGGAAAAGGTGCGGCAGGACCTGCTGGCCGAGCTGCGGGCCACCCGGCAGGAGCTGCTGGCCTCGCTGGGGCAGAGCATCCAGACCGCACTGCAGCAGCAGGCGGCCGAGCAGAGCCGGGCGGCCGGCCAGCAGGACCTGCATCTGCGCGAGGCGGCCCAGCACCTGGCCCGGCAGCAGGCCGCCCTGCAAAAGGCGCTGGCCGACCAGCTGGGCCTGATGAACAGCCAGCTTGCGGGCATGGCGGTGCAGAGCGAGCAGAAGCTGGAAAACATCCGCGCCGCCATGGAAAGCCGGTTGGGCGCTTTGCAGGCGGACAACAACCGCCAGCTGGACAGCATGCGCCAGACCGTGGAGGAAAAGCTGCAAAAAACCCTGGACGACAAGCTGCAAAAGAGCTTTAGCCTGGTAAGCGAACAGTTGGAGATGGTGTACAAGGGCCTGGGCGAGATGCAGACCCTGGCCGCGGGGGTAGGCGACCTTAAAAAGGTGCTGAGCAATGTAAAAACCCGGGGCATTTTGGGAGAGATCCAGCTGGGCGCCATTTTGCAGCAGCTGCTGATCCCCAGCCAGTACGCCGAGAACGTGGCCACCCGCCCGGGCAGCGCCGAGCGGGTGGAATACGCGCTGCGGCTGCCCGGCACGGGTGAGGAGCCGGTTTGGCTGCCGATCGACGCAAAGTTCCCGCAGGACGCCTATGCCGCCCTGCTGGCCGCCTACGACACGGCCGACGCCGCCGCGGCCGACCAGGCGGCCAGGGAACTGGACCGCAGGGTGCGCGGCTTTGCCAAGGACATCCGGGACAAGTACATCGCCCCGCCCCATACCACCGATTTTGGGGTGATGTTTTTGCCGGTGGAGGGGCTGTATGCCGAGGTGGTGCGCCGCGGCACGGCCGAGCGGGTGCAGCGGGAATATAAGGTAGTGGTTGCCGGCCCCACCACCATGGCCGCCCTGTTAAACAGCCTGCAGATGGGCTTTAAGACCCTTGCCATCCAAAAGCGGTCGGGCGAGGTGTGGCAGGTTTTGGGCAGCGTAAAGGCCGAGTTTGACACCTTTGGCCAGGCGCTGGCCCAGGCCCAGGCCCGCATCAGCCAGGCCGGCAGCGAACTGGAGAGCCTGGTAGGGGTGCGCACCCGGCAGATCCAGCGCAGGCTGCAGGCCGTGACCCGGCTGCCCGGGCCGGAAAGCGGCGCGCCGGATGCCGCCGGCCAGCCCGGCGGGGGCGCAGACCGGGCCTAAAGCCATAAAAACAAAAAAGCGCCGGGGCGGCTGCCAGCTTTTGGCAAACGCCCCGGCGTATTTTTATGGATGGCAGCCCGTCTCCCTGCGGGCAGCTTTGCGCTGCGGGGCGGGAGAAGCGGCGGTTTTGCGCGCGGCAGGCCGGCCGCTTACCGCAGCCCGCCGATGAGGATGACCAGGATCAGCACCGGCAGCACAAACTGGAAATAGGGCTTGAGCGCCCGGGGAATCTTGATGCCGCTGCCGGCGTTGGCCTCCTCGAGGTACCGGTCGAACCCCCAGCCCCAGCGGGTAACGCAAAAGAGCAGGTAAACCAGTGAGCCGAGGGGCAAAAGCAGGTTGCTGACCAGGAAATCCTCGATGTCCAGCACCTGGCCCACCGCCCCGCCGGGCAGCCTTGCCTCAAAATACCACAGGTTAAAGCCCAAAACGCAGGGCAGGCTGGCCAGCAGCACAAAGGCCCCATTGAGCAGCGCCGCCTTTTTGCGGCTCCAGCCAAAATTGTCGATACAGCAGGCCAGCAGGTTTTCAAACACCGCGATGACGGTGGAAAAGCTGGCAAATGCCATAAACAAAAAGAAGAGCGAACCCCACAGCCGGCCGCCGGCCATGCCCGCAAACACCTTGGGCAGGGTAACAAAGATCAGCCCCGGGCCCTGCCCCGGCTCGACCCCATAGGAAAAGCAGGCGGGAAAGATGATCAGCCCGCTCATGAGCGCCACAAAGGTGTCCAGCCCGCAGATGCGGGCCGCCTCGCCCGCAAGGGTGTTATCCCGGCTCATGTAGCTGCCAAAAATTTCCATGGCGGCGATGCCAAGGCTTAAGGTAAAAAAGGCCTGGTTCATGGCGGCGGTAATGGTTTTGCCAATGCCCGCCTCAAGCGCGCGGCCAAGGTCCGGCAGCAGGTAAAAGCGCACTCCTTCGGCCGCGCCGGGCAAAAGCAGGCTGTGCACCGCCAGCAGCAAAATGAGGCCCAGCAGCCCGGTCATCATACCCTTGGTTACCCGTTCCAGCCCGCCCTGCAGCCCCAGCGAACAGACCAAAAAGCCCGCCAAAACCGTAATGGCCATCCAAACCGACATCTCGGCCGGGTCGGCCAGCATGGCGGGAAACACCGCGTCGGTCTCCTCGGGCGAGAGCCCCGCAAACCTGCCGCCGGCAAACTTAAAAAAGTACCCCAGCATCCAGCCGGACACGGTGGTGTAGTACATCATCAGCAGATAGCAGCCGGCCATACAAAACCAGCCGTGCAGGTGCCAGCGGCTGCCCTGGGGCTCTAATTTGCGGTAGGCCCCCACGGCGCTCAGGCGGCTGGCCCGGCCCACCGCAAGCTCCATGGTGAGCACCGGCAGGCCCATAATGACCAAAAAGATGAGGTAAAACAGCACAAACACGCCGCCGCCGTGCTGCCCGGTGACATAGGGGAACTTCCAAACATTGCCAATGCCAATGGCGCACCCGGCGCTTACCAGCAAAAAGCCCAGCCGGGAGCGGAAATTTTCTCGTTTCATCAAAACTCATCCGTTCTTTTTATTGTAGGCGCGGCCCCGTGCGGCCTGCCGCCGGCCCTTATGGTACCATACCGCCGGGGGGGTTGTCCACCGCCGGGCAAAAAGGGAGTATCCATTCTGAGGAGTTTTAGGGTGCTGAGGCCGGGCGCGGGGGAGAATCTCGAAAGGCTTTCGGGGCAGGGGTCCTGTTGCCTTGAGAGATTGCTCCCACG
>CAJTVI010000080.1 GCA_910579545.1 uncultured Oscillospiraceae bacterium | reverse complement strand
CGCCGCCCCAGCCCACCCCCGAGCCGACCCCCGAACCCCCGGCGGCGGGCAGGACCATCAACGTGACCATGAACGGCACCGCCCAGACCATGGACTTAGTGGAGTGCCTTGCCATGGTGGTGCAGAACGAGTTGGGCTATAACCAGCCGGCCGAGGCCTACAAGGCCCAGGCGGTGGCCACCCACAGCTGGATCCTGAACCAGGGCGGCTACCCGGCGGTGTCCGGCCGCAGCCCCAGCCAGCCGGTGCTGGCGGCGGTGCAGGAGGTGGCCGACCAGGTGCTTACCTACAACGGCGGGGTGGCCTTTACCCCCTACTTTGCCAGCGCGGCCTTTGGCACCTGCTCCTCGGCCGAGGTGTGGGGCGGCTCCAAGCCCTACCTTGTGGCGGTGGACAGCCCCTACGACCAGCAGTACGCCTCCAACTGGCAGAACACCCGCGAGTATACCGCCGAGGAGGTGCGCATCCGCGCCCAGGACAAGCTGGGCGAGAACCTGGCGGCGTACAGCGATAACCCGGCCAACTGGCTGGGCGACCTTGCCAAAAACTCCTCGGGTTATGTAAATACCCTGCGGGTGGGCAATACCACCATCAGCGGCTACAAGCTGCGCATGGGGGTGCTCAACAATGTCAACGGCAAAACCCTGCGCAGCACCGCCTTTGATGTGAGCTACGACGAGAGCCGCGGCGTCTTTGTGTTTACCACCTACGGCTACGGCCACGGCTGCGGGCTCAGCCAGTGGGGCGCGGTGGGCTACGCCCACAACGGCTGGGGCTATGCCGACATCCTCTACCACTATTTCCCGGGCACCAGCCTCTCTTCCATCTGACCCCCCGGGGCTGGCGGCGGGCCGCGCCGGGCCGCGCGCCCCAAGGCGCCGCCCATTGCTCAAAACGCCCCGTCCGGGCTGTTCCTCTGAAAGCGCCGCCGCTTTTGCGGGTGGCTTTGGGGGAAAAGAAGGGCAGAAATTTCATGAAAAATGACAAAAAGGTAACAGAACCTTTGTTACAAAGGGCAAAAATGCGCGAAAACTCTCCAAATCCGGGCATAGATAGGGTATAATGGAATGCGCCAGCCTGCGCGGGCCTGTAAATCGGCCCGGCGCGGCGCGCGGCCATCCCGGCCCAAAAAGGGGCCAGCCCGCAAAAAAGCAGCCCGGCCGGCCCGCCGAAAAAGGGCGGGCCGCGGGCGTTTGGCGCGGCGCACAACACCGAACAGAAAGTGGGGAAAACCTGCGTGAACAAACCCAAGCCCTGGAGCTGGCGCAAAACCGCGCTGGTGGCAACAGCGGTGATCCTGCTGAGCCTTTTGGGGATCGTCCTTTACATGTACAGCCAGGTATCCGCCGTGTTTGACCAGGGCGAGGCCGGCAGCCTTGTGCAGGACACCGATCCCAACATTGCCGAAAACGGCGACCGCTTTTACAACCTCCTTTTGCTTGGCATCGACTACGACGAGGACGACACCGGCCGCACCTATGCCAAGGACAAGGGCATGACCGACGTGATCCTGTATATGCAGATCGACCGGGACACCGGCCATGTCAACATCCTCCAGATCCCGCGGGACACCTACACCGGGCCGGACATCGGCGGCGGGGTGCGCTCGGCCACCGGCAAGCTCAACGAGGTGTACGCCAACGGGCCGGACCAGCAAAACCGCATCAACAATATCGCCAACATGCTCTACCGGATGTTCAAGCTGCCGGTGGACAACTATGTCACCATCGAGATGGACGCCTTTAAGGAACTGCTCAACGCCCAGGGCGGCATCAAGATGTATGTGCCCTGGGATATCGTTCACAAGGACAAGGACACCGGCGAGGAGACCCTGCTGGTCACCGAGGGCACCCACTGGGTCAGCGGGGACACGGCCGAGGCCATCCTGCGCAACCGCAACTATGCCCAGGCGGACTATAAGCGGCTGGAGACCCAGCAGTATTTTTACGCGGCCCTGGTGCGCACCTTTTTGGAGGACTACAAGCTGCCGGACTACTACGCCGCCTGCAAAAACGTGGCCCACTATATCAACACCGACCTGGACATCACCGAGATCTGGGGCCTTTACGCCACCTTTACCGAGATAGACCCCGCCAACATCTTTATCATCCGGCTGCCCGGCGGCGGCACCACCATGCCCGAGTACCCCAAGTACAACAGCTACGCCCTCGACCGGGACAAGACCGCCGAAATCTTAAACACCTATTTCCGGGACGCCGAGATGCCGGTGGAGGCCGACAAGCTCGAGATCGCCACCGAGGAGGATGGGGTCACCTGGCCCTATGGGGTCACCAACGATCCCGGCAAGACCCTCGGCCAGGTGGACAGCGGCGCGGGCGAGGCGCTGCCCTGAGCGGCTGCCCCCTCTGCTAAGGCCGGGGGCGGGGGAGAGTCTCGAAAGGCTTTCGGGGCAGGGGTCCTGTTGCCTTGAGAGACTGCTCCTACGTACCCGGCCGCCGGATATCTCTCCCCGGTTTGGACACCCCCAAAAAGCAAAACCCCTCTGCCGCGGCATGGCGACAGAGGGGTTTTTATATCCAAAACGTTTGTTTTTTACAATTTATTCCAAACAGTACAGCGTTTGGGGGAGGGCTTTTCCAGCTAAGGCCGCCGCCGCGCGGGCAAAGCCCGCCCTTTTACAGGCATCCTCAGCCGGTTTGCTCCAGCCGCAAAATGCCCCACAGGCCGTTCTGCCTGGCCCAAAGGCGGCCGCCGTACACCGGCAGCAGCTGCTCAAACAGCCCAAAGGGGATCAGCTCCTCCCCCGCGGCCGAGTACAGCGCATATTCACCGTTTTGGCAGAGCACAACGCAGCCCTCGGTGGCGTTAAAGCAATGGGCGCTGTTCCATGTCCCGGTTTGGGTGTCGTACATGGGCCAGCTGGCATCATATTCAAACGGGATTACCACCGCGCCGCTTGTGTCCAGCAGGCCCCATTTGCCCTCTTTTTTGGCGGGTAGCACCCCTTCGGCCACGCAGCCCATCTCCTGATACCGCTCCTCCGACACCGGCCGCCCGCCCACGATCAGGGCGTATTTTTCCTTGTCGGCCCAGCTGTCGGTAAACATCTCGGCCCGCATGGTGTCCTCGGTGCCGTCCGGCAGAATCGCAGCTGCCAGCGGGTACTGCGGCACGCCGCCCTCGCTGCGGCTGAAATTGTAAAGGGACAGATCGCTGAAGGCGTACAGCTTCTGCTCGCTCTCAACCCAGCAGGGCAGCGGGTTGGGGGCGGTGCCGGTGATGCAGATTGTCAGCCCCGAGCCGTCAGGATTGGTCTCGCCCGGCTCAACAAGGCGGAGTTTGTCATTTTCATCAAAAACATACTCATCCCACCGCCCATACTGGCTGCCATCGTCCACCCGCCTGCCCAGCACATATTTTTCGCCAAAGCCGCAGCAAACATCGTCATATTCGCAGCCCGCGACCCACTCGCCGTCCGGGGCCAGCAGCCCCACCTTGCCGTCCCGCCAGGCCTCGCACCAGCCGTCCCGACTCACAAGGCCCACGGTGCAATACCGCTGCTCCTCGGTGCCGCGGAAGAGCGAGACCGGGGTCAGTCCGTCCAGGGCAAGCCAGGGCTCCTTTTCCCACCGAAAGCCGGCGGGCAGCGGCGGCAGGGCAGGGGACGGCGCATCCGGGGTGGGCTGCGCCGGCAGGGCGGGGCCGGAGGATACGGCGGGCTCGGAGGATACGGCGGGCTCGGAAGCCGGCTGTGCCGGCCCGCCGCAGCCGCCCAGCAAAAGGCAGAGTGCCCCGGCCGCGGCCAAGCCTTTCATAAAGCGGCGGTTCCATACACTAAGAACGGGTTTGCATTTTTTCATGGCGGGGTTGCTCCTTTTTCCTGTACTGCCCTTTGCCGGCGTGTGTTTTGCGCAGATACCCATTACCCGGCGAAAAATCCAAATAGTATTATGTGTCAGGATTATTCCAAATGGTTTACTCCGAGTGGTACTGCGCGCATCTGCACTTTTTCCACTTGAGGCCGCTGCCGCAGGGGCAGGGGTCGTTGCGGCCAATTTTAACCACCCGCACCGGGGCCTGCTTGGGCGGCTCGGCCTTGCCGGTGCCCGGCCCGCTGGCCCCATTTGCGGCCGGCGCGGCGGTCATCTTGGTGGGGGCGCGCCGCACCCCCTGGCGCACCGCACCCTCGCCGGTGGGCTTTGCCACCTGCTCCCGCTTGACCGGCTGCTGCTCGCGGATCTCGATGGTCAGCAGCATCCGCACCGAGTCCTCCCGGATGCTCTCCACCATCGCGTCAAACATCTCAAAGCCCTCGAACCGGTACTCCACCACCGGGTCCCGCTGGCCGTAGCTGCGCAGGTAGATGCCCTGGCGCAGCTGGTCCATCGCGTCGATGTGGTCCATCCACTTGGTGTCCACATTGCGCAAAAGGCAAACCCGCTCCAGCTCCCGCATGATGGGGCTGCCGTATTTTTGCTCCTTGGCGTCCAGGATCTTATTGCCCCGCTCCAAAAGCAGGTCGGTCACCTGCTGCTTGTCCAGCTCGCCCAACTCGGCGGTGGTGTAGCGGAAGTCGTCCTTTGAGCATAAAAGCCCCTGGTAGTGCCGGCGCAGGCCGCCAAAGTCCCAGTCGTCCGGCACCTCGCCGGCCAAAAAGGTGTTTACGGCGGCCTCCACGCTCTCCTTGAGCATGCCGCGCAGCTGGGCGCTGATGTCCTCGCCGTCCAGTACCTTGCGGCGCTGGCCGTAGATGATCTCGCGCTGCTGGTTCATCACGTCGTCGAACTGCAAAACGTTTTTGCGGATCGAGAAGTTGCGCCCCTCCAGCCGCTTCTGGGCGTTTTCGATGGTGGAGGTGATCATCCGATTTTCGATGGGGATGTCCTCCTCAAGGCCCAGGGTGTCCATCAGGCCCTGCACCTTGTCCCCCCCAAACAGCCGCATCAGGTCGTCCTCCAGGCTCAAAAAGAACCGGGAGGCCCCCGCGTCCCCCTGCCGGCCGGCGCGGCCGCGCAGCTGGTTGTCGATCCGGCGGCTCTCGTGCCGCTCGGTGCCGATGATAAACAGCCCCCCCGCCGCCTTTACAAATTCGGCCTCGGCGGCAATGCTGTCCCGGTAGCCGGCCAGCAGCTCGGCAAACCGGGCGCGGGCGGCCAGAATGGCCTCGTCGGCCGTTTCGGCGTGGCCGTCCGCCTCGGCGATCAGCTCCTCGGGGAACTCCTCCTTGCGCAGCTGGGCCTTGGCCATGTACTCGGCGTTGCCGCCCAGCACGATGTCGGTGCCGCGGCCGGCCATGTTGGTGGCAATGGTCACCGCGCCCTTTTTGCCGGCCTGGGCCACGATCTCGGCCTCTTTTTCGTGGTGCTTTGCGTTCAGCACGTTGTGGGGGATGCCCTGGCGGCCCAGCAGCTTGCTCAGCAGCTCGCTCTTTTCAATGCTCACGGTGCCCACCAGCACCGGCTGGCCCTTGGCGTGGCACTCCTTTACCTGGGCGATCACCGCATCGTACTTGCCCTTTTCGGTCTTGTACACGCTGTCTGGCAGGTCCTCGCGGGCGCAGGGCTTGTTGGTGGGCACGCTTACGATGTTCAGGCCGTAGATTTCGCTGAACTCGTCCGCCTCGGTGCGGGCGGTGCCGGTCATGCCGGCCAGCTTTTGGTACATGCGGAAATAGTTCTGGAAGGTGATGGTGGCCAGGGTCTTGCTCTCGGCCGCCACCGTCACCCCCTCTTTTGCCTCGATGGCCTGGTGCAGCCCCTCGTTGTACCGCCGGCCGATCATCAGCCGCCCGGTAAACTCGTCCACGATGATGACCTCGCCGTCCCGCACCACATAGTCGATGTCCCGCTGCATCACGCCGCGGGCCTTGATGGCCTGGTTGATGTGGTGCAAAAGGGTCATGTTGGCCGCGTCCGAGAGGTTCTCCACCTTAAAATACGCCTCGGCCTTGGCGATGCCGCTCTGGGTCAGGGTGGCGGTCTTGTGCTTTTCGTCCACCACATAGTCGCCGTCCACCTGTTCGTCCTGTTCGGCCTTGTCGTCCAGTTCTACCACCTTGCACTGCTTCAGCTTTTTGGCAAACTGGTCGGCCGCCTGGTACAGGCTGCTGGAATCGTCCCCCCGGCCGCTGATGATCAGGGGGGTGCGGGCCTCGTCGATCAGGATCGAGTCCACCTCGTCCACAATGGCATAGGCGTGGCCCCGCTGCACCATCTGGTCCTTGTAGGCCACCATGTTGTCCCGCAGATAGTCGAACCCAAACTCGTTGTTGGTGCCGTAGGTCACGTCGGCGGCATAGGCGGCGCGGCGGGCGGCGCTGTCCGCCTCGTGCACCACCAGGCCCACGGTCAGCCCCAAAAAGCGGTAAAGCTTGCCCATCCACTCGCTGTCCCGGCGGGCCAGGTAGTCGTTCACCGTGACCACGTGCACCCCGTTGCCGGCCAGCGCGTTCAGGTAGACCGGCAGGGTGGCCACCAGAGTCTTGCCCTCGCCGGTCTGCATCTCGGCAATGCAGGCCCGGTGCAGCACAATGCCGCCCACCACCTGCACCGGGAAATGCTTCATGCCCAGCACCCGCCAGCTTGCCTCCCGGCAAACCGCAAAGGCCTCGGGCAAAATATCGTCCAGCGTTTCGCCCGCGGCCAGACGCTCCTTAAAAACGGGGGTCATGGCCGCAAGCTCGGCGTCGGTCTTTTTTTGCATCTCGCCTTCAAGCGCCAGCACCTTGTTTGCAATGGGCTGGATCTTTTTCAGTTCCTTGTCCGAAAAGCTGCCAAAGATTTTTTCCATCAAAGACATCGTTCATCCACCTTTTTTTGATCCGGCGCGGCGGGCAGACACCGCAACGCGCGCCGGGGAAGTGTGCGTTTTTGCGCGGGCCGGGGGCTTTTGCGCGTTTGCGCGAGGGCTTGCCCCGGCCCCTGGCGCGGCGGGCCCTCCGGCGGCCCCATGGCCCGGCGGGCAGAGGGGCGGCGGGCTGTGCCGCGCCAGTTTCCATGATACCACAAACCGCCCCGCAAAAAAAGGGCGAAGGCCGGCAAACGGCCCCCGCCCAAAAATTTTACAATTAAATTGCGGCGGTTCAAAGCTGTCCGGCGCAGGCCGCCTTGGCCGGGCGGCCGGGCGGGATCGCCGCCGCGCCCCTTAATTGCGCGAGCACTTCTCCGCGTCGATGGCCAGCACCAGCATCAGGGCGCAAAGGGCATCCTGCGGGTCGGCCACCTCGATGGTATAGGTGTCGGTCCAGTTGAGCAGCTGCTTTTCCACCACCGCCACCAGCTCGCCGTCCGGGCCAAGGATGCGGTAGTCCCACTCCAAAAAGTCCCCCTCCACCTGCCAGCCATTGCACTCGATCACATACCGCGGGCGCAAAAAACTCAGTTCCTTGTGGATGCAGCCCAGGTACTGCCCGTCAAAGTAGAGTTCAAACTTGGGCAGAAAGGTCAGCACCCGCTCCTTGACCATGCCGATCTCGTACCCGGCGGCGTCAAAAATTTTCAGGCAGTGGCCCCAGGCCAGCTGGCCCTGCACCGTGTACACGGTCTGGCCCGCCTCGTCGTAGATGTCGTAGCTGTCAAACCAGGAAAACAGCCGCTGCTTAAACAAAAGCTTCACGCAAAAGCCCTCCTTTTTTATTACGCGGCGCGGCGCCCCCATGCCGGCGCATGGCTGCCCCGGCCGCGCCGGCGGTATTTAAGCGCAGGGAGCAAACCCCCGCGCCGGCCTATTTTGCCGCCTGCTGCGCCGCCAGCCAGGCATCCAGCCGGGCCTCCAGCAGCGGGAAGGGCATCTCGCCGCCCTCCAGCAGCACGGTGTGGAAGGCGATGGGATCAAACCCATCGCCCAGCGCCTCCTCGGCCTTTTGGCGCAGCCGCAAAAACTCCAGTTCCCCCAGCGCGTAGCAAGCATAGCTGCAGGGCTCCTCGGCCACCGCCTGGATGACCTCGTGCGCGTCCTCGCGGTCAAACCCGTAGGCAAACAGGAGGTTGCCGACCGTATCCTCGTCTGCCCCCGCGGCGTTGACCGCGTGGTCGATATCGGCCATTAGTATCAGGGCCAGCTCGTCCATCGCGGCGGCGTATTGTGCCAGCGGCTCATTGTCCGGTATGGCCCAGCCGTAGGCGTACTGGAACTCCACATAGCTGGCCCAGCCCTCGCTGTAACCGCGGCAGCCCAGCAGGCTGCGCACCGGGTCCAGCCCGGCCTCGGCCGCGATCACCGACTGGCACAGATGTCCCGGGAACCCCTCGTGGGCCAGGGTAACGTAAAGGCTCACCCAGTCCCCCAGCTGGGCGGGGTTGATGTAGATGACGTTTTCCTCGGGGCTGTCGATGGGCGGCACCAGGTAAAACGCGGGGCTGAGGTAGTTTTGCAGGGCGGGCAGGACCTCCTTGACCTGGTACCCGGCCTGCTGGGGCAGCGGGAATTCCCCGGCGCATTTTTGGCGCAGATCCTCTAAGATTTCTTCCGGCGTAAGGTCGGGCGGCTGCCAGCGCGAGAACTTGTACGGCAGCGCCAGATTCTCCTCGTTAAGCTGCTGGATGCGTTCGGTCAGTTCCTCCCGCCGCCGCATGAGCCGGGCGATGGCCTCGGCAGAATCAAAATCGACCCCCACCTCGTCCCGCAAAAGAAGTTCAAAATACTCCTTGCCCCGGGGCAGCTGGCTCAGCCCGGGGCTTTCGGGGCCGCTGCCCCGCAGCGGCTCCAGCCGGTCGGCCAGCTGGCGGTAGGCCGCCAGCACCGATCCCTCGATCAGTTCCTCGCTGCGGCGGGTATAGGCGGCGGCGTCATCGGGCCCCAGCCAGTCCAGCCGGGCAAGCCGGTCGGCAAAGCTTTCCCGCAAAAGGGCGCCCACCGCCTCGCCGGCGTCCTCGCGGCAAAAGGCCAGCAGCGCGTTCAGCTGCTCGTCCCCCATAAAATAGCCGGCCTTGGCCCGGTACTCCTCAAACAGGGCCACCTCGTCAAAGCAGCGTGGGAAATCCTTTAGCAGGGCCAGGTAAAGCTCGATGTCCCCGGCGCAGCCAAACCGGAACTCGGCCAGGGTAATGGGCAGGCTGGTGTGCAGCCCATACATCGAGCCCAGCAGGTCGCCGTGCAGTTCCATCCCGCTGTACTCGTCCTGCCGCGTCAGGTAGTATTCCAGTACGTCCCAGGTCAGCTTCTGGCCGGGCGAAAGGGTGTCGCGGTCAAAGCCGCGCAGCCAGTCCAGCTCCTCCCGGATCGCGCGCTGGTCCTCCAGCCAGCCCTCGGGCGAAAAAACGCCCAGCGGCTCCACGATCTCGCGGGAGATGCCCCAGGCGTCCGGGTCGGCAAGGGTATAGTTGAGGGTCAGGCCGTTGGACTGCAGGCTGTTTACAAAGAGCTCCCGGGTAAAGCTGGCAAACCACTCGTTGGCGCCGCTGCCGGGGTCCTGCGGGGCGGTGGCCTCCGGCATGCTCCGGGCCGTGGGCTGCGCTGGCGAGCGCCCGGCCGCGCAGCCGCACAAAAGCCCCGCCGCCAGCGCAAGGGCCAGCAGCAGGCAGGCCGCGCGCCGGCCGGCGCGGGATGCGATCCGATCCATGCAAAACCCTCCCTTCCGCTTTTCAGTATACGGCAAACCGCCCCCGCCGCGCAAGCCCCCGCCGCGTAAGCTCCCGCCGCGCAGGTCCCCGCCGGGGAGAAGGGCGGGGCGGCCCTGCGTGGGATACCCCCTGCGGCCGGCCTGCCCCGCGGGCGGCCCACCCCCGCGCCCGGCCTGAGCCCGCCGGGGAGAGTCTCAAAAGGCTTTCGGGGCAGGGGCCCCGTTGCCTTGAGAGGCTGCTCCCACGCACCCGGCCGGCGGATCACCCTCCCCGGTTTGGACACTCCCCGAGCAAAATCCCGTCTTGATTTCTTGCCTGGCGTATATTATAATGGGAAAGGAAAATATGGGCTCAGCCGAAAAAACAGGCAGAGGCCCACCCATATGCCGGTGTGTCGGAATGGCAGACGATGCGGACTCAAAATCCGTTGGTGGCAACACCGTGTGGGTTCAAGTCCCACCACCGGCACCAGGTCGGAATGGATTTTGCTCCGTTCAAAAAAAGCCCGGTCGTGAGACCGGGCTTTTCTCGTGCCGCTCCGTCATTCCTCCTTTTCCCCACGAAATTTTGCTTCGCAAACTTTCGTGGGGGCCCAGCGGCCCTGCGGGCCGCTGCGAGACAGAGGGACGGTTCTTTTGTCTGAGACAAAGGGACAGACATCCCTCTTAATGCTTTAAGAGGCAGCGCTCGATCTGAGCCTTTGTCAGACCGGTCA
>CAJTVI010000079.1 GCA_910579545.1 uncultured Oscillospiraceae bacterium | reverse complement strand
TTATACCTCCTTTTCTCCCTTTTGTCTTGCTGCTTTTCCATTTTTTGACAGACTGACGCGCCGCCGGGCCCTGTGCCCGGCGGCGCGTGTTTGCCGTATCCCCCAAAGCAGGGACAGATCGCATGATGGCAAAAAGGGTTTGGGCCATTCGGCTATTTTTTTGCCAGCTCGGCCATGGCGGCATAATGCAGTATGTCAAATTCTGCGGGCGCAATGTCGCCCAGCAGCCGCAGATGCTCCGCTTC
Source organism: uncultured Oscillospiraceae bacterium (assembly GCA_910579545.1). Taxonomy (GTDB): domain Bacteria; phylum Bacillota; class Clostridia; order Oscillospirales; family Ruminococcaceae; genus UBA7177. Next base: position 10,050 of record CAJTVI010000079.1, on the reverse strand, counting down.
CCAGGCGCTGATTTCCTCTTTTGAAAGGGACGCGCCGACCCCCCGGCAGGCCCTCATCCTTCCATGCCAGCTTTGGCGCGTAAAATGCACCTTAAGCGGATATTCCTCATGGCAAACCAGTTCAAACCGCTCAAGGTAACAGCCGGGGATGGCGATGGGGTGCATGGTCTCGGCCGCGCCGCTCCACTTGGGGCTGTATTTCAGCACAAGCTTTTCGCTGGCGGCCGCAATTTTGTCCTCAAACGGAAGCCACGCCATGTACAAAACGAGAAGCCGCCCGCCGGCCTTGAGCAGTTCATAAAATTTGGGCATCACGGTTTCGTGCTGGAAATACCAAAAGCACTGACAGGCGGTGATCACATCAAACGACTGCGGCGCAAAGGGCAGGTTTTCCGCCGGTTGGGCGTAATAGCCGATCTTCATGCCGCGGGAGAGGGCTTTGGCCTGTTCGATCTGCTCGGCGGAAATGTCCGTGCCGGTCCAGCTGGCCCCATAGCGGTACATATTTCTGGGCAGCACCCCTGTGCCGGTACCAACGTCAAGGACGCGCTGCCCATGGACGCACAGCTTTCGCCGCAGGATCCGGTCGTAAAATTCCTGCGGGTAAATGTCCCGGTATGCCGCATAGTCCGCGGAGGCTTTTCCCCAGTCAAAGGCTTTGCCGCCGTCAATGTTTTGATCCTGGATCCGCATGATGGCCTCCAGCTTTTTGATTCCCGGCGCCGCGCCGGGGGATGGCGGGGGGCGGGGCGGCCTGCGGCCTCCTGCCCGATCAAACCGGCCCCGGTGTTCTTTGCAGAACACCGGGGCCGCTGCTCTTGCCCAAAAACCGCTAAAAGCACTGCACCCAAACCCACAGGCTGGGCAAAAACCAGCAGAGCAGCACCCCCACCGCAAAGCTGGCAAACACCCACACCCGCAGGGATACCGGGGCGATGGCCGGGGCGTTTTCGCCACCGCCGGCAAAGCCTGGGCCACCGGCCGTATCGTTTGCGCCCGCAATGGCCGGGGCATTTTTACCCCCACCGGCCTCACCATTTACAGCTCCGGCGGCTGCGCCGTTTGGGCCCTCGCCCCCGTCGGCCTCCAGGCCCTCAGCGCCCCCGCCGGCGGCCCCGGCCAGCCGGGCCGCAAGGCTGCCGCTTTTGAGCGGGAAATGCAGCACCAGCGCGGCCAGCAGCGGCACGGCAAACAGGGCCGGGGCCAGCTGCACGCAAAAGGGGATCTTTTCCAGCAGCACCGAGGCGGTGGTGCGGCCAAGGTTCTGGCTGGCCAGCCGCCCGGTCAGGGCGGTGATCAGCCCATAGTCAAACAGGTTTGCGTCCATCTGGCAGGGAAACTCAAAAAACACCAGCAAAAAGTACCCGGCGCTGAACGCCCAGTCCAGGGCCAAAAAGGCCAGCCGCTCTTTTTGCAGCAGCATGCACAGCAGCCAAAACGGCCCCAGCAGCGCCACCCACTGGGGGTGCCAGCGGATGCAAAGCAGCATCAGGCTGTACACTGCAAGGCAAACATACACCGCCAGCGGCCCGCGCAGCCGCCTGGCGTCCGGGTGCCAAAACCAGCAGAGCACCAGCACCAGCGCATAGACCAGCGCAAACACCGGGAGGTCCCGCATGCCGCCGGGCAGGGTTTGGGCAAACAGGCGCTGCGCCATCTCCACCGTAAAACCCAGCGCCTTGCCGGTGCGGCCCCAAAACAGCAGGGTGGTGGGGATCAGCAGCCACAGGCTGCCAAGGCCGTGCAGCAAAAGCTTTTTGGGCCGCTTTTCGGCCAGCAGCAAAAGCGGCAAAAACACCAGCAGCGGAAAAAACTTAAAACACGCCGCCGCGCCCATCCAGCCCGTAAACGCCCGCAGCCGCCCCTTTTGGTAGCAGAGCAGGGCAGCCAGGGTGGCCGCCAGGCAGAACACGTCGTATTGGCCCATCACCAGCACGCTGAAAAAGCTGACCGGCCAGAGCAAAAGCCCCAGCGCCGCCCAGCGGCATTCCGGCTGTGAGAGCCCCAGCCCTTCCGCCAGCTTTGCCAGCAGCCAGCAGCAGGCCGCCAGCCCCGCCGCGCACAGGCCCTTGGACCAAAAGATCAAAAAATATTCGTTTGCCGCCAGCCCCGCCAGCCTGCACACAAGCCAGACCGGCAGCTGCCAGGCCGCAAACAGCAGGTAGACCAAAATATTGTAGTTGGCCCCATTTACATAGTAAAGGGGAGCCTCGTGGGCGGCCACCAGTTCGTAAAACTCCAAAAAGCGGCCCTCAAACAGGCTGTCCAGCAGTATCCGGCTGTGGTTGCAGGTCTCCCAGATGTCCGGGTGCTCAAAGCAGACCAGCGCCGCCAGCCCAACCAGCACCGCCGCGGCCCAGTCTGCCCGGCCGGGGCCGGGGGAGGCGGCCGCCCCTTTTTGCCCCGGGGCCATGCGCGGCCTGGCCGCCCGCGAAAAAATCCCGCCGGCCCTGCCCGCGCCGGGCTGTTTTGGCGCCGGGACGCCCTGCCTGCGCCGGCTCACAGCTTAGCGTACTCCACCGCGATGCGGGCAGCCATCCGCGCGTTGTGGCAGGCCAGCTCGATGTTGGTGGCAAGGCTGCGCCCGCCGGTGTACTCCACAATGTGGGCCAGCAAAAAGGGCGTGGTGTCCTTGCCGCGCACCCCGGCATCCCGGGCGGCGGCCAGGGCCCTGTCGATCACGGCGGTCATCTCGTCAAAGTCCATGGCGTATTCCTCGGGCACCGGGTTGCCAATCAAGAGCCCCCCAATGAGCCCCAGATCCCACTTGGTTTTGGCCACCCGGGCGGCGTCGGCCGGGGTTTTGGCGTTGTAATCCACCCCAAAACCGCTTTTGCGGCAGTAAAAGCTGGGGAAATCGTCGGTATCCAGCCCCAGCACCGGCACCCCCATCGTTTCAAGGTATTCCAGGGTCAGCCCAATGTCCAGGATCATCTTGGCCCCGGCGCACACCACCGCCACCGGGGTGTGGGCCAGTTCCTGAAGGTCGGCGCTGATATCCATTGTCTCCTGCGCGCCGCGGTGCACCCCCCCAATGCCGCCGGTGGCAAAGATGCGCACCCCCGCAAGGCTGGCCAGGATCATGGTGGAGGCCACCGTGGTTGCGCCGGTGCCGCCCTCTGCCAGCAGGATGGGCAGGTCCCGGCGGCTCACCTTGGCCACCCCCTCGGCCTTGCACATCCGCTCCAGTTCGGCCCCGGTCAGCCCCGCCTTCATCCGGCCGTCAATGATCGCCATGGTGGCCGGCACGGCCCCCTCGTCCCGGATCACCTGTTCCACCCGGGCCGCAAAGGCAAGGTTTTGAGGGTAGGGCATCCCGTGCGAAAGGATGGTGCTTTCCAGCGCCACCACCGGCTTGCCGGCGGCCAAGGCCGCCCTGATCTCGGGGGCAACGTCCAGGTATTTGTCCAGATTCATAACAGATACTCCTTTATCATGGTATTTACCGCGCCGGCGCTCATGGCCGGGTTGATGGTGTCCTCGCCGCTCACGGCCAGCAGCCCGGCCCCCAGCGCAAAGCGCAGGGTGTCTTTGGGCGGCAGGCCGTGCAGCGCCGCGTATACGATGCCGGCCATGGTGGCGTCGCCCGCGCCGGTGGCGTTTACCAGCCGGTCAAACCCGCGCGCTTTGCCGTGCAGCGCCTCGCCGGGGCCCTGGTACCACAGCCCATTTTCCCCCAGCGAAACAAACACCTGCCGCACCCCGGCCGCCAGCACGGCGCTGCAGGCAGCCTCCAACTCTGCCCGGCTGCCGATCGGCCTGCCGGCCAGCACCTCCATCTCCAGAAGGTTCGGCTTTACCGTGTCAAACCGGCCCAGCACCGGGCGCACCGCCTCGGCCCACCGGGTGGACACCGGGTCCAGATACAGCGGCCGGGTGCAGTGCTGGGTGAGAAAGCGCAGGGCGGCGGGGGAGAGGTTTGCATCGCACACCACCAGTTCGGCTGCGTTCAGCATGGGCAGGCAGCCGCGCACAAAATCCTCGTTAAGCTGCTTGACGATGTGCATGTCGCTCATGGCGATCAGCATATCGCCGCTGCCGTCCAAAATCGAGACATAGCAGCTGGAATGCTCGCCCGGCAGGGTCACAAGGCAGTCGGTGCCCATGCCCAGGGCGCGGCAGCCCTCCCGCAGCATGCGGCCGTATTCGTCGTCGCCCACCACGCTGGCCAGCCGTACCGGCACCCCCAGCCGGGCCAGGTTTTCCAGGATGTTGCGCATTACGCCCCCCATCGACAGGTGCATCCGGCCGGGGTTCGAGTCCCGCAGCACCACCGCGCCGTCCGCCCTGCCGTGCAGGTCGATGTTTGCGCCGCCAATGCCCGCCACATAGCCCAAGGCAACGGCCTCCTCTCTTACATCCCTTAACAAGGGCGCACACGCCGTCAGGCCAACTCCAGCGGCACGCTGGCTGCGTTGGCGCACCTTGGAATCCACCAAGGATTCCCGCGGCACGCCGCCTTGCCATCGTACCACTGGCCTTGCCCTGCCGGTCCTGCGGAGTTTTTGGGGCAAAGGTTCTTTCTAAAAACAAAAAGGTTTTTATCTTTTTTGCTTTTTACTCGTTTTGCCCCAAAAACCATGCGTGCCCTTGTCAAGCGATGTTTTTAATAGCGGCCCATGAGGCGGCTGTGCAATCCGCCGCATTTGCCGCTTTGTGTTTTTCCCGCTGCGTTTGCCCCGCTTTTTGCCGGCGGGGTTTCTTTTATTGTACTGTGCCGCGGCGCAAAAAACAAGTGCGGCCCGCCGCCCCGCCATGCATAAACCGCCCGGCACTGCCGCAAACTAACAGCGAACCCATCGTCCCGGCCGGACGAGCAATCCATACGCGCAAAGGAGAATGGAGCGAAAAGATGAATAAGATCACATCGTTTTTGCGGGACAAGGGCTTTTACCTTGCCCTGCTGGCCTGCATCCTGGCGGCGGCGATCAGCAGCTTTTGGGCCATCCGCAATATGATGCAGCGCCTTGACACACCCGACACCAAAACCCCACTGCAGGAGGAGGGCATCCCATGGGAGCTGCCGCAGGCACAGGTAGACCAGAAGGTAGAAGATATACCCAAGCCCGCATCCTCGGCGCCGCCGCAAGCTGCCTCGTCCTCGCAGGCTGCCTCGCCGCAGCTGCAGGCCGAGTCCGAAGGGTCTGGCGATGCTGCCGAACAGGCCGGTGTTTCCTTTGTGCAGCCGGTCTCTGGGCCGATCAGCAAGGAATATAGCGGGGACGAACTGGTATACAGCGAGACCCTGGGCGACTGGCGCACCCACAACGGGGTGGATATCTCCTGCGCCGAGGACGCCACCGTGCGCGCCTGCGCCGCCGGCACCGTGACCGCCGTGTACGAGGACGGCAACTGGGGCCAGGTGGTGGAGGTGGAATCGGACGAGGTGGTCTACCGCTACGCCGGCCTTGCGCCCGACCTTGCCGTAACGGTGGGGGACGAGCTGCGCGCCGGCGCAAAGCTGGGCATGATCGGGGAGATCAGCGCCGAGAGCGCCGAAAAGACCCATCTGCACTTTGAGGTGCTCAAGGGCGGCAGCACGGTGGACCCGATGCCGTATCTCGCGGGGTAAGCCAAAACGGTCCTGCGGCCCGGCAAACCGCCGCGCGGGAGCAGGCATTTTCCCTGCGGATATTTTAAGATAAATGCCGTGAGCAGGGCAGGCCCGCGGCGGGAATTTCCCCGCCGCGGGCCTGCCGCTGTTCTTTGCTGTATTGGATGAAACCGCGCCTTATTCGGCCGCGAGGGTAAACTGGTCCACCATCTGCTTGAGGCTCACCGCCTCGGCCGAAAGCTGCTGGCTGGTGGCGGCGCTCTGCTGGGCGGTGGCGCTGTTGGTCTGCACCGCGCCGGAAATCTGGTCCACCCCCGCGGTGACCTGCACAATGGCGGCGGTCTGCTTTTCCACCGCGTCCACCACAATGGCCATCTGGGACGAGACATGCCCGGCCAGGGTGCTGGTCTGCTCCAGCGCCTCGGTGACCCGCGCGGCGGCGGAGGTGCCCTCGGACACGGCCGAGATCGAGCCCTCGATCAGCTCCTTGGTGGCCTTGGCCGATTCATCCGACTTGGAGGCAAGGCTGCGCACCTCGTCGGCCACCACCGCAAAGCCCTTGCCGGCCGAGCCGGCCCGCGCGGCCTCCACCGCGGCGTTGAGGGCCAGGATATTGGTCTGGAACGCGATGTTCTCGATGACCGCGATGATCTTGGAGATCTCCTCCGACGAGGCCGAGATCCGCTGCATCGCGGCGTTCAGTTCGTTTACATGGTCCACGCTGGCGCCCAGCTGCGCGCCGGCCTTTTCCACATACTCGCCGGCCTCCTTGGCCGCCGCCGCCGTTTTTTGGGCGCTGTCCGAGATATCCTCAATGGTGGCCGCCAGCTCCTGCACCGAGCTTGCCTGGGTCATCGAGCTCTGGCTCAGCGCCTGCGCGCCGGCCGATACCTGCCCGCTGGCCGCCGAGACCTGCCCGGCCGAGGCGTCGATCTGGCGCATGGTGTTGCTCAGGTTCACCTTGAGGGTGCGCATGGTGAGCAGGATGTTCTCAAACCCGCCCACATAGGCGTCCCGGTGGCGGGACTGCACGTCAAAGTTCTGGTTGGCCATCTCGGTAAGCAGGTAGCCAATGTCCGAGATGATGTTGTTCAGCCCCTTTACCAGCTCGGCAGTGGACCGGGTGAGCATGGCGGTCTCGTCCTGCCCGCGGCAGGGGGGCACCGGCGTTTCCAGGTCGCCCGCCACCAGCTGCTCCATCCGTTTGGCGCAGGCCTGCATCGGCCGGCTGATGCTGCCCGAAAGCCGCACCGCCACCACAATCGACGCAATGGCCGAAAGCACCACCGCCACCACGTTTACGACCATGCCAAAATAGGTGTCGGCCAGGTAGTCGGTTTTCAGGGCGGTCACCGCAACGCTCCAGCCGTCGGTGCCGTTTACCGGGGCGTAGGCCGCAAAGCGCGGGCCGTCCTCCGCCTTAAAGCTGGCAAACCCGTTCTGGCCCTGGCGCATCGCGCTGTGGATGGCCGCCAGCTCCTTCAGCGAGGGGTCGCTCTGGGCCTCGGCCTCAACGTTCTGGGTGGTGATCGTCTCGAGGGTCACGTCCGCGATCGTGTCGCCGTTTCGGTTGATCATGTAGGCGCGGCTGCTCTGGCCCACCCGCACCGAGGAGACGATGTCGTTCAAAAAGGTCTCGGGCGGCACAAAGTAGACGACCCCAACAATGCGGGAGCCGTAAACGCCCCCGGCGTAGATGGGCGCCGCCACCATGATCGAGAGCTCGCCGGTGATCTTGCTGATGAGCGGCTCCGAAACATACACGTTGCCCTGCATGGCCTGCCGGACATACTCGCGGTCGGAGTAATCCTTGCCGTCAAAGATGCTGATGCCGTCCAGCCCGATCACGTTGCCGCGCTGGAAGCCGTGGGCGCTCACCCGCTGATCGATGATGGCGCGCTTGTCCTCCACCGAGGTGTCCGGGTCGGCCAGCTGGGGCACGCAGCCGGTGTCCATGGCCACGTTTTTGTAGGCCGTAAGTTCCTGCTCGATCCGGCCGGCCGCCAGCAGAACGGTCTCGCACATCATCCGGTCCACCGTGGCCAGGGTGCCCCGGTAGCTCAGCGCGGTGCTGCAGCCGCCCACAATGGCCAGTGCCAGCAGCACGGTCGCCATCAGGCATACTGTGATTTTTTTGCGGATGCTGTTCATCGTTCATCACCCTTATGTGCGGCGGCGCGGCGTTTTGGCAAAAGCCCCGCCGCCCATCCGCCGCCGTAATATTATACAAAATATTATAGGGGAAAAGGTGACATCTTGTCAATGTCCAGCCCCGCTTTTCCGGGCGCCGGGGGCTGCCGCCTCACTCGCCGGCGTTTGCCTGCGGTACCGGCGCGTCCGGCTCCAGCGGCAGCTCCCGCATCTGGGCAAGGGGGCCCTCCGCGGCCCCGGCCGGCTGCGCCGGGCTGGGGGATGCAGCCGGTACGGGGGGTGCCGCCGGCTCTGCCGGGGCGGCCGCGTCCCCCGCGGGCGCGTTTTGGGCCGGCTCGGGCCGGCCGGTCAGCGGCAGGGTTACCGTAGCGCAGAACAGGTCGGCCTCCACCCGCACCTCTAAGCTGCCGCCGCAGGCCTCGGCAAAGCTGCGGGCGATCGAAAGCCCCAGCCCGCTGCCCTCGGTAGCGCGGGCGGCGTCCCCCCGCACAAACCGCTCGGTGATCTCGGCGGGGTCAAAGCCCATCTCGTAGTTGGCCACGTTTTTTACGCTGGCCTTTGCCTTGCCGCCCTCGGCCGTCAGGGTCACATACACCCGGCTGCCCGGCAGCGAGTACTGCGCCGCGTTGGCAAACAGGTTCTGGAACACCCGGTACAGCTTGTCGCCGTCCGCCGTTACCCAGGCCTCGGGGGCCAGGTTTACCTTGAACTCGGCCGGGGAGGCGCTGATCTTCTCGTCCATGTCGGCTAGGGTCTGCCAGATCAGCTTGGCAAGGTCCAGCGGGGCCGGGTTCAAGGGCAGGTTGCCGCTGGCCGCCTTGCTCAGCTCAAACACGTCCTGCACCATGCCCCGCAGCTGGGCGGCCTTCTGCTGCAAAATGCGGGCGTACTCCGCCGCCGCGGCGGGCAGGTCCGGCTCGGCGCACAAAAGGTCGGCATAGCTCACAATGCTGGTCAGCGGGGTTTTGATATCGTGGGAAACATTTGTAACCAACTCCACCTTCATCCGGTCGGCCCGGCTGCGCTCCTCCACCGCGCGGGCAATGCCCTCCTCCACCCGGCTCAGATCCTCGGCCGGGCCGGCCAGCAGCGAGGTCTTGGGCAGGGCCAGCGGCCCGCTGGGCCGCCCCGCCCGCAGGTCGGCCAGCTTTGCGGCCAGCTGGCTGCCCTCGTCCACCAGCCGGGCCAGCATCCGACAGCAAAGGGCCAGCGCGCCCAGCGCACCCAGCGCACAGGCAATGCTGAGCAGCTGCGCCGCGCCGCTGAACCGCGCGTGCGAGGCCGCCCACGCGCTGGCCGCCGCCAAACCGGCCGCGGCCAGCGCACTGGCAATAAACCCGCCCAGCAGCCGCCGCTGCCAGGGCTGCCGGCGGCAAAAGCCTATGGCGGCGCGCACGGCGGCGGCGCAGAGGCTGTGGGTAAAAAACGCCGGGCCGGCAAGGCTCAGGTCGGCCCAAAACAGGTAAAAGCAAAACAGGCCTGCCAGCAGCTCCGGCCTTGGCAGCACCGGGCCGGCGGCAGTATAATACACCAGCCGGCTGCGCCACAAAAACAGCAGCACGCCCGCCGCGGCCACCAGCTTTGGCTCCAGCCAGACCCGCCCCAGCAGCCCGGCCGCCAGCGCCTTGCCGGCACGCACGTCCCGCGCAAAAACGGCGGTGTACAAAAACAGCAGCAGGGCCAGCGCCAGCAGCCCGCAGCAGATCAGGGCGGAAACCTGCCACCGCCGCGCGGTATAAACGTGGGGGTAGAGCGGGCTGTCCGGGCTTTCCCGGCCGGCCAGCATCACCACCGCCCCCTCCAGCTCGGCAGGGGAGGGAAAGGCCGCCCCGCCCGCCAGCTCCAGCTCGCTCAAGGGCGCCGTCTGTCCCAAAAAGGCCGCCTCGGCGGGGGTTTGCTGGCCCGCCTGCCAGCTGAACAGCAGTTCATAGCCGGCCTCTCCATTTTGCAGCGGGGCGCAAAAGGCCTCGGGCCAGGCCCCTTCGCTTACCTCTTTGGGCCGCGCGATATAGCACAAAAGGGTGTCGGTGCTCTCCAAAAGCTCCAGCAGCTCGTTCGGTTCGCCCTCTGCGGGCGGCTGCGCGGCCGCCTGCATGGCCAGCGCGCTCAGCCGCGCCACCTGGCTGCGGTAAGCGGGTACAGCTGTAACCTTGCCCTCCAGCACCCCGCGGGGGTCCTTGGCAAAGGCCATGGCCATCTCCAGGCTGCTGCACACGCAGCAAAAAAAGGCCAGCAGCAGCATCCAGGCCATCCAGCGGTAGAGCATCCGCCGCAGCGCCCGGCCCGGCCGCCGCTGCGAAAGGCCCTTTGCCGGCCGGCCGGCCTTCTGGTTTGCCGGGCCGCCC
>CAJTVI010000078.1 GCA_910579545.1 uncultured Oscillospiraceae bacterium | reverse complement strand
ACCTTTCTGTCTACCGGGCGCTTTCTGAAACGGGGGGATGTTCACGTTCCCAGCGCAATTGCCGGGGCAATCGGTGCCTTGGCCGGGGCCTGGGTGGGGGCGGGGGTGATACTGCGGATGTAGAAACGGCCATCGCTGCCGGTATAACTCTCAAGGCCGGAAACGACGTATTCCGGCTGCGGGACCACCGAATAGCTGCCGCCGGAGATGGCGACCGTGCCGTTTTCAGCCTTGATCCCGCCGTCTACGCTGCCGCCGGAGATGGCCAGCGAACTGCCGTTGCCGGCAACGGAAATGCCGTTTCCGACGCCGCTGATGCTGCCGTTTTCCACCGTGAGATTTCCGTTGTCTTTGATCTGGATGCCGTCCTTTGCACCCTTGACCGTGCCGCCACTGATTACCGCATCACCAGCCTGTACACAGACGCCGGCCACCGTGCCTGTAACCGTTCCGCCTTCTATCGTTACCTTTTTGGGAAGCTTGGGATCAGCATTTCCCGTCATGCCAATACCGTATCCATTGCCGGAAACGGTGGCGCCGTCCAGCACCGTGACCGTTCCGTACACCAGAAATACGCCACTGAAGGAACCGCCGTAAACATTGCTGTCCTTTCCAAAGGTAATGCTGCCCCGGTTCCAAAATGCCGTTCCCGTACCGGTAACGGTTGTATCTTCAATGAGCACTTCACTGCTCTCGCTGACCTGGAACGTGTACGCGTTGCCATGAATGGCGCCGCCATTGTACACATAGAAGGCCGTGCGGCCGGTAACGTTAAAGCAGGTATTGTTTGTTTCAGAGGCGGTAATGGTATGCCCATTCAGGTCGAGCGACAGGTCCTTGTTGATCGTAACGGCATCCTTGCCCAGCGTTACATCCTTGAGCAGGGTGACGGTATCGCCCTTCTTGGCCGCCTTGACGGCCTCGGCGATGGTGGGATAGCCAAAGCCATCCACCTCCGCCACATCGCTGCGGCCGACCGGCAAATCTTTGCTTGGCTGGACTTTGCCATCCGTATCCTGCTTATACTGGTTCGGGTCAAGATACCCGGTAACATCGGTGTCAAAGGTGCCGCCGGTGATCGCTACGGTTTTGGCCTTATCCACATCGACCGGGCCGTTCACACTGCCGGCTGTAACGGCCAGGCTGCCGCCCTCCACCAGGATGCCGGTTTTTCCGCCTTCAACCGTCCCGCCGGCGACCTTTACGTCATCACGCGCGGTTGCCCGAATGCCGACGGTTTGGCCTTTGACCGTGCCGCCGTTGACAATTACGCTGCCGGCCGCGGTCTCGCTTTGGCCGCCGGCCATATCAATGCCGTAGCTGGTGCCGGTAACCGTGCCGCCGTTGACCGTTACGCTGCCGCTGTCCAGAAGGAAGATGCCGCCGTAGCTGCCGCCGGCAAGGCTGCTGCCCTCATTTACGGTAACCGCGCCAAAACTGCGCACCGCCGATTTTTGCGCCGTAACGGTTATATTTTGGGTCGTGACCGCGCCATTCGAGTTTGCAAAGAGGCCATACTCCGCCGCGCTGCTGTCGATCGTGCCATTGCATACCGTGAGCGCCGCCCCGCCGTTGACCCAGATGCAGAAGGTGCAGTCCTCATTGGAAGTAATTGTTTTCCCGCCCAGATCGAGGGTGATATTTTTGTTGACAACGATCCCCTTCGTCCAGGATTCACTGCCTGTTTTTGTGCCGTTTACCGCAATGTCCCTGAGCAGGGTGACGGTATCGCCGGGCTTTGCCGCGCTAATGGCATCCTGAAGGCTGGCGTAGCCTGCGTTGCCGACCAGCGCCACATCGCCGTAGCTGGGGCCGTCAGTACCTTCAATGACCTTTCCGCTGGGATCCTGTTTATAGCCCTCGGCCACATACTTGCGCACATCAGCGTCAAAGCTGCCGCCGGTGATCTCGGTTTGAGGTTCGTTTGCGGCCTTATCTTTGTACTTCAGGGTATATACGCCGCCGTGAACGGCCACAGAACCGCCCAGTACGGTCTTGGCGTTGGTGTTGTCATAGGTCCAGGTCTGCACCTCGCCGTTGATGGTGCCGCCGGAAACCGTGGCATGCATCGTCCAGTTCTGGATGGCGGCATAGTTATGCCCATGAGCCGCAGAATTCGACGTCACTTCGCCGCCGGTCATCGTGAGGGTGCCATGATCGTCGTTCTTTACGGCGATGCCAAGCTCGGCGTAAACGCGGCCGCCGGAAATGGCCAGCGTCGCGTCGGATTGTGGGCCATTGATAATGGTGGAGGGGGGATTGCCGCGGGTGCATTTGCCCTCTATGAGGCCGCCCTCCAGCGTGAGGGCGCCGTTGTTTACGATAATATAGCCGTGTTTGTGCTTGCCTTCCGGTTCGTCCCGGGTGATGGTGCCGCCGCCAGCGCTGTCCCTGATCACAAGCGTACCTTCGTTCACCAGCACATTGCCGGCTTGCGGGCCGCTCAGCGTATGGCCTGCCAGGTCCAGGATAACGGCAGCGCCCGCCTCGATCGTCAGCGTGTTGGCCAGGGTGATGTTGCCGTCCAGCTTGATCTCGCCGCCCTTTTCGACCGCCTCCCGCAGGGCCTCCTCGGTGGTAATGCCGGCGGCCGCGCTGGTATCTTCCACCAAGGCTGCAGGCTGCGGCTCCATCGCCCCGCGGACCTCCTCAGGCAGCGCAGCCTTCTGTTCGTCGGTCAGGGCCTTGTAAGCTTCAGCAGCCGCAGCATAAGCGGCGTCAAGCTCCTCTTCGGCCGCTTCATCGTTCAGATACGCTTGCTGGATCCCGGCAAGTTCCTCAAACGCGGCCTTGAACGCCGCCAGGGCGTCGTACAGCGGGCAGCCCTTTTGATGGGCTTCGCCCTCCGCCGCCGCGCAGCTGCACTGGGGTTCCTGCTTGCCTTCCCCCTTGCAGGCCGCCAGGTCCGCACCTTCCGCAGCGCAGACGGGGCAATCGCTGTTGGGCTTGTCCTCAGCGCACTTTTCGGTACAGGTGCACCCAGGCTCCGGCGGCGCAGCCGGCTCGGCAGCCGGTTCTTCGGTTGGCGCTGCGGTCGGCGCTGCGGTCGGCTCCGCGGTCGGCTCTTCGGTCGGCTCTTCGGTCGGCTCCGCGGTCGGCTCTTCGGTCGGCTCGGTGGTTTCCGGCGCCGGGGACTCGGTCACGGCCGGGTCCGCCGGGGCCTGCGCATCCGCCGCAAACACGCTCAGGTCGGGCAGGTAGCCCGCGAGCACAACGAATGCCAGCAGCCCGCACAAAAGGCGTTTTGCCTGTTTGCCAAAGCGGTCATTCATGCTGCATCTTCCTCCCTTATGTGTAAGTTCCTGTGCGAACGGTGATCCCATAAGATTTGTTACAGGGTCATAAGCCCTCAGGCCCCCCGCCTGCCGCGGCATGCCCGCGGCACGAAGGGTCCTTTTGAAGGCTCTGCCTATATAGTCTTTTTGAAAGGGGCAGATTGCTCACCTTTTGCAAAAAAATTTTTTGAATACCGTGCATTTTTTGCCCAAAGGCCCGGCGGCGGGGCGCAAAAAAGGCAAAATCCCGCCCAAGCAGGCGGCCGCGCCCCGCCCCGGGAAAGGCCGGCCGCCGCAAAGCGGCGGCCGGCGGGGCGCAAAATGGGCGCGGGGTACCCCCGCGCCCATTTAAAAGGTTTTTGAACCGCCGGGCCAAATGGCCGGCCGGCCTATGGCCGGCTTACGCCCTGCCCGGCCTTACGCTTTGGCCTTTTCGTTCTTGTCGATGGCCTCCCACAGGCCGTTGAGGTAGGCGATGCCGAGGGCGCGGTCGTAGAGGCCGTAGCCCGGCCGGCCCACCTCGTCCCAGATCATCCGGCCGTGGTCGGGGCGGATGTAGGTGTCCGGGCAGGTGTCGTAGATGGCCTTCATGATGGCGTACATGTCGAGGTCGCCGTCGCTCGAGAGGTGGCTCGACTCCCGGAAGCAGCGGGGCGAGCCCAGATGCTTGACGTTGCGCACATGCAGCGCGCCGATGCGGCCCATTTTGCCAAAATGGCGGATCATGGCCGGGAGGTCGTTCTGCACATTGCTGCCCAGGCTGCCGGTGCACAAGCAGAGGGTGTTGCAGGGGCTGTCGTGCAGCTGGACCATCCGGTCGAAGCCGGCCTGGTCGTGGGTGATGCGGGGCAGACCAAAGATGGGCCAGCCCGGATCGTCCGGGTGGCAGGCCATCTTGACCCCCACCTCCTCGCAGACCGGGATAACGGCGTCCAAAAAGTACTTGAAGTTCTGGTAGAGCTTTTCTTCGTCCACATCCTTGTACAGCTCGAGGGTGTGCTCCAGCTCGGCCAGCCGGGCCGGCTCCCAGCCGGGCAGGGTAAAGCCGTTGGAGTTTTCGGCCGTCTTTTTGACGATCTCGAGCGGGGTCATTTCGCCCAGCTCCTTTTCGTCAAAATACAGGCTGTTGCTGCCGTCCTCGGGGATCGTGCGGGCAAGGTCGGTGCGCAGCCAGTCCAGCACCGGCATAAAGTTGTACACGATCACCTTGACCCCGTATTTGGCCAGGTTGCGGATGGTGGTTTTGTAATTTTCGATATACCCGTCGCGGCTGGGCAGGCCGAGCTTGATGTCCTCGTGGATGTTGACGCTCTCGATCACCTCGCACTCGAGCCCGGCGGCGTGCACCTCGTCCATGTAGGCGCGGATCTCCTCCTCGGTCCAGACCTCGCCGGCGGCCTTGTAGTCCAGCACGCCCATCAGGCCGGAGCAGCCCGGGATCTGCCGGATCTGCTTTAAGGTGATCTTGTCGCTGTCTGCGCCGTACCAGCGGAATGTCATTTTCATAGCTTCTGTCTCCTTTTTTGGGGGGTTTGTGTATCGGGCGCTTTTTTGCGCCGCAAGGCGGGGGGCTTACAGCGAGAGGTACCGCTTGGCGTTGTTAAAGCAGATGTCCTCCACCATGCCGCCCAGGGCGGCCATGTCGGCCGGGTACTCGCCGTTTTCCACCCAGCCGCCGATCAGGTTGCAGAGCACCCGGCGGAAGTACTCATGCCGGGTATAGGAGAGGAAGCTGCGGCTGTCGGTGAGCATGCCGATGAAGTTGCCCAACAGGCCGAGGTTGGCAAGGCTGGTCATCTGGTCGATCATGCCGGTTTTGGTGTCGTTGTACCACCAGCCGCTGCCCAGCTGGATCTTGCCCGGCACCTCGGTGCCCTGGAAGGCCCCCAAAATGGTGGCAAGCAGGTCGTTTTCAGCGCCGTTGAGGCTGTAAAGGATGGTGCGGGGCAGCTCGCCCGTCTGCTCCAGCGCGTCCAGCAGGCCGCAGATGGCCTCGCCGCAGCTGTAGGTGGCGATGGTGTCAAAGCCGGTGTCCGGCCCGAGCTGCTTAAACATCCTGGTGTTGACGCTGCGCAGGCAGTTGTAGTGGATCTGCATGGCCCAGCCGTGCTTTGCGTACTCGCGGCCCAGGTGCAGCAGCACCGCGGTCTGGTATTTTTCGGCCTCCTCGGCCGTCACGGCCTCGCCGGCCATCGCCTTTTTAAAGATGGCGGTGACCTCCTCGTCCGGCGCGGGGCGGTAGGGCACATAGTCGATGCCCTGGTCCGAGGCGCGGCAGCCCAGCGCGTCAAAGGCCTCGATGCGGGCCGAGAGGGCCTTGCGCACGCAGTTGATGCAGCCCATGGCGCTGCCGGTGACCTCGCCCAGCTTTTTGATGTACTCGGCAAAGCCGGGCTTGTGGATGTTGATGGCCTTGTCCGGCCGGAAGGAGGGGCAGACCTTGACCGGGAAGGAGGCGTCCGCCGCCAGCTTTTTGTGCCATTCCAGATCGTCGCAGGGGTCGTCGGTGGTGCCGATCATGGCAACCTTGCTCTGGAGGATCAGCCCGCGCACGGTCATATTGGGGTCGTTTTGCAGCTTGTCGTTGCAGAGGTTCCAGACCTCCTCGGCGGTGTCGCCGTTCAAAACGCCGGTGTAGCCAAAAAAGCGCTGCAGCTCCAGATGGCACCAGTGGTACATGGGGTTGCCGATGGCCTTGGGCAGCGCCTCGGCAAATTTCTGGAACTTCTCCCGGTCGGACGCATCGCCGGTGATGTAGTGCTCGTCCACCCCGTTCGAGCGCATGACCCGCCACTTGTAGTGGTCGCCCCCCAGCCAGACCTGGGTGATATTCTCGAACCGGCGGTCCTCAAAGATCTCCTTGGGGCTTACATGGCAGTGGTAGTCGGCAATGGGCATGCCGGCGGCATGCTGGTGGAAAAGGGTTTTGGCGGTCTCGGTTTCCAGCAGAAAGTCCTTGTCCATAAACGGTTTCATTGTGCTGCACTCTCCTTTTTTGGCGCTTTTTTTAACGGCCGCGGCCGGGGGTACGGGTCTGCGGGGGGCGGATCGGCGAATTGGCGAATTGGCGAATTGGCCGATATGGGGGCCGCGGCCCCCATGCCCCCGCTTATGGGATGGGAATCTGTTGCCCGGCGCACCGGGCTGGCGGGGTTTGCCGATATTGGCCGATATGGGGGCCACGGCCCCCATGCCCCCGTTTATGAGATGGGAATCTGTTGCCCGGCGCACCGCGCTGCGGGCTTGCGGGGCGGGGTTCAGGCGTTTGCCAGGCGGCGGTGCAAAGTCTCGCGCACCGCGCCGGGGCCGGCCAGCTCCTCCACAAAGATGGCCTCGATGGTGTCGGCAAGGCCGGCGGCCACAAGGTCGGTGCCAAAGATCACCGGGTTTGCCAAAATCTCCTTGAGCTGGCCGGTGTAGCTCTCGGGCCTGCCCAGCTGGATGCCCGCCAGCTTTGCCTGCAGATCCTCCTTCATGGGGTCGGAAGAGACCTCCATCGGCTGGCCGGCGTCGTCCACCGCCAGCAGGTAGCGCAGCCAGCCGGCCAGGGCCAGCGGCAGGGCCACCAGCGTATCCAGGCTCTTTTGGGCGGCCAGATAGCTCTTGACCGTTTCGCCGAACCGGATGCCCACCTTCTGGCTGGTGTCGGTTGCGATGCGCTGGGGGGCGTCCGGCATGAAGGGGTTGGGCAGCCGCTCGCCCACCACCTCGTCGATAAAGGCCTTGGGGCTGAGGATGCCGGGGTCCACCACCACCGGCAGCCCCTCCTTGTAGCCAAGGGTCTTGACCAGCTTTACAAGGTCCTCGTCCTCCATCTCCTTGCAGATGAGGGTATAGCCCAGCATGCAGCCGTAAACGCTCATGGCGGTGTGCAGGGGGTTTAAGCAGGTGGTGACCTTCATCCGCTCGGTGTTGTTGACCGTTTCGCGGTCGGTGAGGTAGACGCCGGCCTTTTCCAGCGGCGGGCGGCCATTCGGGAACTTGTCCTCCACCACTAAGTACTGGGGTTTTTCGGCGTTGACAAAGGGGGCGATAAAGGTGTTTTTGCTGGTAACGATGGGGGCCATGGCGGCAATGCCGTCGGCCGCAAGGCTCTCCTCCACCACCTTGGCGGGGCGGGGGGTGATCTTGTCGATCATGCTCCAGGGGAAGCTCACCCGGCCCTCGTCCCCGAGATACGCCAAAAAGCCCTCGTCCACAAAGCCGTTTTTCAGCCAGGCATTGGCAATGGCCAACACGCTCGTTTGCAGCTTTTCGCCGTTGTGGCTGCAGTTGTCCATGCTCACCATGGCCACCGGCAGCCCGCCGGCCTTGTATCGCTCGTACAGCAGGGCGGTGACCAGGCTCATGGCGTGGCGGGCCTTGGCCGGACCCTCGGCCATGTCGGCCTCCACCACCGGCATCAGGCTGCCGTCCACCCGGTAAAGGGCATAGCCCTTTTCGGTGATGGTAAAGCTGACCATCTGCAGGGCGGGGTCGGCAAAGATCTCTTTAAAGCGGGCCATCATGGCGGGGTCCGAGCTGTCGGCCCGCAAAGCCTCGGCCACGCTGCCGATGATCTCGCGGCTGGTGGTGGCGTTGGCGTTGAGGGTGACGTTGAGGGTGAGGTTATCAAAGGGCAGGTAAATCTTGTCGATGATGTCGTAGTCGAAGGTATCGGCCGCCACGATGCCCTTTTGCGCAAGGCCCTGGTTTAACAGCTGCTGCTGCAGCTTGGCGATAAAGCCGCGGAAGATATTGCCCGCCCCAAAATGCACCCAGATGGGGTGCGCCTTGGTGGCGGCGCACATGGCCGCGTGGTCAAAGCCGGGCAGGGCCACCCCGGCGGCCGCCCAGCCGGCCCGGCCCTCCTCGCTTGCAAGGGACGCCGCGTTGAGTTTCAGCATGCAGGATCCTCTCTTTCCGGCGGGGGTGCGCCCCGCCCTTTGCTGTTGGCCCGGCCGCCTTTGGGGGGCAGGCGCCTGCCTTTGGCGGGCGCCTGCGCCGCTTTTGGCGGGTGTATGCGCCGCTTTTGGCGGGTGTATGCGCCGCTTTTGGCGGGCGCCTGCGCCGCCGCGCGCCGGGGCCGTTTTTTCTGTTGGCCTTTGCCTGGTTTGTGCCGGAAAAACGCTGTTCTTCCAGCTTCAACTTTACGGTGACGCGCGGCGTTTGTCAAGCGCGAAAGGCCCCAAAAAAACGTCCGGATTTTCGGCAGAAATTCCCCTGTTCAAGCGCCGCCGGATGTGCTATACTACACTCTGTATCCCTTGATTGTATACTAACACCCCAGTTTGGACGATGGCGCGGGGTTGGCCGTTCGGGCGCGCGAGGCTGGGGTTTGGCAGGCGCGGGGTCGGCCGTTCAGGCGCGGGGTTCGGGCTTTGGCAGGCGCGGGCCGGGCAGAGCCGTTTTGCGGCGGGTGCTTTTTAGAACAAAGCTGCCTGTAAGCCGGAATTCAGCGAACAACCTTTTCAAACCGGAACATTCCGTCTGAAAACTGTTCGTCCATTTCTTTGCAGCCCGCTTCCGGCTCGTTTGGATCCGGATGGAACGCATTGAAAAACTCCACGATGTGGAATCCGCATCTGTTCACATAAAAATGGATATTCCGCTGCTCAAAATACGGGGTCACTGTCTCCCAGACCTTCACCTCCGGATGCAGCTTTTCGACCTCGCACCATGCAGCATATCCGATCCCCTTGCTGTGAACGAACGGAGATACAAATAGCAGGTCCAGATCGCCCCTTTCCCCCTTCGTCCTGATCACAACGCCGCCGACCCTTTGACCGTCAGAAACAATATGATACGCTTCTCCGCTGTCAATGGATCGTTCGATCGTTTCCCGAGAGATAATTTGGCCATCTTCTTCAAAATGATGATCCCGCGGCCCAAACTCCTCCATGGCTCCATAATTAAAAGCCTGCTGATTGTCCGCAATAAACTGCTCTCTGTCGCTCTCCTCAAGCAAAACCAGCTGTACGATATTTTTCATGGCCGCTGCTCCTAATAAATTTATAGTTTTCTCTCCCGCAAAGCAGGTTCGCCGGGGGGCGGGTCAAACGGGCAGGGCGGGCCGCCATGGCCTGCCCTGCCCGCTGTTTTTTGCCGCGGGCGCTTTTGCCGGTTTTTTACCGGCCGCGGGCGCTTTTGCGCCGGGCCGCCTACCCCAGCGCCCAGAAGCCCAGCCAGCCAAGCAGCGCGCCGAGGGCCGCGCCGGCGGCCACGTCCCGCACAAAGTGCACCCCGGCCAGCACCCGGGCCGGGGCCAGCAGGAGAGTTATAACCGTCATGGCAAAGCCGAGGGGCGGGCAGGCCCACCAGCCCGCCGCCGCGATGACCGCCGCGCTTAAAAGGTGCCGGCTGGGGAAGGAGCGGCCCCTGGTATCCTTGGGGGTGAGGGGCGCAAGACCGTATACCTCGTAGGGGCGGGGCCGGTCGAGGGCCGCCCGCAGGGCGGTGCCCAGCGCAAAGGCCGCCGCCGGCACCCCCGCCGCCCGCCAAAAGCGCCCGTCCCGCCGCAGCGCCAAAGCCGCCAGCAGGGCAAGGTAGCCAAGGCCAGCCAGGGCGGGCAGCAGCCGGTTGGCCGCCCGCACAGCGCGCAGCGCCGCCGGCCGGGCCAAAAACCAGCCGCGCACCGCCCGGTACCGCCGTTCGCTCATCCCCCGCCCCTCCTTTTGTTCCGGCGGCCAAAGCGGTGCTTTGCAAATGCGCCCGGCTTTAGCGGCCCTTGTTTTGGCTATTGTAGCATATCCGCCCGCCGCGGCGCAAATGCCGGCGGCGGCTCGTGATTTCCAGATGCGCAGCGAACGACAAGGGGCCAGTTTGAGATCAATTTTGTCGGCAGCCCCGCGAACGACGCAAGGCCCGCTTGTCTCAATCGCGGCAGGGCCCGCCGCGCGCCGCGCAATGCGGCTTGATAATACTTTCTAATCTTCCTTTCTTGCCGACAAGAAAGGAAGCGAAAGAACGCTGGGGGAATAATAATGTGCCCCACCCTAACAAGGCCCTTGGCCTTGTTAGGGATGCGATGTTTCTGCATTTTTTGCCTTTAAAAACTGTTTGG
>CAJTVI010000077.1 GCA_910579545.1 uncultured Oscillospiraceae bacterium | reverse complement strand
AGCGGCTGGGGCTTGTGATGGCGGTAAAGACCACCCTCAAAAACGCCCTGGACCTTTTGGGCGTTTCGGCCCCCGAGCGGATGTGACCCAGGCGGAGGTAAAGATTTTGCCCGGCCGTGCCTGCCTTTGGGCCGGCGCGGGCCGGCGGCGGAGGTAAAGCCGCCAAACGCAGATACCTTCGATCCCCCCGGCACAACCCAGGATCATACCCCAAGGGCCGCCCTTCCAGGCAGAAGGGCGGCCCTTTTTTAGCGCCGGTTCTGCACCGCCCTGCATTTTGGGCCGGTGATTTCAGAAACTTTTTGCATAATCTTGCATATCCTGCCCCCGGCAGGCAAAAGATAAAAGCGCGCATATCCGACCTTGTACGGATACACGCGCTTTTTTTGGTGCGCTGAAAGGGATTCGAACCCCCGACCTTTTGGTTCGTAGCCAAACACTCTATCCAACTGAGCTATCAGCGCATATTTATGCGGGTTTATGTTTTTGCATGCCCTTTTGGGAATTGCCCGATGGGCTGTTTTGTATTTTAGCACACGCTGCAAGAAAATACAATAGCCTGCCAAAAAATAATTTTTTTGCATCTCCCCAAAAGGCCGCCGCGCCCCCTTTTGCAGCGGGTTCTCTACCTATTCACTAAAACCCGCTGAAAAATACAATTTTATTTGGTCAAAACTTCCACAAAGCCCCTGCCAAACCCGGTATGATTAAGGCAAGAAAACACCTATGCGCGCAGGTGCTGGCCATTCTGAAAAATTCTGAAAGGTTGGAAAAGACATGAAAGGTATCTGTGTACGAAGCGAGATCAAGCCGCTCAAAAAGGTCCTGCTGCACCGCCCCGGGCGGGAGCTGCTGAACCTGGTGCCGGACCGGCTGCCCGAGCTGCTTTTTGACGACATCCCCTTTTTGAAGGTGGCCCAGCAGGAGCATGACGCCTTTGCCCAGATTTTGCGGGACAACGGCACCGAGGTGGTCTACCTTGAGGACCTGATGACCGACGTGCTCAAGCTGCACCCCGAGCTGGTCAAGCCCTTTTTGTATCAGTGGCTCACCGAGGGCAACATCAAGACCCGCCGCTGGCAGGACAAGCTGTACGACTACCTGACCCAGAACTTTGAGGGCAAGGCCCTTGTGGAAAAGACCATGGAGGGCATTACCATGCGGGAGATGGGCGACGTGCGCGCCTACTCGCTGCAGGATATGATCGCCCCGCCGGACGACATGGTGGTGGACGCGATGCCCAACCTCTACTTTACCCGCGACCCCTTTGCCTCGGTGGGCACCGGCGTATTTCTGCACAAGATGCGCTTCCCCACCCGCTGCCGCGAGACCATCTATGCCGACTATATCTTTAACTACCACCCCGACTTTGAGGGCCTGATCACCCGCTACTACGACCGCACCAACCACGCCAACATCGAGGGCGGCGACGTGCTCAACCTCACCGAGGACACCCTGGCCATCGGCATCTCGCAGCGCACCAGCCCGGACGGCATCGAGGCGGTGGCCCGCAACCTCTTCCTTGACCCGAACGCCAAGATCCGCACCGTGCTGGCCTTTGACATCCCGGACTGCCGCGCCTTTATGCATCTGGACACCGTGTTTACCCAGATCGACGTGGACAAGTACACCATCCACCCCGCCATCATCGGCCCGCTGACCGTGTACGAGATCACCCCCGGCGCCGACGACCCGGCCGATCTGCGGATCAAGCGGGTGGATTCGGACCTGGAGCACATTTTGGAAAAATACACCCATCAGGACAAGGTGGAGCTGATCCCCTGCGGCGGCGACGACATGATCGCAGCCGCCCGCGAGCAGTGGAACGACGGCTCCAACACCCTGTGCATCGCCCCGGGCAAGATCGTGGTGTACCAGCGCAACGACGTGACCAACGCCATCCTGCGCGACAAGGGCATTACGGTGCTGGAGATGCCGTCGGCTGAGCTGTCCCGCGGACGCGGCGGCCCGCGCTGCATGTCGATGCCGCTGGTCCGCGCAGAATAAAACCATTTTTACACTGAGGGAAAGAGAGGAACCGTTACTATGGGCGTAAACGTACGAGGCAGAAGCTTTTTGACCCTGCTGGACTACACCCCCCGCGAGATCAACTACCTGCTGGACCTTGCCACCGAGTTCAAGCGGATGAAGCAGAATGGGGTGGAGCACAAATGGCTTACCGACAAGCAGGTGGTGCTGCTGTTTGAAAAAACCTCCACCCGCACCCGCTGCGCCTTTGAGGTGGGCGCGCGCGATCTGGGCATGGGGGTCACCTTCCTGGATCCCGGCTCGTCCCAGATGGGCAAAAAGGAGTCCCTGGCCGATACCGCCAAGGTGCTGGGCCGGATGTTTGACGGCATCGAGTACCGCGGGTTCAAGCAGTCGGTGGTGGAGGACCTGGCCCGCTACTCCGGCGTGCCGGTTTGGAACGGCCTGACCGACGACTTCCACCCCACCCAGATGCTGGCCGACATCATGACCGCCCGCGAGGAGTTTGGCGATCTGCGGGGCCGCAAGCTCACCTTCTTTGGCGACGCCCGCAACAACGTGGCCAACTCTCTGATGGTGGTTTCGGCAAAGCTTGGCATGCACTTCTGCGCCTGCGGGCCCAAGGAGTTGATGCCCAAGGCCGAGCTGGTGGAAAAATGCCAGGCGGTGGCCGCCGAGACCGGCGCGGTGCTGGAGTTCACCGACGACGTGCACCAGGGCGCTAAGGACTGCGACATCCTTTACACCGACATCTGGGTCTCGATGGGCGAGCCGGCCGAACTGTGGGCCCAGCGCATCAAGCTGCTGCTGCCCTACCAGGTCAACAAGGAGCTGATGGCCGAGGCCAAGCCCACCGCCATCTTCCTGCACTGCCTGCCCTCCTTCCACGACCGCGAGACCACCGTGGGCGAGGACATCTACCAGCAGTTTGGCCTGCCGGCCATGGAAGTGACCGACGACGTGTTCCTGGGCAAACAGGCCCGCCAGTTTGAGGAGGCAGAGAACCGTATGCACACCATCAAGGCTGTGATGTACGCGACTCTGAAATAAGCGTATGGCAGAACGGATCGTAGTGGCCCTGGGCGGCAACGCCCTGGGCAAGGACCCCCAGGAGCAGCTGGCCCTGGTAAAGGAGACCGCAAAGCCGATCGTGGACCTGGTGCAAAAGGGCTACGAGGTGGTGATCGGCCACGGCAACGGCCCCCAGGTGGGCATGATCAACCTGGCCATGGAGTTCTCGGCCAACAAGGGCGGCGGCACCCCCTATATGCCCTTCCCCGAGTGCGGCGCCATGACCCAGGGGTATATCGGCTACCATTTACAGCAGGCCATCCAGCAGGAGCTGGCGGCCCGCGGCATCCAAAAGCACTGCGCCACCGTGGTGACCCAGGTGGTGGTGGACGAAAAGGATCCCGGCTTTGAGCACCCCACCAAGCCCGTGGGCAGCTTTTACACCAAGGAAGAGGCGGACAGGATCGCCGCCGAAAAGGGCTTTACCTTTGTAGAGGACGCCGGGCGCGGCTACCGCCGGGTGGTGCCCTCCCCCATCCCCACCCGCATTGTGGAACTGGGCGTGGTGGAGCAGCTGGTGGCCGCCGGCAACATCGTGATCACGGTGGGCGGCGGCGGCATCCCGGTGGCCGAAACGCCGGCCGGCCTCAAGGGGGTGGCCGCGGTGATCGACAAGGACCGGGCCAGCGCCCTGCTGGCGCGGGACCTCAAGGCCGACCGGCTGATCATCTTGACGGCGGTGGACCGGGTCTGCATCAACTTTGGCAAGCCGGACCAGAAGGAACTGGCCAGCATGAGCCTTGCCGAGGCCGAGCGGTATATCGGCGAGGGGCAGTTTGCCCCCGGCAGCATGCTGCCCAAGGTGGAGTCCTGCATCGAGTTTGTGCGCGCCGCGCACGGCGGCACGGCCCTGATCACCTCGCTCTCCCGCGCCGCCGAGGCGCTGGAAGGTACGACCGGCACCGTGATCACCCAGTAACCCCACGGTGCAACACTGTTTTCTGCCCGCCGGCAAAAAAGCCCCTTTGCGGCGGGCGGAAAACCAGATAAAATTGAGGAGGAGACCCTGATGGCACAACAGCAAAAGAAAAAGCGGCGTTCGCTCAATACCTTTGTGATCCTGCTCTGCGTACTGCTGGTGGTTTCGCTGGCGACCTGGCTGGCCAACGGCCAGCCCTACACCGACTCCGAGACCGGCGAAACCATGGAAGTGGCCGGCGCGAGCCTGTCCGACATTTTAATGGCTCCCATCGGCGGCTGGCACGACGCGGGCGATGTGATCGGCTTCGTGTTCTGCCTGGGCATTTTCCTGTCCATCTTAAACGCCACCGGCGCGCTGGAGGTGGGCATCCATGTGCTGGTCAAAAAGCTCAAGGGCAAGGAACTGGCCCTTGTCTGGATCCTGATGTTCATCTTCTCGATCGGCGGCACCACCTACGGCATGGGCGAGGAAACAGTGGGCTTCTACATCCTGCTGGCCGCCACCATGATGGCCGCCGGCTTTGACCCGATGGTGGGCGCGGCCACCGTGCTGCTGGGCGCCGGCACCGGCGTTCTGGGCTCCACCATCAACCCCTTTGCCACCGGCGCGGCGGTCGCGGCCGCGGTGGACAGCGGCGTAAGCGTGAACATGGGCACCGTGTATGTGGAGGCCATCATCCTCTGGATCGGCACCTACCTGATCTCGGCTTTCTTTGTGACCGCCTACGCCAAAAAGGTCAAGGACGGCAAGGGCTCGATCTTTACCAGCGAGCAGATCGACGAGTGCAAGGCTGCCTATGGCACCTCCACCGAGATCGACGACAACGTCAAGCTCACCGGTAACCAGAAGGGCGTTCTGATCGTATTCGCCCTCTCGTTTGTGGTCATGATCCTCGGCTTTATCCCCTGGGGCAGCCTGAACGAGGGCATCTACAACGGCCTTGGCTTTACCAGCTTCCTCACCGGCAATGGCCTGGGCGACTGGTGGTTCGACGACGCGGCCACCTGGTTTTTGCTCATGGGCTTTGTGATGGGCCTGATCGGCCTGGACGACAAGAAAAAGCTGATGCCCTGCGTGATCAACGGCTTTACCGATATGATCTCGGTCAACCTGGTCATCGCGCTGGCCCGCGCCACCACCGTGATCATGTCCTCCACCGGGTTTGGCACCTGGCTGGTTGAGGCTTCGATCACCGCGCTGTCCGCTTCCGGGCTGCCCGCCCCTGTGTTCGGCTTCCTGGATTATGTGCTGCACGTGGGCCTGAGCTTCCTGGTTCCCTCTTCCTCCGGCCTTGCCAGCCTCTCGGCCCCCATCGTTTCGCCCATCGTGGCCGGCATGGGCTGGTCGGTAGAGACCTCCATCATGATCAATGTGGCCGCCAACGGGTTCGTCAACCTGTTCACCCCCACCTGCGGCTTCATCATGGGCGGCCTGGCCCTGGCCCGTGTGCCCTGGGAAACCTGGGTCAAGTGGGCTGCCAAGCTGCTGGCGGTGCTGGCGGTGTTCTCGGCCGTTGTGCTTACCGTGGCAATGGCCATCCTGTAACTGCAAAGCCTGGTTTTTACTGCGGAGGCGGCCGGGCGGCTGATATAAGCGGGGCACGCCTGTGCTTTCAGCGCGCCCGGCCATCTTCCAAAAATACCGGCTGTACGCAATTTATTGTGTGCGGCCGGTATTATGCTGAACATACGCAGCCGCGCCCCTTTTGCAAAGGGGCCTGCCCGCAAAATGATCCAGAAATCTTTCTAAAGCTGAGGCGAACTACATGAACAAACCTGCGGTCTTACAGGACAGCATTGCCGCCGCGCTGGACCCGGCAACCATCTGCTCCTTTGATTATGAGGCGATCCAAACCCCCACCCGCGCCCTGATCCACCAGGCGGCCCGGTTTTTGTACATCAAGCGGGGCCGGGGAGAGATCGTGATCGACGGCACCGGGTACGAGCTGCAGCCCAACGCCCTGATCGCCATTACCCCCTGGAAGATCACCGAGATCACCCGGGTGGACGAAACGCTGCAGTTTATCAAGGTCGTATACGACTATACCTACATCAACCAGGCCCTCAAGGGGGTGCCGGGCCTGGAGGAGGACAGCTCCGAACTGCTGCGCTTTTTGTCGATGGAGCCGGTGGTCTGTCTGGACTCGGTGCAGGCCGAATACATGGACACCCTGATGGAACACCTCAAGGCCGAACTTGGGGTGGAATCCGCCCGGGTGACCCTCTCCAGCAAGCCGCTGACCCAGCTGTACACCACCAACAAGCTGATCGAGCTGATGATCGTTTACCGGCGGTACATCCTCTCGCTGCACGGCGAGAACAACGAGCGGCGGGGCCAGAACCAGAGCGGCATCAACAATTCGGTGCTGAGTTATATCTACGCCCACTCCTCCGAAAAGCTGGCCCTCTCCAAGGTGGCGGAGGTGTTCTTCCTCTCCGAGTCCACCCTGTCCAAGCAGCTCAGCGAGCAGACCGGCCTGACCTTTATGAAGCTGCTCAACAGCATCCGCATCGAAAAAGCCTCGGACTACCTCATCTACACCGACCTTACCCTGGACGAGGTGGCCGGCATGGTGGGGTATGTGGACGCGAGCCACCTCTCCAAGCATTTTACCAGCAAGGTGGGGGTGACCCCCATCAACTACCGCAAGATCTACGCCAAGGCCAAGCCCAAATACAACCGCAGCGACAAAAACATCGCCTATTCGGTCACCGATTACATCTTTAAAAATTACCAGCAGGAGGACCTTTCGGCCAACCTCGTGGCCTCCAACTTTGGCATCTCGGTTACCGAGATGAACCGCCTGCTGCTCTACCACTCGGAAAAGAACTTTGAAAACCTGCTCAACAGCATCCGGGTCAACAAGGCCTGCGAACTGCTCTCCACCACCGACCAGCTGGTGATCGACGTGGCCTTTGAGGTGGGCTACAACAACATCCGCACCTTTAACCTCAACTTTTTTAAGTATAAGCAGATGACCCCCACCGAGTTCCGCAACGGCATCAGCCTGCAAAAGGCGGACGGCAGCGAGAGCAGCCAGCGGGGCGCGGGCAAGCGCAGCCGCACATAAAAAGGAGGGTCGGAGTTGGAACAGGACGCTTTTTTAAACCGCCCCCAAGGCCCCGCAAAACAGGCGGCGGATTCGGCGGCGGCCCTGCGGGCCAAGCTGCACGCCTGCCCCGAGCCGGCCGGCTGCGAGCGGCGGACAAGGGCGGCGCTGTGGCAGTTTTTAGCCCAAAACACCAGCCTTGAATTAAGGGAATGCGGGCCCGGCTTTTACGCCGCGCACCGGGAGCCAAAGCCCACCCGGCCGGCCATTGCCCTGCGGGCGGATTACGACGCCCTGCCCCTTGAGGGGGGCGGGGCGGCCCACCTGTGCGGGCACGACGGGCATGCCGCGGCGCTTTGCGGCGTGGGGCTGCTTTTGGAGGGGGCGGTTTTGGGCCGGGAGGTGTTTTTGCTCTTCCAGCCGGCCGAGGAGACCGGCGAGGGGGCCAAGGGCTGCCTTGGGCTGCTGCGGCAGGAGCCGGTGGCCGAAATCTATGGGGCGCACAACCTGCCCGGGCTGCCCCTGGGGCGGGTATACACCCGCGCTGGGGTGTTTGCCTGCGCCTCCCGCGGGCTTACCCTGCATCTGGCCGGCTGCCAGACCCACGCGGCCACCCCCGAGCTGGGGCGTTCGCCCGCGGGGGCGCTGGGCCGGCTGCTTTGCTCTTTGCCCGCGCCCCAGCCCCAAACCGGCGGCCTTGCCTTTTGCACCGCGGCGGGGGCGCGCCTGGGCAAAAAGGCCTTTGGCGTTGCGGCGGCAAACGCCGAGCTCTGGCTGACCCTGCGGGCCGAACAGGACGGCGCGCTGGAGGGGATGCAGGCCGCGATTTTGGATAAAATGCATGAATTTGCAGCTGCCGATGGATTAAAATGCACCTGGCAAACCCAGGACGATTTTTGCGCCGCCGTAAACGATGCCGCCTGCGCCCAAAAGGTGCTTGCGGCCTGCGGCGGCGAGCCTTTGGCCGAGCCTATGCGCTGGAGCGAGGATTTTGGCCAGTATCTGCGCCAGTGTGCCGGGGCGTTTTTTGGCATTGGCGCCGGCGGCGATACCCCGCCGCTGCACAGCGCCGGCTACGAATACCCCGACCTGCTGCTCTGGCCCACCATGCGCGCCTTTATGAATATTCTTGCATTTTGAAAAACCTTTTGCTATAATGGTTCGAGGTTGGGTAAAAACGCCCTGCGGCCCGGGCTTTTGGGGCGCAAGCCGGCCCCCCCATTCGCGGCTATAAGACAGGGCGCCAGCCGCCGGATATCTTGGCTTTAGGCAGGCCCCGCCCGCGGCCGTAAGGCAGGCCGCCGCGGCTTTTGGCTGTAACCCGGCCCCGCCCGCGGCCATAAGGCAGACGGACGCCCGGCATTCAGCTTCTCCAAACCGGCCCTGCCCGCGGCCGCCAAAAGCGCGGATACGGCGGGATATGATTTGTAATGGGATATGATTTGCAACAGGGAGGAAAAAACAGGTTTATGAAAAAATTTGTTGCCGACGAATCCTTTTGGCAGCTTTTCCCCGGCGCTGCCATCGGCGTGCTGGCGGTGGAGGGGCTTTCGGCCCAGCCGGACGGGGCAAAGGCCGCCGAGATCGAGGCCTTTTTGCAGCAGGCCAACACCCAGGCAAAGCGCCACCTGACCAGTGAGACCATCTCGGAAAACGCGGTGGTGGCGGTGTGGCGGCAGGCCTACCAGAAGTTCCCCACCAAAAAGGGGGCGCGCTGCTCGGTGGAGGCGCTGCTCAAGCGGGTGCTGCACGATAACCCGGTGGGCAGCATCGCCCCCACGGTGGACCTTACCAACGCCATCTCGCTCAAGTACGCGCTGCCCATCGGGGCCGAAAACCTGGCCGCCATCCAGGGCGATCTGCGGCTGGGCACGGTGCAGGGCGGCGAGGACTTTTTGCCGATCGGCAGCGAAAAGCCCGAACCCCCGCTGCCCGGCGAGCTTGCCTATTACGATGACGCCGGCATTGTGTGCCGCTGCTGGAACTGGCGGGACGGCCAGCGCACCGCCGTGCAGGAGGACACCGACCGGGAGTTTATCGCGATGGAGTGCGTGGACCCGGCCCGGCAGCAGGAGCTGGCCGCCGCTGTGGAGGAGCTGGCCGGCCTGCTGGGCAGCCTTTTGGGCGCAAGGGTGCTGCAAAAGCAGATCGTTACCGCGCAAAACCGCGAGGCGGTGCTGGAGCCTTAGGCCGGCGGCGCATCCCGCGTTTTTTGGGGAGCGGCCCTTTCTTATGTACAGAGGGTCGGCCCCTTGAGGGGAAAACAGGCATGGGAGAGTGGAGCGTATGACAGTAAACCGACGGGAGCTGATCCGAAAGATCATTTTGGAGCAGCCGATCGAAAACCAGCACCAGCTGCGGCAGGCCCTGGCCGCCTATGGGGTGAGCTGCACCCAGCCTACCCTCTCGCGCGAGATCAAGGCCATGCGGATCGTCAAGCGGAGCGACCCGGACGGCCGGTACCGATATATGCTGTCCCCTTCTTCGGACGAGAACGTCCGCCAGCGGCTCAAGACCATCCTGCACGAGAGCGTGATCAGCGTGGACCGGGCCCAGAACCTGATCGTGATCAAAACCCTGCCCGAACTCGCCTCGGCCGCCTGCGCCGTGTTTGACGGCATGCAGATCGACCATCTGGTGGGCACCATCGCAGGGGACAACACCGCCTTTTTGGCCATGCGGGACAACGATTCGGCCGAGGAACTTTATCAGGATATCGAAAAAATCATCTATGAGGACTAACTGCCCCGGGGCGGGAGCAAACAAGAAGGAGCGGACGATATGAGCGATTTTGAACAAAAAATCTACAGCGCGGCCCTTAAAGCCGTAGAAAAGGCCTGGGGCGTCCAGCCGGAGGAGGGCCAGCTGGTGGTGGAGGCCCCGCGGGACCCCAAGCTTGGCGACTACGCCACCAGCGTGGCCATGCGGCTGGCAAAACAGCTGCACAAGAGCCCGATGGAGATCGCCCAGCCCATTGCGGATGAGCTGGCGGCCCTTTTGCCCGAGGCCGAAAGCGTCACGGTGGCAAAGCCGGGCTTTATCAACGTAAAGCTGAAAAGCGGCGCCCTGAGCGCCCTCATCAACCGGGTGCTCGAGGCCGGCGACGACTACGGCAAGAACGATTCCGGCGCGGGCCGGCGCATTTTGGTGGAATGGGTCTCGGCCAACCCCACCGGCGACCTGCACTGCGGCCACGCCCGCAACGCCGCCTGGGGCGACTGCATCTGCCGCCTGCTGGAAAAGAGCGGCTGGGACGTGCTGCGGGAGTTTTATGTAAACGACGCCGGCAACCAGATCGTGATGCTGGGCGAATCGCTCACCTCCCGGTATTTTGAGTA
>CAJTVI010000076.1 GCA_910579545.1 uncultured Oscillospiraceae bacterium | reverse complement strand
CTGCGCTCGCGTTGCTGTCATTGCTGAAAACGGCCTTGTTCGGCAAGGCCGGGAGGGCACGGCGGCCGTTTGTAGTTTTCAGTTGACCAGCGAATGACGCAAAGAACCGTCGCCCCTCGTCGGCCAGCGGGCGGCGGAGCACTATCTTTTCGGCAGCGCGGAGCAACAGCCTTTCGATCAGCGCCCGGCACCCCTCCCCGCCCATCTTCATCCCCCCGCCGCACGATCGTTCGTGCGGCGCAAAGGGGGTCTGGGGGCCGTTGGCCCCCAGATCAGCCCAAGATGGGGGGCTGGGGGCCAACGGCCCCCAGATTGGCCCATTAACCCCAGATCGGCCTTGCCCCACCGGGCGGCGGCCGGCAAAAAAGATGCCGAAACCCGCCGCCGGGCGTTGAAAACATCGGCCGGGTATGATACCCTAAGAAATAGAGCAGCCGCGGGCATCCGGCCGGGCGCCCCGCTTTTTTTTGGGGGTCCGGGCCGGGCGGGCGATGAGGAGGGGCATCTTATGCAGATCGGGTTTGACAACGGGCTGTACATCCAAAAGCAGACCGAGAACATCCTTGCGCGGATCGAGCGGTTCAGCGGCAAGCTGTACCTTGAATTTGGCGGCAAGCTGTTTGACGATTACCACGCCGCGCGGGTGCTGCCCGGCTTTCACGCGGACGGCAAGATCCGGCTTTTGCAGGAGCTGCGCAGCAAGACCGAGATCATCTTTACGGTAAATGCCGCCGACATTGAGAAGACCAAGATCCGGGCCGACCTTGGCATCAGCTACGACATGGAGGTTCTGCGGCTGATCGACGATATCTCGGCGCTGGGCATCGAGGTAAACAGCGTCGTGATCACCCAGTACACCGGCCAGCCGGCCGCCCAGGGCTTTGCGGCAAAGCTGGAGAGCCGGGGGGTGCGCCACTACATCCACCGGCCGATCGCCGGCTACCCCGCCGCCACCGAGTATATCTGCAGCGACGAGGGCTACGGCGCAAACCCCTATATTGAAACCAGCAAGCCGCTGGTGGTGGTGACCGCGCCCGGGCCGGGCAGCGGCAAGCTGGCCACCTGCCTGTCGCAGGTGTACCACGAATATAAGCGCGGGGTGATGGCCGGCTACGCCAAGTTTGAGACCTTCCCCATCTGGAACCTGCCGCTCAAGCACCCGGTGAACCTGGCCTACGAGGCCGCCACCGCCGACCTGGCCGACGTGAACATGATCGACCCCTTCCACTTAGAGGCCTACGGCGAGACGACCGTAAACTACAACCGGGACGTGGAGGCCTTCCCGATCGTGCAGACCATCCTTGCCCGGATCACCGGCAACAAAAACTTTTACCGCAGCCCCACCGACATGGGGGTAAACATGGCGGGCTATGCCATCTTTGACGACGAGGTGGTGCGCGCCGCCGCCTGCCAGGAGGTGCTGCGCCGGTACTACAAGGCCGCCTGCGACTGCAAGCAGGGCAAGGGCACCGCCGCGGCGCTGCACAAGATCGAGAACATTTTGCAGCAGCTGCACATCTCCCCCGCCGACCGGGCGGTGGCCGGGCCGGCGCTGGAAAAGCTGCGCCAGACCGGGCGGCCGGCGGCGGCCATCCAGCTGCCGGACGGCCGGATCATCACCGGCAAGGCCAGCGACCTGATGAGCGCCTCGAGCGCCACCGTGCTGAACAGCATCAAGGCGCTGGCCGGCATCCAGGACATCACCCTGATCCGCCCGGAGGTCTTGCAGCCGATCTTGCGGCTTAAGATCGACATGCTGGGCAGCCGCTCGAGCGTGCTCAAGGTGGACGACGTGCTGGCCGGCCTTGCGGTGAGCGCCGCCACCGAGCCCAGCGCCGCCAGCGCGCTGGCCGCTTTGCCCCTTTTGCGGGACTGCGAGATGCACTCGACCCAGATGCTGCACACCGGCGACGAGGGCACCCTGCGCAAATTAGGGCTGCGGCTTACGATGGAGCCGGTGTTCCCGGGCAAGGACCTGTTTTTCTGCGTGCACTGACCCCTTGAAAACAAGGCGGCCCCGCCGGGCCAAAGCGGCCGATGCGGGGCGTGGGCGAACGGCAGGGCCAAAAAGGCCAACGCCGGGCCAAAGATCCAATGCGGCAACAAACGGCAAACAGTTAGGCGCGGCCAGCGGGCCGCCGGCTGGGGGGATGGGACGTGAAGGAGCTCCGGGAACGGCTGTATGCGTATCTTGAGACCAAACGGCGGCTGACCTGGCCGTTTTTTGCGGCGCTGGGCAGGTGGTACCTGCTGGCGGCGGGGATGGGCCTTTTGTGCGGCGGGGTGGGCGCGGCGTTCAGCCACGCCATCGGCGCGGCCACCGCCCTGCGGGCCGCCGCGCCCTGGCTGGTATTTTTGCTGCCGCTGGCCGGCCTTGCGATCGCGGGGCTGTACCATCTGGGCAGGATGGACAACGACCGGGGCACCAACCTGATCTTGGAGGGGGCGCGGGCCGAGGGCCAGCCGCCCCTGCGGCTGGCCGCGCTGATCTTTGCGGGCACGGTGCTGACCCATCTGTGCGGCGGCTCGTCCGGCCGGGAGGGCGCGGCCCTGCAGATGGGCGGCTGCATGGGCAGCTGGCTGGCCCGGCGGATGCGCCTGACCACCGAAAACCGGGTGATGCTGCTATTGTGCGGCATGAGCGGGCTGTTCAGCGCCCTGTTTGGCACCCCGGTGGCGGCGGCGGTGTTCAGCATCGAGGTAGCCAGCGTGGGCATTTTTCAAAACGCGGCACTCTTCCCCTGCATCCTGAGCGCGACCGCCGCCAGCCAGCTTGCAAGGCTTTTGGGGGTGCACCCGGTGGCCTACGCCCTGGCCGAGCCGGCCGCGAAAAATGGCTGGCTGGTTTTGGCCACGGCGCTTTTGGGGCTGGGCTGCGCGGCGGTGAGCATCTTGTTTTGCAGCGCGATGCACAAGACCCACCACCTCTACGCGCGCTGCCTGCCAAACCCCTTTTGGCGGGCGGCGGCGGGCGGCGCTTTGGTGGCCCTGCTGACCGTTTTGTGCGGCGCCCAAACCTACAACGGCGCGGGCGGCGAGGTGATCCGGGCCGCGCTGGCCGGCGAGGCGGGCGGCTGGATGTTTTTGCTCAAGATCCTGTTTACCGCGCTTACTTTGGGCGCGGGCTTTAAGGGCGGCGAGATCGTGCCCTCGTTTTTTGTGGGGGCCACCTTTGGCTGCGTTGTGGGGGGCTGGCTGGGGCTGGGCCCGGGCTTTGGCGCGGCGCTGGGGCTGATCGCGGTGTTTTGCGGGGTGACCAACTGCCCGCTGGCCAGCATTTTGCTGAGCGTGGAGATGTTTGGCAGCGGGCACCTGGCCCTGTTTGCGCTGGCAAACGCGGTGAGCTATTTTATGAGCGGGCGCTACAGCCTGTACGACAGCCAGCGGCTGGCCCTGCCCAAGCTCTCGCTCTCGTTTGAGGACACCGTGCACCTGCACTGAGCCCGGCGTCCGGCCGCCGCGGGAAGCTGAAACAACTGGCCGCCGCGGGAAGCTGAAACCCCTGCCGCCGGCGTTACCCGGCCGCTTTGGGGGCATATGCCGGCGTTACCCGGCGCCGGCGATCCATTTTTGCAGGACCTCCTCCAGCCGCTCGACGTCCACCGGCTTTGAGATGTGGTCGTTCATGCCGGCCTCTTTGGCCTTTTGGATGTCGTCCGAAAAGGCGTCGGCGGTCATGGCGACGATGGGGATTTTATGCAGGTCCGGCCGGCCGAGGGCGCGGATGGCCCGGGCCGCCTCGTACCCATTCATGATCGGCATCTGGATATCCATAAAGACCAGGTCGTAGTAGCCTGGTTCTTTTTTTGCACAAGCTCCACCGCAAGCTGGCCGTTGAGGGCGGTCTCCGGCCCGCGGATGTTTTCGGAGACGTGGTTGAGCTCGTTGCATTCAGCGGTTTCCCGGTAGCCGTCCACCACCGTCTGCAGCTCCTCCCGCCCCGAGCTCCAGGAGCTTTGGCAGTAGAGCAAGGCGCCCTCCGGGTCCACCAAAAAGTAGGAGGCCTCCTCGGGCAGGGCGATCGCCCGGCCGCCCGCCTCAAAGCAGCTGGGCTTGACGTCGATGGCAAGGAAGCTGCCGGTCTCGGGGATGAGCTTGCAGAGGGTCACCACCGAAAGGCCGCTGGCCGCGTCGGTATAGAGGGGGGGAGATATAGGTATCCCCCTTGGCATCCACCGCGCCCTGGTACCAGGGCCAGTCGGTGAGGTCCTGCGCCCCGGCCGCCTCGAGCTCCGGCTGGCTCGAGACCAGCAGCCGGCCCCGCACCCCGCCGTACACCTGGATCTGGTCCTGCCCGTAGAGGTGGGTCAGGCTGTCCATAAAGGGATAAAGCCCCTGGCGGATCTCGTCCGGGGATGCGCCGGCCTGCTCGCGCCCGGTGATATAGTCGGTGCAGATGGCCAGCACCGACTCGCAGGTTTTGATATGCTGCTCCTGTACAAAGGAATAGTTTTTGACAAGCGACAGCCCCATCTCGTTGGCGTTCTGCCACAGGATGCCCTGCAGGATGTTTGCGCAGAGCACCAGCGTCAGAACAAAGGCCGCAAAAATCAGGACGTTGCCCCACAGCCTTTTGGATAATGATCTCCGTTTGCCCATTTTGTCTGCTCCTTTATACAGCGGTTGATAAGCTCGTTGCAAGGGGGGCGCTCAGCGCAGGCCGAGGTCCCGCAGGATGGCCCCGCGGGTGTCCAGCGCAAGGCCGGCCAGCTGGGCAAGCCGCTCGGGGCCCATGTGCGGCACCAGGCTGGAGATGGAGAAGGCCGCCTCGGCCTTGCCGGCCGGGCCGGGCAGGGCCAGCGCGATGCAGCGGATGCCCAGCTCGTTTTCCTCATCGTCCACCGCGTAGCCCTGGGCGCGCACCTGCGCCAGCTGCTCGAGCAGGCGGGGCAGGCTGGTGATGGTGTGCTCGGTGAGCTTTTTATGGCTGCTCTGCTGCCACACCTGCTCCACCTCGGCGTAGGAAAGGCTGGCCAAGATCGCCTTGCCCACCCCGGTGCAGTACATGGGCGAGCGCATGCCCACCCGGCTGGACATGCGCATGCCGCCCGCCTCGGCCTTGTAGATATACACGATGTCCGCCCCGTCCCGGATGACCAGGTGCAC
Source organism: uncultured Oscillospiraceae bacterium (assembly GCA_910579545.1). Lineage (GTDB taxonomy): Bacteria > Bacillota > Clostridia > Oscillospirales > Ruminococcaceae > UBA7177. The sequence continues at coordinate 5,332 of CAJTVI010000076.1, read as the reverse complement.
CGCCTCGCCGATCCGGTTTGCCAGACGGTCCAGATGCGGCCGCGCGATGCCCATCACGTCCATATCGTTCACGATGCCGCTGGACAGCTCGAACATCCTGAGGGTGAGCCGGTACTTGGTGGAAAAGCTGTCCTGCACCGCGTAGCCCAGCTGGATCAGGCTTGCCAGCAGCCGGTGGGCGGTGCTCTTGGCCAGCCCGCTCTCGCTTGCAAGCTGCTGCAGACCCACCCCGCCGGGATGCGCCGCCAGCACCTCGATGATGGTAAAAATGCGCTCTACGCTCTGCACCCCGCCCTCCTGCGGCATATACAGGCCCTCCCCTCCGGGTTTTTAAGGTTTACCGGATCCGCTTTTGAAAATCCTCCGCCGGAAGCAGCCGCGCTTTTTCGCCTTTGCGGGCCCGCCCGGCTCAGCCCTCCCGGGCCGCGCCGCTCTGGCGGGCCGCCGCGGCCACCGCGGCGGCCACCGCGTCGGCCACACGGGGGTCGAAGGCGCTGGGGATGATATAGTCCTCCCGCAGCTCCTCCGGGGCCACCAGCGCCGCGATGGCCCGGGCAGCGGCCAGCTTCATGGCGGGGTTGATCTCCCGCGCGCGGACCGACAGCGCCCCCTTAAAGATGCCCGGGAAGGCCAATACATTGTTGATCTGGTTGGCAAAATCGCTGCGGCCGGTGCCCACCACCCGCACGCCGGCGGCCTTTGCCTCGTCCGGCAGGATCTCGGGGGTGGGGTTTGCCATGGCAAACACCACCGCGTCCTTTGCCATGCCTGCCGCCATCTGGGGGCTGAGCGCGCCGGGCACCGACACCCCGATGAAGACGTCCGCCCCCTGCACCGCCTCGGCGAGGGTTTTGCCCACCGGCCGGGTGACGCCGGCCAGCCACTGCTTGTGGTCCGCAAGGCCGGCCGGCCGGCCCGGGTAGAGCACCCCGTGCTCGTCCACCGCCGTGATCTGCTCTGCGCCGGCGGCCATGAGCATCCGGATGATGGCGGTGCCCGCCGCGCCCGGCCCGTTCAGGACGATCCGCACCCGCCCGATCTCCTTTTTGACCAGGGCCAGCGCATTGAGCAGCGCCGCTGTGACCACGATGCCGGTGCCGTGCTGGTCGTCGTGGAAGACCGGGATGTCCAGCTTTTCCTCCAGCACCCGCTCGATCTCAAAGCACTCGGGGCTGCGGATATCCTCCAGGTTGATCCCGCCAAACCCCGGCGCGATCAGCTCCACCGCCCGGATGACCTCGGCCGGGTCCTTGGTGTCCAGGCAGATGGGGAAGGCGTCCACCCCGCCAAACTCCTTGAACAGGATCGCCTTGCCCTCCATCACCGGCAGCGCCGCCTTGGGCCCGATATCCCCCAGGCCCAGCACCGCCGTGCCGTTGGTGACCACCGCCACCGTCCGGCCCTTGCAGGTGTAGCGGTAGGCCTCGGCCTCATCCTCCCGGATGCGGCGGCAGGGCTCGGCCACCCCCGGCGTATAGGCGGTGGCAAGGTCGTCCCGGGTTTTTACCGGCACCCGGCTCACCGTCTCCAGCTTGCCCTCGTACTGCTCGTGCAGGCGCAGGGCCTCGGCGTTATAGTCCATTCTATCTTCCCCTTTCCTCGCTCCCTCATGCTCCCGCCCGGATGCTTTCCATGGCTGCCCAGGCGCGGCCGCGGCGCGGCTCCTGCGCTTGCCGGCGGGGGCCGGGCGGGCAGGCGCCCTGACAAATTTCCGGGCCGTGGCCGCTGCGCTTGCCGGCGGGGGCCGGGCGGGCAGGTGCCCTGACAAATTTCCGGGCCGTGGCCGCTGCGCTTGCCGGCGGCCCTTGTGCTCAGGGCCGGACATCCCTGCGGCTCCCGGCCCGGGCCGCAGGCAGAGCCCGGCGGCCGCCCGATGATTTCCCTTTTGTTCATTATACCGCCCCGACGGCCCCTTTTCTACCCTTTAGGAGGATATTTTGCAGTTGTTTTATACAAAGGGTATATAAAAGCTACGATTTTGTGAATTTTCGGCGGTTTCCCCTTTTGGGGCGGCAAATGGTGTATAATAAAAAAATAATGGGGTGGTATGGCCTGGGCCAAAAGGGCCGGGCCGCGCGTTTGGGCGTTCCACACCCTGGGCATCCTTTAATGAGCGGCTAATCAGCAGCGGCGAGGGTAAACCGCGGCTTGAGGGGCGGGCTTTTAAGCAGGCCCGGCCCTTTCAGCGGGATGCGATCAGCGGCGGCTTTGTTTTTTTCCGAACCGCCGCACAATATTAGGAGGGTTTTATCTTGAAAAAACTGCAAAAGCATTTGACCGGGATCTTCTGCCTTGTGCTGGCGGCCGCGCTGCTGGCGGGCTGCGGCGGGGGCGCGGCTTCGGGGGCGTCCTCGGACGCGGCGTCTTCGGGCGCGTCCTCCGAGCCGGCGGCTTCCGAGCCGGCGCAGGCCGCCTTTGATTACAGCGCTGCCTTGACCGACGAGGGCTTTTGGAAGGACGTGACCGCGCTGGACCTTGTGACCCTGGGCGAGTACCGGGGCATCGAGCTGCCGGCCGAGGTGACCACGGCGGACGAGGCGGAGATCGACAAGCAGATCGAGGGGATCCGGCAGAGTTTTTCCACCTCGTTTGAGCAGATCACCGACCGCGCCGTTGCGGACGGCGACACGGTGAACATCGACTATGTGGGCAGCGTGGACGGTGTGGAGTTTACCGGCGGCAATACCGGCGGCCAGGGCACCGACGTGACCATCGGGGTGACCAACTACATCGACGACTTTCTGGAGCAGCTGATCGGCCACAAGCCGGGCGAGACCTTTGATGTGAACGTTACCTTCCCGGACGGGTACAGCGACGGCCAGGACGCCGAGGGCAACACGGTGGTGCTGGCGAACAAGGACGCGCTGTTTGTGGTGACCATCAACTACATCCAGGGGGAGGCGATCCTGCCCACCTTTGACGACGCCTTTGTGGCCGAGAATTTTTCGGCAAACTACGGCTTTACCACCGTGCAGGAGGTGCGGGATGATATTGCGGCCAGCATGGTCAGCGAGCAGGAGACCACCTTTTTGACCAACTGGATCCTGGAAAACTGCCCGGTGAGCGAGGTGCCCGAGAGCATGGTTCAATACTGGAAGGACGCCACCCTGGCCGAGGTCGCCTCGAGCGGGGCGATGTACGGGCTGGACGCGGACGCCCTTTTGCAGATGCAGGGGTATGCCAGCGCCGAGGCGTTTTTGGATTCGATCGAGGAGTCCATCGTGACCAACTGCAAGCAGTATCTGGCGGTGCAGGCCATTGCCGAAAAGGAGGGCCTTGCCATTACCGAGGCGGACGAGATCGAGGCCATCGGCGAGGAGAACCACGCGGCGGTGCTGAGCCAGTTTGGCCAGGGCTATGTGCGCATGACCCTGATGGTGGGCAAGGTGTTTGACATCATCAGCGATTCGGCGGTGCGGCAGTAAGCCGGGCATGGACGTATTTGACATTGTTGGCCCGGTGATGGTGGGGCCGTCCAGCTCCCACACGGCGGGGGCGGCCCGGATCGGCCTTGTGGCCCGGGCCTTGCTGGGCGAGGAGCCGGTGCGGGCCGAGATCCGGCTGCACGGCAGCTTTGCCAAGACCTGGCGCGGACACGGCACCGACAAGGCGCTGACGGCCGGCATCCTGGGCCTTGCGCCGGACGACGAGCGGCTGCGCGAAAGCCTTGCGCTTGCCAAAAAGGCGGGGCTGGAGGTCGTTTTTTGCGAGACCGCGCTGGAAAACGCCCATCCCAACACCGCCCTTGTGACCCTGACCGGGCGTTCGGGCCGCACCGTGAGCATCCAGGGGGCGTCGGTGGGGGGCGGCAACATCCTGATCAGCCGGGTCAACGGGATGGAGGCCGCCCTGACCGGGCAGTACACCGCCCTGATCGTGCTGCACCGGGACGCGCCCGGCACCATTGCGGCCGTGACCGAGGAGCTGGGCCTGCACGGGGTGAACATCTGCAATTTCCGGCTTGCGCGCCGGGAAAAGGGCGGCACGGCCGTGATGACCATCGAGATGGACGGCGCGCCGGACCCTGCCCTGAGCGGGCGGGTGGCGGCGCTGCCCAACGTGCTTTCCGCCACCATGCTGGCGCCGCTTGAATGAAGGAGCAGGATATGCCAACGCTGGAATATGATTCGATCGCCTCCCTCATGGGGGCGGCCAAGGCGGCGGGGCAGCGGCTTTCGGCGCTGGTGCTGGCGCAGCAGGCGGCCCAGCTGGAGCAAAGCGAGGAACAGGTTTACGAGAGGATGCGGCGGCAGTACGCGGTGATGGCCGGGGCGGCCGACGCCGGCGCACAGCCGGGGGTGCGCTCGGCCAGCGGGCTGTCGGGCGGGGACGCCTTCCGCATGCTGGGCGCCCAGCGCAGCGGGGCGATCCTGTGCGGCGGGCTTTTTACCAGCGCCATTACCAAGGCGCTGGCGATCAGCGAGTGGAACGCCGCCATGGGGCGGATCGTGGCGGCCCCCACGGCGGGGTCCTGCGGCATCCTGCCGGCGGCGCTGCTGGCGGTGCAGGAGGCCCGCGGCCTGCCCGAGCGGGACTGCGTGATGGCCCTGTTTACCGCGGCGGCGGTGGGCATGGTGATCGCGAACCGGGCCTGCATCGCGGGGGCCGAGGGCGGGTGCCAGGCCGAGTGCGGCAGCGCGGCGGCCATGGCGGCGGCCGCGCTGGTGGAGGTATGCGGCGGCGATCCCGAGATGCTGGACGCGGCGGTGTCCATTGCGCTGGCAAACCAGCTGGGCCTTGTGTGCGACCCGGTGGCAGGGCTTGTGGAGATCCCCTGCATCCACCGCAACGCGGCCGGCGTGGCGGGCGCGCTCACGGCGGCCCAGCTGGCGCTGGCCGGCGTGCACAACCGCATCCCGGCCGACGAGACCATCCTGGCCATGAAGCGGGTGGGCGACGCGATGCCCGCCGCCCTCAAGGAGACCGCCGAGGGCGGCCTCGCCGCGACCCCCACCGCCCGCCGGCTCTACGAGCAGGTGTTTGGCCGCCAAAAAACGCCTTGAGCCAATGTGGGCCTACGATAAAGCAAATCCAGGGGGACAATGTCCCCCTGGACTCCCATTCCTGCCGCGCAAACCATTGCGCGGCGGTTTTTTTGTTTTTGGGCGGCTTTTTGGTGCTGCCGCGATCGGCTGCCGCGCTGATGTGCTTATGGCCGGCCCTGCCGGGAGCGTTCCATGCGCGAACACCCAAGCAAATGGCATGGGGCCGGTTATTTCATTGACAACCCAGCGAACGACATGGGGCCAGTTTGAGATCACTTTCGTCGGCGGCAGGGCAAACGACGCAAAAAACCGTCCCCCCTTGTCGGTAGCGGATGGCGGAGCACCTG
>CAJTVI010000075.1 GCA_910579545.1 uncultured Oscillospiraceae bacterium | reverse complement strand
TTGCTGCGCTTTTCTTCCTTGCGGCTGCGGCCGCCCAGCGAATTTTCGGTGGATCAGATTTTATTCGGGACCTTTGTTTTCTTATCTCACCGCCGCTTTTTATGCGTTGTTTCATGCAAAATTACTCCCCGCTGCGGTTTAAAAGGCGCAGCAAAATCAGGATCAGCCCGCCCAGCGCCAGCGCCAACAGCACCGCCGCGGCCGAGAGCCGGCCCAGATCCAGCGCCGAAAACCAGTTGTTAAAAAGGTGCTGCAAAAGGTAGATGCTCTCGTGCGGGTAGGCCCCGGCCACGAGGTACGCCTCCCGGAAAACCTTAAAGCAGTTGAGCAGGCTGAGCACCGACACAAGCCCCAAAGTGGGCCCAAGCTGGGGCAGGGTGACATGCCAAAAGCACTGCCAGCGGCCCGCGCCGTCCAGCATGGCGGCCTCGTAAAGGGCAGAGGGCACCCCATCCAGCCCGGCCAGCCAGAGCACCATATTGTAACCGCTGTTTTTCCACAGATAGGTGCCAAGGAGCACCCAAAAGGCCGCGCCGGAGCCCATAAAATCCACCGGCCGCGCGCCCAGCGCGCTTAACAGGGCGTTTGCCAGCCCCTTTTGGGCAAACAGCAGCTGCCAGAGCAGCGCGATGCTGGCCACCGGCAGGGCCATGGGCAGCAAAAAGCTGGTTTGGAAGGGTCGGCCGTGCGGGCGGGCGGCCCGCACCAGCAGCGCCAGCAGCAGGCTGCCGCCCAAAAGCAGCGGCAGGCACAGGCAGACAAACCGCGCCGTGTTGCCCGCCGCCTGCCGGAAGGCGGCGTTGGCCAGCACGCTTTGGTAATTGGCCGCCCCCTGCCAGCGGCGGCCGGCGGCGTCGGTAAAGCTGCGCCAGACCGTGCCCGCAAAGGGCCCCAGCACAAACACCGCCAGCCCGGCTAAGCTGGGCAGCAAAAACCACACCGCCCCGGTATCCCCCCTGGGATGCGCCCGGCGCGCCCGGCGCGGAAAACCGGCCCCCGGCCCTGCGCGCCGCCGGGCCGCTTTGAAGATGGGCAGGCGCGGCCCTGCCCGGCGCTTAGCCCCGCTCGGCAAAATAGAGCTCCAGGTCCTTTTGGGTGCCGGCCACCGCCTGCTGTACCGTCTCAGCTCCCTTGGCAAGGGCCTCGGCGTGCGCGGTAAGGGACGCGCGCAGGGTCTCGCTTGGCAGCGAGGGGGTTTTGGCGGCAGCCAGCAGGGCGTGGAAGATTTCGAGCAGTTCGGGGGTAAAATGGCGGGCGGTTTTAAACCGCTCCTCCACGATCTGCATGCCGCTCTGGGTCACCGGCAGGCCGTCCTGGTAAAACATGGCGCCCTGTACCTCGTCGCAAAGCAGGGTGCGCACAAACTCCTTGGCAAGGGCCTCCTGGGCGGTGGCGGCGTTGACCGCGGCCAGCACCTGCGGCCGGTAGGCCCCCTCGGCAAGGCCGGGCTGGAGGGCGGCGGCCATGGGGGTATCCTCCCCGTCCTGCTGGCCCTTCATCCAGAGCAGCAGCGCCGGGGTGTAAAGCCATTCCCGCGCAAAAAGGGCGCGGCCCCAGCTGTATTCCTGGCTGCTCTGGTGGGAGATGACCGAATCCTCCCCGCTTGAACTGCTGACCACCGTAACGTCCATCAGCGGGTCGGCCGGGCGGTAATCGCCCAGGCCGTAGTGCCGGGCCACCGCCTCGACGCCGGCGTAAAAATCGCCCAAGGCGGCGTCGTTCAGCCCGCCCTCCTCGCTTAAAAGGGCCGGGGCGCTGGCGGCCAGCAGCATGTCCACAAGGTCGGCGGTATCCTTGACCGAAAAGGCATACCGCCCGCCCTCGGGCAGGGCGTCGTAAAAGCCGGCGTCATTGGGGGCCACGTCCGGCCGGGGCGGCGCGTCCAAAAAGCTCTGGAGCATCCCCTCCCAGCCTGCGGCGGCGGCAAGCCTCTCCTTGGGGGCGTAGAGCACCGGCAGCGCAAACCGGGTGGGCAGCAGATACACCGCGTCCCCCTGCATAAAGGGGGCGGTGATGTTGTCCAGCAGCTTTAAATCGCTCACCGTGCCAAACAGGTCGGCCAACAGGCCCTGACGGGCGTAGGGGGCATAATCCACCCCGTCCAGGATCAGCACATCCGGCCCGCCGCCGGCCAAAAGTTCGGTGTTCAGGGCGCGCAGCAGGTCCTCCCGGCCGGGGCCTTCGGTATCGCTGGGCTGGGCCACCGTGTACTCCACCTCCGCCTCGGGGTGGGTCTTGGCGAAGGCGGCAATGGCCGCGCGCACCGTTTCGTTGTCCTCCAGCGACCAGACCGTGAGCACCGTATCGCCCCGGGCGGGCAGGGTCTCGTCAAAGTGGTAGCGGTAGAGGGTACACTTGTAATCTGCGGAGTTGTAGTCGGCCAGCAGCAGCAAAAAGTCTCCCGAGGCGGTGCGCACCAGCGCCTGTCCGCCCATCTGGGGGTGGGCAAAGGCCATGGCGCTGCCCTCCACCACCGTTTCCGCCAGGCTGCCGCCGGCGGCCAGGCAGTGGATGCCCTGATCGTTGGCAAAATACAGGGTGCCGTCCGGTTCGGCAAAGGCGGCCTCCAGATGGCCCGCCCCATCGCCAGTGTAAAGGGTCTCCTGCCCGCCGGCGGCGTCCATGGCCAAAAAGCCGACGCCGTATTTTTCGTAAAAGAGCTTTTGGCCGTTGGATACGCTCGTCAGGACGTCCCCCTCCATGCCGGGCCAGTCGCCCAGGCGGCGGCCGTCCGCAAAGCTGTAGATGCCGCTGCCGCACACCACGTCCTCATCGCGCTGCAGCCGCACTCCCCCGCCCGAGCTGATCGTGTAAAACCCTTCCGGTTCTGCGCCGTTCTGCGGGGCGCTGGAGGCGTCCGGGGCCGCCTCGTCCTGCCGGCCCGCCTCAGCGGCGTCCGGGGCGTCCATCTGCACAAAGCCCCCGCCGATCCCATCGCCCTGGCCGGGCAGTGCCGCGCCGGACGCATAGGCGTTCCAGGATACGGCAAGGGCCTCTTCGTCAATAAAGTGTGCGCTGCATTGGAACATGCCGGGAACGTCCGGCAGGCTGAACGGCTCCGGCTCGCCGCCCGGGGCCATGCGCCAAAAGCAGGTTTCGGGCCCTTCTTCCTTAAGGATGTACTGCTGGGCCAGCACCGCTCCCCCGGGCGAAACGTCCACCACCCGGCAGGCATCCAGCGGGGCGGGCAGCGGGCTTTGCTGCCAGCTTTGGCCCCCGTCGGCCGAGAGCCAGCGCACCGAGCACATCCGGGCGTCGTCGGCCCCGATCAGCCAGAGGGCGCCGTCGGCCAGCTGGTAAAGGGCGGTAGGCTGGCAGCCCTCGGGCAGGCTTACCTCGCTCTCGGCCCAGCGGCCCATGGCGGCGGGGGCGGTCCCCGCGCCGGTTCCCGCGCCGGGTTTGGCCCCGCAGCCGGCCAGCAATACCGCCGGCAGCGCCGCCGCCAGCAGCAGGCAAAGGAGCCTTGCGGCCCATGGTTTGGTTGGATGGTTCATCTTGTTTTGTCTCCTTCCCGGCAGGGGGAGCGGCCAATGCCCGCCCCGCGCCCCACCCTCGGTATGCCTTTTATGCTACCAGCGGTTTCTCAAAAAAGCCTGAAAAGCCTTTATTATCACAAATTTGTCAGAATTTCTTTGAGATTGTTTTGAGGTTTCTCCTGTATAATAAAGGAAAATAAACCAGAAAGAGAAGTGCTGCCCTGTGCGTGTTTTGCTGATCGAGGACGATGAGACCCTGACGGCCGCGGTGGCGGCGGGGCTGGCGGCCGACGGCATCCAGACCGACGCCTGCGGCGACGGCGAGGAGGGGCTGGCGCTTTTGTGCGGCGGGGTGTACGACGCCTGCTGTTTGGACCGGATGCTGCCCGGGCTGGACGGCCTTGCGGTGCTGCGCCGCGCGCGGGCGGCGGGGGTGGCCACCCCGGTGCTGCTGCTGACCGCCCTGGCCCGGGTGGGCGACCGGGTGGACGGGCTGGATGCCGGGGCGGACGATTACCTTGCCAAGCCCTTTGACCTGCGGGAGCTGGCGGCACGGCTGCGGGCGCTGGCCCGGCGGCCGGCGGGCTTTGAGCCGGGGCGCTGGATCGCGGCGGGCTGCGTGACCCTTTACCCAAACGAACTGCGGCTGGAGGGCCCGGCCGGGCCGGTAAAGGTATCCAAAACCGAGTGCGAGCTGTTGGAGATGCTGCTGCGCAGCCCCGGCCGGTTGCTGGCGCGCGAGACCCTGCTGGCAAGGGTATGGGGGGCCGCGGCCGAGGTGGAGGATTCCTCGCTGGACAGCTACATTTATCTGGTGCGCCGCAAGCTGGCAAAGGCGGGCGCGGGGGACGCGGTGCGGCTTGCCACCGTGCGGGGCGCGGGCTACCGGCTGGAGCTGGCCGGATGCTGAGCCGGAGGAAAGCGGCGCGCGGCCCGCTGCAAAGCCTGCGCCTGCGGCTGACGGCGGTGTGCACCCTGCTGACCGCCCTTGTGCTGGGGGCCGCGCTGTGGGCGGGCTGGTCGATGGCGCGGCGGCAGTACCGCGAGAGCGCCGACGCCCTGCTGGCCGGGAGCCTTTCTGGCCTTTTGGAAAAGCTGGAAACCACCGGCTGCATCTCGGACCGGTTTTTGGCCGAGCTGGAAACCCAGGGCCAAACGGTGGCCTGCCTGTGGGACAACGGCCGCCCCCTGCAGTTTGCCGGCGTATGGCAGCCCGCCACCCCGCGAGAGAAACTGGCCCAGCGGGCGCTAACGGCCGCCGGCGGCGAGGGCATCTGGTATAATGTAGTGTCCGGCCGGCGCTGGCAGATCCCCCTTGCGGTGCGGGGCGCCGCCGGGGAGAGCTACACCGGCTACGCGGCCCGCCCCGCAAGGCCGGACGGGGTGCTGGTGCTGCTTTTGCAGGACACGGCGGTGCACCGGCGGGCGCTGGCGGCGCTGGCCGGGCGGTACCTGGGCCTGGGGCTTGGCGGGGTGTGCGCGCTGGCCCTGGCCGGCTGGGTGCTGGCCGGGCTTGCCATACGCCCCACCGCCGAGGGCCTTGCCCGCCAGCAGGAGTTTGTGGCCGCGGCCAGCCACGAGCTGCGCACCCCTTTGGCGGCGGTGGACGCCAGCCTGAGCGCGGCCGGGCTTTGCCCGGACGAGTGCGGGCGGTTTTTGCAGGCGGCCCAGCGGGAGACCCGCCGGATGGCCCGCCTGGTGGACGACCTTTTGCTGCTGGCGGGCAGCGACGCCGGCGCCTGGCAGCTGCGGCCCGCCCGGCTTTTGCCGGAGGAGGTGTGCCGGCGGGCCTACGAGCAGTTTTTGCCCCTGGCCGCGGCCGCAGACCGCAGGCTGGTGCTGCGGCTGCCCCCGGCCCCGGCCCCCGAAATTTTTGGGGACGAGGAGCGGCTGGTGCAGCTTTTGGGGGTGCTGCTTGCAAACGCCTTGGAATACGCGCCGCCGGGCAGCGCGGTGGAACTGGCGCTGGAAACGCACGGCGCCCAGGCGGCCCTGCTGGTGCGGGACCACGGCCCCGGCATCCCGGACAGTGAAAAGCCCCGGGTGTTTGACCGGTTTTACCGCTCCGAGCGCAGCCGCGCAAACCGCGCGCATTTTGGGCTGGGGCTGGCGGTAGCCGCCGAGCTTTGCCGGCTGCATGGCGGTCGGCTGTATGTGCGGGACACCCCCGGCGAGGGTGGAAAGCCCCGCGGCGCAACCTTTGTGCTGGAATTGCCCGGCGCGCCGTAGGCCCGGCGCGGGCAAAAGGGAATGCGCAGAAAATCCGCCCCGCGCAGCTTGCAAAAGCTGCGCGGGGCGGATGGTTTTGCTGCGGGTTTTGGCCTGCCCGGCGGGGGCCGGGCAGCGGGGCCGGCGCAGGAGCAGGGGCCGGGCCGCGGGGCCGGATCAAGGAAACACACCGGCCGCGGGGCCGCCCGCAGAGGGCGCGCTAAGAAAGCGCGCCGGCCGCGCGGGGGCTACATGAGCGGCGCAAAAAGCCGCAGCACCTCCTGCACCAGCCGCAGGGCCGCGCCGCAGCGGCATTCCTCTAAGGTGACCCGGTGGCAATCGGGCAGGGTGGCAAGGAAATCCTGCTCCACCTGCCGCACGGCCGAGGAGCCGTACATCCATACGCCGCACTCAAAATGCAGGTACAGGCTGCGGAAATCGAGGTTTGTGGTGCCCACCGTGGCCACCTTGCCGTCGGCCACAAAGGTTTTGGCGTGCATAAACCCCTGCGAGTACTCGTATACCTTGACCCCCGCCTCCACCAGCTGCCGGTAGTAGGAGCGGGTGGTCATGTGCACCAGCCGCTTGTCCCACCGGGCGGGGGTGACAATGCGCACGTCCACCCCGCTCTTGGCGGCAAGCGAGAGGGCCGAAACGAGGTTGTCGTCCACGATCAGGTAGGGGGTGTTGATGTAAAGGGTGTGCCGGGCCTGGTTGATGATCTGGATGTAGACATGCTCGCCCACATTTTCGGCGTCCATGGGGCTGTCGGCATAGGGCAGCACAAAGCCGTCCTGCGCCTGGGTGCAGGGGGTATCCCGCCAGGGGCAGAGCGCGGCGATGTCCGGCTCGGCGGTGTGGCTGGCAAGCTGCCAGAGCTGCAAAAAGATCACGGTCAGGCTCCAGGCGGCGTCCCCCTCCAGCCGCAGGGCGGCGTCCTTCCAGTAGCCGTGCTTCTGGATGGCGTTGATGTACTCATCGGCCAGGTTGATGCCGCCGGTGTAGGCCACCCGCCCGTCGATCGAGGCGATCTTGCGGTGGTCGCGGTTGTTCTGGATGGCGGTGATGACCGGCGAAAAGGGGTTGAACACCGCCGCCTCGATGCCCCACTCCCGCAATTGGCGGGCGTAGCTGCCGGGCAGGGTAAAAAAGCAGCCCATATCGTCGTACATCACCCGCACCAGCACCCCAGCAGCCGCCTTGCGCCGCAGCACCGCCAGCACCTGATCCCAGAGCCTGCCCTCCTGCAGGATAAAATACTCCAAAAAGATGTACCGCTCGGCCCGCTCAAGGTCGGCCAAAAAGGCGGGCAAAAAGGCCTCTCCCGGGCTGTAATAGCTGGTGGCGGTGTGGCAGCTTACCGGGAAATGGGCGCAGTTTTGCAGGTAGGTAAGGTCCCGCGCGGCCTCGGGGCAGGCCGCAAGGGCGGCGGGCAGGCTGCTGCTCCCGCAGGCCATGAGGGGGGCGGTGGCCTGCTCCAGCATGGCCAGCTTGTGCCGGTAGTACCGGGTGCTGGCCTGGAAATTGAACAGCAGGTAGGCAAGGCAGCCCAGCACCGGCAAGGCCAGGATCAGGATGATCCACATCAAACGGTAGGCGGGCTTGGTTTTGCGGCTTACGATGTAGAGCACCACAAACACGCTGGCCACCCGCAGCGCGGCCGCAAATGCCTTGGCGTAAAAGGTGTCCACGCTGACGATATACACGATCGAGCATATCTGCAATAGGATCATCAGCGCTACCAGCACCCGGCGCAAAAACAGCCGGCGCAGCCATCTGCGTTTCATCCGCTCCCCTCCCCTCTCTTACCGCTTTTTGCAAAGGCCGGGTTCCCCCGCGCCCCGCCGGGGCAAAGGGGCCGGCCAGCCGTTTTAAAGGTCTGCTTTTGCCCAAAGTCCGCCTTACTCAGCGGCCCCTTCGCCCAGCAGGGGCGGGTGCTCCATCAGCTGCATAAACTCCTCGCCGGTGATGGTCTCGTGCTCGTACAAATGCTTTGCCAGCGCGTGCAGCTCGCGCATATGCCCGGCCAGCAGCTGCTCGGCCTTTTGGTACTGGGTGCGGATGACCTCCTCCACCTTTTTATCCACCAAGGCGGCGGTCTCGGGGCTGCAGGCCAGCGAAGCGTCCCCGCCCAGGTAGGCGTTGCTCACGGTTTCCAGCGCCATCATGCCAAAATCGCTCATGCCAAACCGGGTCACCATCGAGCGGGCCAGCTTGGTGGCCTGCTCGATGTCGTTGGAGGCCCCGGTGGTCACCGAGTGGAAAACAAGGTCCTCGGCCACCCGCCCGCCGGTGAGGGTGGCGATCTTGTTTTCGATCTGGGCCTTGCTCATGAGGTTCTGCTCCTCTTTTTCCACCTGCATGGTGTAGCCCAGCGCGCCCGAGGTGCGGGGGATGATGGTGATCTTGGAGACAGGAGCGCTGCCCTCCTGCAAAGCGGCCACCAACGCGTGGCCGATCTCGTGGTAGGAGACGATGAGTTTTTCTTTGTTTGAGAGGATCTTGTTCTTTTTTTGGTAACCGGCGATCACCACCTCCACGCTCTCCATCAGGTCGTTCTGGGTCACCGCCTTGCGGCCGTCCCGCACCGCGCGCAGGGCCGCCTCGTTGATCATGTTGGCCAGTTCGGCCCCGGAGGCGCCCGCCGCCGCCCGGGCGATCGGCCCAAACTCCACATTGGGGCCGATCTTGACCTTTTTGGCGTGTACCTTTAAGATCTCCTCCCGGCCCTGCAGATCGGGCAGCTCCACCGGGATGCGCCGGTCAAACCGGCCGGGGCGCAAGAGGGCGGGGTCCAGGCTTTCGGGCCGGTTGGTGGCCGCCAGCAGGATGACCCCCTTGGTGCCGTCAAAGCCGTCCATCTCGGTGAGCAGCTGGTTGAGGGTCTGCTCCCGCTCGTCGTTGCCGCCAATGCCGCCCGCGCCGTCCCGCTTTTTGCCGATCGTGTCGATCTCGTCGATAAATACGATGCAGGGCGCTTTTTCGTTGGCCTGTTTAAAGAGGTCGCGCACCTTGGCCGCGCCCATGCCCACAAACATCTCCACAAATTCCGAGCCGGACATCGAGAAAAAGGGCACGTTTGCCTCGCCGGCCACCGCCTTGGCAAGCAGGGTCTTGCCGGTGCCCGGAGGGCCTACCAGCAGTGCGCCGCGGGGGATGCGGGCGCCGATCTCGGCGTATTTTTTGGGGTTGTGCAAAAAGTCCACGATCTCGGTCAGCAGTTCCTTGGCCTCGTCCTCGCCGGCCACGTCGGCAAAGCGGATGCCGTCGGTAGACTGCACATACACCTTGGCGTTGCTTTTGCCAAAGGACATAAAGTTGCCCGCGCCGCCGCCGGCCCGCTTGGCAAGGCTGCTCATGAGCACCCGGCCCAGCAGCATAAACAGCAGCAGCGGCAGCACCCAGCTGATCAGCATGCTGGCCAAAGGGCTTACCTGCTGCACAATGGGGGTGCCGTACTGGGTGATGCCGGCCTCGTACAGCTGGCGGGCAAGGCCGGGATCCTCCATGCGGCCGGTTTTGTAGTAGCCGGTGGGGGTGGCGGTGTCGGCAAACACGATCTCGTGCTCGTCCACCTCCACCTGGCTGACCCGGCCCTCGTCCACCATCTGCAAAAATTCGCCGTACTGCACCTCCTCCACCCGGGCGGTGAAGAGCTGCGGGAACACAAAGGCGTTGAGCAGCAGCATTACCAGCAGCACAATGCCGCAGTAGTATAAAAAGGATTTTTGCGGGGGCTTATATTCTTTCATGCAAAACAGGGTCCTTTCCGGGGCAGAGCGCCCATAAACAGCCCTGCCGCCGGCCAAAAAAGAAGAAGGACAGGGCTTTATTACAGGATAGTGTACCCAGCCGGGGGGCGCTTGTCAAGGTGTAAAGATAAAAGATTTGTAAAATTTTGACGGTGCGTTTTTGAACATTTTAAAATCACAAAGCCCCGGGCGGGCCCTCTGCAAAAGGGCCCGCCCGGGGAAGGTGCAAAAAGGGGATCGGCGGCTATTGGCACAGCTTCTCAGATAACGTTGCGGTCCACCCGGCCGGGGATGCCGTCCACGCTGCCGCTGGAGGTGTACTGCCACATGTCGTACTTATAGTTAAAGTCCAGCTTGCTGGCAAAGTGCGCCACCCAAATTTTATAGCGGCTGATGCTGGAGAAGTTGAGGTTGCCGGTAAGCCAGCTGCGGTAGGAGTAGACGCCGGGGGTATACCCGCCGGACTGGATGGTCTGGCAGAAGGTGACCGCGTTGGCGGTGCGCTGGCCGCGGTCGAGGTGGTCGGCCCGGCCGGCGCCCCGGCCGTCGGAGTTTTCGGTGTCGTAGTAGACCGGATAGCTCACCGGGATGCCGTACTTTTTGATCAGGCTGAGCACGAACCCGGCCTCGTCGGCCGCCTCCTGCTCGTTGACCGCCTGGGTAAAGAAGTACAGCCCGATCTTGATGCCGGCCGCCCTTGCGCCCTGCACATGGCTGGCAAGCATGGGATCCTCTACCAGCGCGCCGGTGCCCCAGCCGCGGTAGCCCGCACGGATGATGACAAAGTCGATGCCGGAGGCCCGCACCTTGGCCCAGTCGATGCCGCGCTGGTATTTGGAGACGTCGATGCCCTGCAGCTGGTTTTTGCGCACGCCGTCCGCCCCAAAGTTGTACAGCTGGCCGTCGATGACCTGCGGCCCGGTGACCGGCTGGTGGGTGTCGGGGTGATAGTAGTACTGCTGGCCATTGATGGTCTGCCAGCCGGTGTAAACGTTTTCGGTGCCGGTTTTCATCTCGGCGGTGGTAAGCTTAAAGGCGTCGGCGGCAACCACCTTGCCGTCCTTAAACAGGATGATGGTCTGGGGCAGGGGGGTCGGGGTCGGGGTGAGGCGGAAGTTGGTCATTTCGTCGCCGTCCGGGTGGTTGTACCAGTCG
>CAJTVI010000074.1 GCA_910579545.1 uncultured Oscillospiraceae bacterium | reverse complement strand
CAGCGCGGCTGTTTCACCGCGCCCTGCGGCCCGGCGCTTACAGTTGGGCCAGGATCGCGTCGCCCATGGCCGCGCAGCCCACCAGGGTGCAGCCCTCGCTCATCATGTCGCCGGTGCGCAGACCGGCATCCAGCACCGCGTTTACCGCCCGCTCGATGGCGTCGGCCTCGGCGGGGGCGTCAAAGCTGTAGCGCAGCATCATGGCGGCGGACAGGATGGTGCCGATGGGGTTTGCCTTGTCCTGCCCGGCAATGTCCGGCGCCGAGCCGTGGATCGGCTCGTACAGGCCCCGGCTGCCCTCGCCCAGCGAGGAGGACGGGATCATGCCGATGCTGCCGGTGATCATGCTGGCCTCGTCGGAAAGGATGTCGCCAAACATGTTTTCGGTCACGATCACGTCAAACTGGCTGGGATCCTTACAGAGCTGCATGGCGGCGTTGTCCACAAACATCTCGCTGTACTCCACACCGGGATACTCGGTTTGCAGCCGGTGCATCACCTTGCGCCAGAGCCGGCTGGTGTCCAGCACGTTGGCCTTGTCCACGCAGCAGAGCTTTTTGCGGCGTTTCATGGCCGTTTCAAACCCGATGCGGCCGATCCGCTCGATCTCGTGCTCGGCATAGGGCATGATGTCGGTAGCCACCAGTTCGCCGTTTACCTCCTCGGTGGTATGGCCGCCAAAATACACCCCGCCGATCAGTTCCCGCACCACCAAAAAGTCGATGCCCCTTGCCACGATCGAGGGCTTTAAGGGGCTGGCCTCGGCCAGCTGGGGCCAAAGCTTGGCCGGCCGGTTGTTGGCGTACAGGCCCATGCCCGCCCGCAGGCGCAAAAGGCCTTTTTCCGGCCGTTTGTCGCCGGGCAGGCCCTCCCACTTGGGGCCGCCCACCGCGCCCAGCAGCACACTGTCGCTGGCAAGGCATTTGTCCAGCTCGACCTTTGGCAGCGGCTCGCCCCATTTGTCGATGGCGCAGCCGCCCATGTCCACATCGATATACTGGAAGGTATGGCCGTATTTGAGGGCCACCACGTCCAGCACCCGCAGCGCCTCGTTTACGATTTCGGGGCCGATGCCGTCCCCCCGGATCACCGCGATCTGTTTTTGCATGCTCAGCCCCCCTTTTGCCGGATGCTGGGCAGCAGCCCGCCCGCCGAAATGATCTCTTGGATAAAGGGCGGGAAGGGCTGGGCCTGGTAGCTTTCGCCCTTGGTCAGGTTGGTGATGAGGCCGGTATCAAAATCCACCGCTACCTCGTCCCCCGCCGCGATGCCGTCGCTGGCCGCCTCGCACTCCAAGATGGGCAGGCCGATGTTGATGGCGTTGCGGTAAAAGATGCGGGCAAAGCTTTTGGCGATCACGCAGCTTACCCCGCTTGTTTTGATCACCAGCGGCGCGTGCTCCCGGCTGGAGCCGCAGCCAAAGTTCCAGCCGCCCACCATCACGTCGCCGGGCTGTACCTTTTTTACAAAATCGGCGTCGATGTCCTCCATGCAGTGGGCCGCCAACTCCTTGGCGTTTTGGCTGTTGAGGTACCGGGCCGGGATGATCACGTCGGTGTCCACATTGTCCGGGTATTTATGCACAAGGCCTTTTGCGTTCATAGGGTGTTCCCTCCTTTTGCGCGCTCAGCCCGCAAGGCTGGCGGGGTCGGTGATGTAACCGGTCAGGGCGCTGGCCGCCGCAACCGCCGGGCTGGCAAGGTAGACCTCGCTGGCGGTGTGGCCCATGCGGCCCACAAAGTTGCGGTTGGTGGTGGAAACGCAGCGCTCGCCCTCGGCCAGAATGCCCATGTACCCGCCAAGGCAGGGCCCGCAGGTGGGGGTGGACACGATGCACCCGGCGTCGATAAAGGCCTCGAGGTAACCGCGGCGCAGGCACTCCTTATACACCTGCATGGTGCCCGGGATGATGATGCCCCGCACCCCCTTGGCAATGGTTTTGCCCTTGAGAAGCTCATAGGCGGCCTGCATATCCTCCAAACGGCCGTTGGTGCAGCTGCCAATGACCACCTGCTGGATGGCAATCCGCTCCTTTTGGGCCTCGCGGGCGGTGTGGGTGTTCTCGGGCAGGTGCGGGTAGGAAACGGTGGATTCCAGCGCCGAGAGGTCGATGGTGATCTCCTGGCAGTACACGGCGTCCGGGTCGGCCTCATACACGGTATAAGGGCGCTGGCTGCGGCCGTCCAGATAGGCGCGGGTGACCTCGTCCACTGGGAAGATGCCGTTTTTGCCGCCGGCCTCGATGGCCATGTTGCAGATGCACAGGCGGTCGTCCATCGAGAGGCTGGCAACGCCCGGGCCGGTAAACTCAAGGCTCTTATACAGCGCGCCGTCCACCCCGATCATCCCGATGAGGTGCAGGATCACGTCCTTGCCGGCCACATATTGGGGCAGGCTGCCGGTGAGGGTGACCCGGATGGCCTCGGGCACCTTGAACCAGGCCGTGCCGGTGGCCATGGCGGCCGCCATGTCGGTGCTGCCCACCCCGGTGGAAAAGGCCCCCACCGCGCCGTAGGTGCAGGTGTGGCTGTCGGCCCCGATGATGCAGTCGCCGGCCGTAACAATGCCCTGCTCGGGCAAAAGCGCGTGCTCGATGCCCATCTTGCCCACGTCAAAAAAGTTTAAGATGTCGTACTTGTTGGCAAAATCGCGGCACTGTTTGCTTTGCTGGGCGCTTTTGATGTCCTTGTTGGGCACAAAGTGGTCCAGCACGATGTTGATGCGGGTGCGGTCGTACACGCTGGTAAAGCCCGCCTTTTCAAACTCGTTGATGGCCACCGGGGTGGTGATGTCGTTGCCTAAAACAACGTCTAACTTTGCGCTGATCAGCTGCCCGGGGCTTACGGTGTCCAGCCCCGCGTGGGCCGCAAGGATCTTTTGGGTCATGGTCATTCCCACAGGTACTTCCCCCTTTTTCGTTTCTCCCGCCAGGGGCGGGCATGCCTGTTTTTGCTTTGCGCCGGCGGTTTTGGGGCCGCCAAAGGCCGCTCAGTGGTTGTTGATGGCGCTTACCAGCGCTTTGACGCTGGCCACGATGATGTCGTCGTCGGTGCCGGCGCCCCAGCTGATGCCGCCGTCCGCCCATTTAAGGCCCACATAGGTGGCCGCCTGGCTGGTGGAACCCACCGTGAGGGCGTGCTCGGTGTAGATCTCCACCGAGAAGTCCATGCCGGTGCCGGCCTTGATGGCGTTGCTTACCGCGTCCAGCCGGCCGTTGCCCATGGCGCTGAACTCCTGCGAGACGCTGCCCCGCTTGAGGGTGACCACCGCAAAGATGCCCTTTTTTTGGATATAATGGGCCTCGATGACCTCGTAGGGGCTGACCCGGTTGAGGTAGGTTTTGCTGAACACCTCGTACACCTCGGCGGCGCTCAATTCCTTGTGCGCATGGTCCGAGATGCTCTTGACCGTATAGCCAAAGTGCTCGCGCATTTTGGGCGGCAGCACAAAGCCGTAGTTCTGCTCCAGCAGGTAGCCGATGCCGCCCTTGCCGCTCTGGCTGTTGATGCGGATCACGTCGGCGTCATAGGTGCGGTGCAGGTCGTGCGGGTCGATGGGGATATAGGGCACCGTCCACTCGTGCAGGTGCTGCTCCTCCCGCCACTTCATGCCCTTGGCAATGGCGTCCTGATGGCTGCCGCTGAAGGCCGCGAACACCAGCGCGCCGGCGTAGGGGCTGCGCTCGTACACATGCATGCGGGTCACCCGCTCGTACACCTCCACAAGGGCGGGCATATCGCTGAAGTCGAGCTTGGGATCCACCCCGTGGGTGAGCATGTTGAGCGCCAGGGTGACGATATCCACATTGCCGGTGCGCTCGCCGTTGCCAAACAGGGTGCCCTCCACCCGGTCGGCCCCGGCCAGAAGGGCCAGCTCGGTATCGGCCACGCCGCAGCCCCGGTCGTTGTGGGGGTGCAGGCTGAGGATGACGTTTTCGCGGTAGTGCAGCCGGTCGCTCATATACTCGATCTGGTTGGCGTAGATGTGGCTCATGCTCATGGCTACCGTGACCGGCAGGTTGATGATCATGGGACGCTCGGCGGTGGGCTGCATGATGTCCAGCACCGCGTTGCAGACCTCAAGGGCGTACTCCGGCTCGGTGCCGGTAAAGCTTTCGGGGCTGTACTCAAACAAAAAGTTGCCGTCATACTCGGCCGCCAGCTGCTTGACAAGCTCGGCCCCGTCGGTGGCGATCTTTTTGATCTCCTCCCGGCTCATCTTAAAGACCTGCTCGCGCTGGGCCACGCTGGTGGAGTTGTAAAAATGGATCACCGCCCGCGGCGCGCCCTTTACCGCCTCAAAGGTCTTGCGGATGATGTGGTCCCGGCACTGGGTAAGCACCTGCACCGTAACGTCATCGGGGATCATATCCTTTTCGATCAGGGTGCGCAAAAACTCGTACTCGGTCTCGCTGGCGGCCGGAAAACCCACCTCGATCTCCTTAAAGCCCACCTTGACCAGCATCTTGAAGAACTCTAATTTTTCCTCGAGGCTCATCGGCACGATCAGGGCCTGGTTGCCGTCCCGCAGGTCCACGCTGCACCAGGCCGGAGCCTTTTCGATGTGGTCCTTTTTGACCCAGCGGTACTCGCACACCGGCGGCGGGTAGTAGCCTACATGGTATTTGGTTGCGTCCATCATAACTTGCACTCCTCCATCGTAACCCGGTTTGGGGTTTTTGCGTTTTGGCCGGGCTGCCCCGGCCGGCAGGGACCAAAGGGGAAACAAAAAAGCCCTCGTCCTCCAAGGGGGTGCTTCCCCTTGAGAGACGAGGGCCCCTGTACAAAACAAGAACCGCCCGCGGTACCACTCTCATTGCCGCCCCAAAGGGCGACCGCTCTGCATGGTCGGCGTTTTTTGGCAAAAGCGCGAACCACCCTCCCGCTAACGGCGGAGCACCGGCCGCGCCTACCCGCCCTCCTTTTAACGGAGGGTAATTCAGCGCGGCTGCTCGAGGGCCAGTATACAAAGGCGGCGGCACTGCCTTGCACCAGCCGGCAGCTCTCTTGCGGGGGCGGGCCGCCCCCCAGCGCGCAAAGCCTTTGCTTTCTCCCTGTCATCGCATTTGAAACACTGCCCGCAAATAAAACGGGCTTTGCTTTTGGGCTATTGTATCAGCTTACGCGGGGGCTTGTCAAGCCCCTTTTTGGAGCCGGGGCGTTTTGCCGGCCCGGCGCGCGGTTTACCCCAGGCTGACCCCCATGCGGCGGGCCACCGAGAGCATGGCGTGGTCGGGCGGGACCAGGCGGCTTTTGCCGGCGATCTCGCTCAAGGGGTTTTCGGCAATGCGGCGGTTTTTCATGGCAACGGTCACGCCGTACTGCTCGGCCTCCACCAGCTTTGCCGCGTGCACGCCAAACTGGGTGGCCAGCACCCGGTCGTAGGCCGAGGGGCTGCCGCCGCGCTGCATGTGTCCCGGCACGCAGACCCGGGTCTCAAGGCCGGTCATGCTCTCGATCTGCTTGGCGATGCGGTTGGTCGCGGTGGCCTCGCCCGCCTCCTGGCGCCTGGCCGCCCGCTCCTTTTTCTTCATGCGGGCTTCCTCGGTGTCGTAAGCGCCCTCGGCCACCGCCACGATCGAGAACTTTTTGCCCTGCTTGCCCCGGCCCTCCACCGCGCGGCAGACGTTGTCGATGGAATAGGGCAGCTCGGGGATCAGGATAATGTCGGCCCCGCCCGCAATGCCGGCGTACAGGGTAAGCCAGCCGGCCTTGTTGCCCATGACCTCCACCACCATCACACGGCTGTGGCTGCCGGCGGTGGTGTGGATGCGGTCGATCACGTCGGTGGCAATGTCCACCGCGGTGTGAAAGCCAAAGGTAACGTCGGTGCCGTAGATGTCGTTGTCGATGGTTTTTGGCAGCCCGATGATGTTGAGCCCTTCCTCGCTGAGCAGGTTGGCCGTTTTGTGGGTGCCGTTGCCGCCTAAGGTGAGCAGGCAGTCCAGCTTCATGGCGGCGTAGTTCTTTTTCATGGCCTCCACCTTGTCCACATTGTCCTCCCCCACGACCCGCATCAGCTTAAAGGGGGTGCGCTTGGTGCCCAGGATGGTGCCGCCCACCGTGAGAATGCCAGAAAACTCGTGCGGCTGCATCACCCGCCACTCGCCGTTGATCAGGCCGGAATAGCCGTTGGCAATGCCCACGATCTCCACATTCTCGCCCATGCGCTGGTACAGCGCCTTGGCCACCCCGCGGATGGTTGCGTTCAGGCCCGGGCAATCGCCCCCGGAGGTAAGGATCCCCACGCGTTTTTTCATCTTGACATCCTCCTTTAACGTTGATCTTGATCTTTAGATCCGCCGCATATTATATCGCTATATAGTTAGAGTATCCCCTGCACAGGGTTTTGTCAATGCCGATTTGCGCCCGATGGGGCCATTTGGGCGGCCCCTTTGCCCAAAGTTTTGGGGCTTTGGGCAAAATATCCGGCCTCCGCTCTTGATTTCATCCGGCGGATTGCGTACAATAATTGGTATCTTTGCACATTTTTGCGGCGGCAGACGGGGGCCCTGCATGGCCAGGGGCCACAGGGGGTTTGCCGGCGCTGAGGGGGATTTGTATGCAGGCCATTTCCAACGCCATCCAGGTGGTAAACGATTTTGTGTGGGGGCTGCCCATGGTCGTTTTGCTGTTTGGCACCCACCTGTTTTTGACCGTGCGCACCGGCTTTATCCAGCGCAAAACCTTTACCGGCATCAAGCTCTCGGTGACCCGGGACCCCGACTCGCCCGGCGAGGTAAGCCAGTTCCAGGCGCTTACCACCGCGCTGGCCTCCACCATTGGCACCGGCAACATCGTGGGGGTGGGCACCGCCGTATTCATCGGCGGGCCGGGGGCGGTGTTCTGGTGCTGGCTTACCGGCGTGTTTGGCATCGCCACCAAGTATGCCGAATCGCTGATCGCGGTCAAATACCGGGTGATGACCCGGGACGGCCGGATGCAGGGCGGCGCCATGTACGCGCTGGAGCGCGGGCTCCATATGAAATGGCTGGGCCTTGTGTTTGCGGCCTTTGCGGCCATTGCCTCGTTTGGCATTGGCTGCGGCACCCAGATCAACGCCATTG
Organism: uncultured Oscillospiraceae bacterium; assembly: GCA_910579545.1. Taxonomy (GTDB): domain Bacteria; phylum Bacillota; class Clostridia; order Oscillospirales; family Ruminococcaceae; genus UBA7177. The sequence goes on along the minus strand of CAJTVI010000074.1, from coordinate 4,354 downwards.
CCGAGATCATCGAGAACAACCTTGCCTTTCTGCACATCCCCCGCATTGCCATCGGGCTGGTGTTTGGGGCCATTACGGCGGTGGTGATCATCGGCGGCATCAAGTCCATTGCGCGGCTGTGCGAAAAGCTGGTGCCCTTTATGTCGGTGTTTTATGTGCTGGGCTGCATTGTGATTTTGGTGCTCAACCGCGATTTCCTGCTGCCGGCGCTGGCCGCCATTGTAAAGCTGGCCTTTACCCCCGGCGCGGTGGCCGGCGGCCTTGTGGGGCGCGGCATCATGGCGGCCGCCAGCGCCGGCGTGGCGCGGGGGCTTTTTTCCAACGAGTCCGGCCTTGGCTCGGCCCCGCTGGTGGCCAGTGCCGCCCAGACCCGCAACCCGGTGCGGCAGGCCCTGGTTTCGGCCACCGGCACCTTTTGGGACACCGTGGTGGTCTGCCTGATGACCGGCCTTGTGCTGGTGACCACCGTGATGAAAAATCCCTCCATCAACATCGAAGGCCTTGAAAACGGCGGCCAGATGACCTCCGCCGCCTTTGGCCAGATCCCGGTGCTGGGGCCGGCCATCCTGGTAATTGGCATCATCACCTTTGCCTACTCCACCATTTTGGGCTGGTCCTACTACGGCGAGCGCTGCGCCGAGTACCTGCTGGGCCGTAAAGCCATTTTACCTTACAAGGTGATCTTTACCGCCATTGTGGTGATCGGCCCGGTGCTGGCGCTGGACATGGTGTGGAACATCTCCAACATCCTCAACGCCCTGATGGCGGTGCCGAACTTAGTGGCCGTGCTGATGCTTTCGGGGGTGATCGCGGCCGACACCAAACATTACTTAGCCCATCTGGACGAGCAGGACCCTGCCGAGATTCCGGTGATCGACGACTGAGGCTTTAAGAAAGAATAGAGGGAGCGAAAAACCGCCATGCTGACACTGGATAAAATCTACCACGCCGCCTTTGTGCTGAAGGACGCGGCCCGCAAAACCGACCTGATCGCCGCGCCCGGCCTTGGCTGTGAGGGCGAGGTGTACCTGAAAACCGAAAATTTGCAGGTGACCGGCAGCTTTAAGCTGCGGGGCGCCTACTACAAGATCAGCCAGCTGACCGAGGAGGAAAAGGCCCGGGGCATTATTGCCTGCAGCGCCGGCAACCACGCGCAGGGTGTGGCGCTGGCCGCCACCAAAAACGGCATCCCCAGCACCATCTGCATGCCGGACGGCGCGCCCATCAGCAAGGTGGAGGCCACCAAGCGGCTGGGGGCCAAGGTAAAGCTGGTAAAGGGCGGCTACGACGACGCCTACGAGTACGCCCGCAAGCTGCAGGCCGAGACCGGGGCCACCTTTATCCATCCCTTTGACGACGACGAGGTGATCGCCGGCCAGGGCACCATCGGGCTGGAAATACTGGACCAGCTGGCCGATGTGGACGCCGTACTGGTGCCCATTGGGGGCGGCGGGCTGATCAGCGGGGTGGCCTTTGCCATTAAAAAGCTGCGGCCGGAGGTAAAGGTGTACGGGGTGCAGGCGGCGGGCGCGCCCAGCATGCTGAACAGCCTCAAGGCCCACAGCCAGCAGGCGCTGGAGCTTGTATCCACCTTTGCGGACGGCATTGCGGTAAAGCGCCCGGGCGACACCACCTTCCGCATGGTAGAGCAGTATGTGGACGCGGTGGTGACCGTGAGCGAGGACGAGATCGCCGCCGCCATTCTGGCCCTGATCGAAAAGCAAAAGCTGATCGCCGAGGGGGCCGGCGCGGTGGGGGTGGCCGCCGCCATGTTCCACAAGGTGGATTTGGCGGGCAAAAAGGCGGTGTGCCTTGTGTCCGGCGGCAACATCGACGTGAATATTTTGAGCCGGGTGATCACCCGCGGCCTTGTAATGAGCGGGCGCAACGTCAATTTGATGATCGCCTTAGAGGACAAGCCCGGCCAGCTGCAGGGGGTCAGCGAGATCATCAGCCAGTGCGGCGGCAATGTGGTAAGCGTCCACCACGACCGGGGCGACACCAGCATGGCCATTACCAGCTGCTTCTTAAAATTGGGGCTCGAGACCCGCGACCACGCCCAGATCGAGGAGATCCGCAAGGCGCTGACCGACGCGGGCTTCCATCTGGTAAGCGAGCGGGTGTAAAGCCAAAGGGCTTTATGGGCCTCCATCCGTTTGGCCGCGGCCCATTCTATGCCGCAAAAGCGGGAGCCCATTAAATGGGGCGGCATCTTTGAGAAGAGCGGCACCCTTGATTTGCGGCATCCCAAACCATTCCAAAAACGGCCGGGAACCTTGCAGCGCAAGGCAGTCCCGGCCGTGTTTTGTTTGTTTTTATAAGGGCGGCGGCTTTGCAGGGGCAAGGGCGCGGCTACAAAACCCGCCGCTCGTCCATCGCCTCATAGTGGATATCTCCCGCCGTGACCGGCTCAAACCGCACCCCGTCGGTGCTGTTCTGCGCCGCCCAGCGCCGGAACTCTTCGGCAACCTCCTCCTCGCTCATGGCCAGCAGGGCGTCCAGGCTGGTGTCCTGCCAAAACCGTTCGATCTCAGCCAGCATCCCGCCCACGCAGGCGTCCCGCTCGGCCACCGTAACGGCGGCGGGGTCGGCGACACGGTAAAAGAGCTGGTAGTAAAGGTCGCACCAGGCTGCCCCGCCGCCCGCTTCCTCCATGCGGCTGGGCAGGCTGGCCGAAACGCCGGAGGACTCCTCGGGGCGGCCGGTATGCAAAGCGCGCACCCGCATGCCGTTTTCGGTGCCGGAAAGCGCGCAGGTCAGCGAGACAAAGCGTTTTTCCTCCGCGGTCAGCTCCGCGCCATAGTCGTTCCAGATCGCATCGCAGCTGATGCGGCCATAGGCCTCAAAATGTTCGTTGGCCCAGTCCAGCAGGCGCTGGTCAAACTCCGCCAGCGGCAGCTGCTGCCAGCCCTCGGTTTTTACCGCCACAAAAAGGTCGTCGTAGTCCGCGCGGGAAGCCCGCGGATATTCCCGCTGCTCGGCGGGCTCGGGCTGCCCCTGCCCGCTTTGCCCGGATGCGGCGTCCGCCGGCTGCGCTGGGCCGGCGGGCGTCTCCCGACCTTGTCCCTGCGCGTCCTGGGGCTGGGCGCTTTCCGGCCCAAAGCCCCACACCAGCACGCCCCCCTTGAGGGATACGGCCAGCTGATCGGTGCTAAGCTGCCGCTCCAGATCGGTAAGGTCCACATCCTGCATGCCCCTCTGCCGGGCAAGCCCGGATGGGCCGGCGGCCAGCTGTTCGGCGGCCAGCCGCTCAAGGGCCGCTTGCACGGCAAGGCGGGTCTGCTCGTACTCCCCCACCGTGAGCCGTTCGGCGTCCTGGATGCGCAGATAGCAGGTGTACTCCAGCAGCACCGAGCTGCCGTTTTCGGCCGTGTCCCCCACCCCGCCGGAAAAGGCGATCTTTTGCCACCACTCGGCGGTAAGCGGGCTGTACACCGTTTCAAAATATCCGGCAAAGGCCTGTTCCTCGGCCGTAAGCCCGGCGCGCTCCTCCGCTGTAAGCCCGGCCAGATACCAGCCGTACCGGTCCAGCAGGGCGATCCGCCCCGGGGCGTCCCGCCCGGCCCACATCGCCTGTTGGTATTCGGCCACGGTCAGCTTGTTATACCCCTCCATCCAAAGGCCGGCCAGCCAGTCCAGTTCCTCCTTGGTAAACCCGCCGCCCGGCGCACCGGGGCGGGGCGGTTCGCTGCCGGCCCGCGCCGTGGTGGCAAAGCCCACCCCCACGCAGCACACCAGCAGCAGGGCCGCAAGCAGCGCGGCCAGCGAGCGCTTTTTGGTTTTCATAATGGCAAGGATCCTTTCCTCTGCCGCATTGCCGGCAAAGGCGCTGGCAAGGGGCGGCAGGCCGCTTTTTTGTTCCTCCATGCGCAGCAGCGCCCGGGCGTACTCCCCCCGGCGGCCAAGGCCCAGCCGGCGCACCACCGCTTCGTCGCAGCACAGCTCCATATCCCGGCCGGCCAGCAGCAGCATGCACCAGGCAAGGGGGTTGAACCAGTGGACGCAGGCGGCGCACAAAAGCAGCCCCTTGCGCAGCGCGTCCAGCCGCCGGATGTGCATCAGCTCGTGCTCCAAGGCAAGGCAGAGGCCGGGCAGGTCCGTCCAGTCGGCCGTTTGGGGCAGCAGGATCACCGGGCGCAGCAGGCCGTAGGTCATGGGGGTTTTGATCCGGCCGCTGCACCGCAGCCGTACCCTGCGCCGCAGGCCGCTGCCCTCCAGCACCGCCCTGAGCCCTGCATCCTCCACCGGCAGCGCGGTGCAAAACTGCGCGCGGCAGCGCAGGTATGCCGCCCCAAAAAAGGCCCCGCACCCCACCGCGCCGGCCAGCCAGACCCAAAACAGGGCCGCACCGCCG
>CAJTVI010000073.1 GCA_910579545.1 uncultured Oscillospiraceae bacterium | reverse complement strand
GCCTGCCGGCGCGGCCGGGCCGCCCGGGCCGGGCGCCGCACCGCCGCCGCCACCGCCGCCCTCGATCACGGTGACGCCGCCATCCACAAAGGTAACGCCGCCGTCGATGAACTCGGTGGTCACATTGGTGCCCAGCGGGGTGTAGACAAACTCAAAGACGTTTTCCTTGATGTCGTCCTCCGCCACGAGGGTTTTGGTGAGGTTGAGCGCGTTGGGGCGGTAGCCCTCGATGTACTGGCAGGCCACGATGGGCTTGTCGCCCACATTGCCCCAGTACTCACGGTCCTCCATCAGGCGGTTGCCGTTTGCATCCACAAAGCGCAGAACGTACCGCACCCGCTGGCCCTTGATGCCGTAGGCGATCACATAATCGACGTCCCGGTCCACCTGAAAGGCGGCCGCGCTGAGGGTGCTGTTGTCCTCGCCGCTCTCGCGCACGCCGCGCAGGTAGTATTTGGTGCCGCTGCCGTCGGCCGGGTCGTCGATGGTGATGGTGAGAAAGCTGCCGCCCGGCACCTCGTCGAGTTTGATCTCCCCATCTATGAGTTGGCGAGGCACAAGGGTTTTTCCATTTGTACCATTTCCATCATCGCTCTGGACCACGGTGATGGTTGCGCCCTGTGCGGCAGCGGTTTGCAGGCCGGGGAAGATGCGCACCTGATAGCTACGCAGCTCGTCCTCGCTCTGGGTGGTTCCAGCCGGGGCATTCGGATCCTGTGCGCCCGCGTCCGCGGCGTGTGCCGTTAAGCCAAACGCGGCGGGCATGCTGAGGGCTAAAAAGCCGGCCAGCGCCAGGCAGGTAAGCTTTTGGGCGGCCTTTTTAAGCCGCTTTTTTTCGGCCAGGCCCATCAGCCCCAGAATGAGCAGCAGCAGCCCGCTGACCCCCGCCAGGATGATAAAGGGCAGGGCCTCGTTGACGTCGCCGGTGCGCACGATGCGCAGTTCCCGCTGCTGGGTGCGGTTGTCGGTGCGGGTCTCGGTGCGGTTGTACTCGGTAACCGGGTCCACCGCAAAGTTGAGCTGCAGGCGGGCCAGGGTGTCCTGATAGGCGTTGCCCTGGGATTCGCCGTCCAGCGCAACGCGCAGCCGCACAACGCCGGCCTGGCCGCTGCCAAGGGTGTCGAGATAGAGCCAGTCCTCCAGGCCCTCGGTGGCCTGCTCAAGGCCGATGCGGCCGTCGGCCAGGGCGCGGCCCTGGGTGGTTTCGCCGCCCACCCGCTGGCTGTTGTAGAGCTCCAGTTCCTCGGCGTCGCCGGGGCCCTGGTAGGTAAGGCGGTAGGTGTACGCGCCGCCTGCTACCGTGTGTTCCGCTTCCTCCAGGGTTTTTATCACTTTATTGGTCATGTACCAGTTGGAGGCGGCGGAATCCTTGTTGCTCAGGTTGGCCGTCAGTTCGATCTCGTCCCCCGGCTGCATCTGGAAAACCTTGTCCGCCAGGCCGCTGAAGGCATAGTCGCTCTCCAGCTGTTTGCCGCCGGCATAGCTTACCTCCCACTGGCCCCCATCGTCGGCCGCAAGGGCGGCCGTGCCGGCCGTAAACAGCAGCACGAGCCCAAGGGCGATGGCAAGAATTTGTTTTTTCATGCTTGGGCCCCTCCCTTACTGAATGTCGGTGATTACGCCGGCCTCGTTGATGATAACGGTGCGGCCCCAGGCGCTTTGCATGGCGTCGGCCGCGTGGTGGTCCTGCACGGCGTCCACCCGGACGTCTAAATGGAAGCTTGCGTTGTTGTAGCGGTAGACGCGCTCGACCGTGACGCCGTCGCTGCTGCTGCTGATCTCTTCCAGGGTCATCTCCTCGCCGGCCTTGGGGTCAATGCGGAAGGTATCGGCAAAGGGTTTGGTCTCATCGCCCGGCTTTACCGGCAGGGTGTAGTAGAGCACCATCCGCTCGGGGGTGCGGGATTTGTTGTCCTCCAGCCAGCCGTTGGCCTCAAAGCGGGGCGCGTCTTTCTGGGAGGAAAGCGGGGTATCGCCCAGCAGCAGCTGGATGAAGGCGGGATCCAGGCTGGCCAGCTTCTTGTTCTGATCATTCTCCCAGTAGCGGGTGATGGTGACCCGGATGTACTGGGTGATGTGCTTATCGGATGTGCTGGTGTTGTTGGTGTTGTTGGTGGCGTTGCGGACCTTTAACTCCTCAGCATAGCAAACGCCAAGGTGGAATTCGTTTTGCTCCTTCAGTTCCCCATCCTGCCGGAGGAGAAGCGTTTGCAGCAGGCCCTTTTTGTTGCCATCGCGGATCACGTTGTTGGTGTTGTCCTTGACCGTTGTGACCTGATGGTCGGTGCCGGTGGCCACCGGGAGGCCGTTTTCGTACAGGGTAACGCCGATCTCGAGCAGCTGCATCTCGGAGATGTAGTTGTCGGAGTAATAGGTCAGGGCGGCGCGCGCCCCGCCAATGGTGCTGTAGCCCAGCAGGCCGATGGCCAGCGCCAGCGCGGCGATGGTCACGGCGGAGGAGGCCGCAAGCTTTTTAAGATGTTTCATCACGCGCTCCCTCCTTTAAGTACCGGCCGGCGGGGCGGCGGCTTTCCAGACGTCCGGGTGATCGCAGCTTAGCCGCTGGCCGTCTGTGCCATAGAGCACCGGGGCGCTCTCGTAAACGATCACCACGTCAAAGGCGTCCGGGGTTTGGTCCCCCCCAAGCGGGGGGGGCGTAACCTCGACCTCCAGTTTGGAAGTGCTGCCCAGCGTGCCCTCGGTGGCCGGGTTTGCCAGCGGGGTGGTAAAGTAATACCAATCGCCCCGCTGTTCCCAGCCGTCGCCGGGGATATAAGTATATTGGCCAGAGGCCCCGGAGTAGGCCCGGGCGCGCACCCACATGGGCTGGGAGTCTGGATCCGCCGAAACGGTAAGCTGCTTGACCCACCCCTCCATTTCTTCCTCAATGGTGGTCCTGCCGCCCAGCTCAAGCGTGCGGGTACCCGTGGCCCGGGCGTTGGTGGTAAAGTAGGCCATTGCGGCGGGCAGGGCGGTGGTAGCCGCCAGTGCCAGCGCCAGAAGGGCCAGCAGGATACGTTTGTTTTTCATACCGTAAGCCCTCCTCAGTTACCGGCCGGGGCGCTGGCAACAGGCACCCACTTGCCGTCGTTTAAGGTGTACTTGTCTTCCTTCCACTTTTGGGTGTTGGAATCATACGCACGCTTGGTCCAGGTCCATTTGCTGTCTGCATCGACCGCAAAGCTGTTGACCACCGAGCCGCCGCCCCTGTTGGTTGGGGCAAGGTCGTTGCTGAAGGTAACGATGTGGGTAACGCCGTCGTCCAGCCGGGCGGTGTGGGCGGTGGGGTTTTTGTCGGCCGCGTCCGGCGCGTTTGGCACGGTAAGCAGGATGGAACCGGCCTGCAGGTCGGCGGCATGGATGGTAATGCTGTGGCTTTTCGCATCCGGCGTGCCGAGTGTTGGGTAAACCGTTCCGGTTTTGGTGAGGTTTTGCGCCGTCTGTGCCTCCACGCCGGCAAACTGGTAGGTGTAGCCGGTATAAATTTCGGTGACCTTGATGTCGCTGGTAAGGGGGATGCGGCTCACAATGACCCGGGTCTCCTTGCCGCCCGCGCTGGGGCCGTCAAAGCTGATGGCCTCGGTCATGGTGCGCTTATCGCCCTTTTCGTCGGTATATTCGATCTGGTACACAAAGGTGACGCTGTCCTCCCCGGCGAGGTATTTGGGCAGCTTTTTAACGATCTGCAGGTCGATGTACCGGGGCTTGGCGCCGTGCTTGGTGATCAGGGTGACCGCCGTCTGCCAGCTGCCGGCGGGGTCGGAGGTGTTGTTGGGGGTATTCAGGCCCGCCACACCATCCGCCGAATAGCCGGGCAGCGAGACCAGCTGGGGCTGGAAGAGGTAAAGGTAGGTTTCATCGTAGGCGGTGCCGGCCAGTTCGGTGCAGATGGTACCGTCGATATACCGCTCAAACTGGTCGTTTGCGCCGATCAGCTTTTGGGCGGTGATGTACTCCGGGTAGGCAAACTCGGGGACCTCGCCCTCGTCCTTGTATTGGTCGCCGTCGTCCGGGAGGAAGCCGCTGTCCAGGATCGTGCCATGCACCACCGTGAGGTAAAGGCCGGGGTCAAGGTCTTCGATCGTTTCGCCAAATTGCCCCCGCACAGGCTCTATCTTGTTGCTCTTGAGCAGGCAGGCGCGGGCCAGCGCGTCCACAAACTCGGACCAGCTGCGCACATCCTCAGCGTCGGGGTCCGGCGCATAGTAAAAGTTGATGGTATCGTTGCCGGCATCGTCCCTGTACCAGCCGGCGTCTTCCAGTTCCTTTGTAAGCAGCTTGTCGATCGCGTCATACAGGGCGGCATTTCTGGCTCTGCTTACGCTGAACTGGTAGGTCTGGTAGCCGGGCAGCCTGACCGCATCGGCAATTTTATACACATCCACAACCAGAGATCCTGTTGCGGGGTTTTCTATTTTTTCGGAACTGCCGATCACATTGGTGCCCGTTTCCGGGAACTGCAGGGTCAGGCTGCACCCGCCCGCTTTAAGCGCGTCGTCCAGCGTTGTGGCCGGCCCGGCGGCTGGGGCGGAGGGCTCTGTGCTCTGCCCGTCCGGCACATCGGCAGGATCGCCGGCAGCACCGCCTCCCTGCCCGACCAGGTCGGGCCCGCCGCCCGGGCCGGCGGCAAGGGCCGGGCCGTCCAGAGAGGGGGCGGCCACGGCCAGCCCAAACGCCAGCACAAAGGCCAGCAGGGCGGACAGCATGCGGCCCCGCTCCTTTTTGTATTGATCCCGTTTTGTTTTCATTGGGCCTCTCCTCCTGTTTTGTGTGGGGCAGTTTCTGCCGTGGGAGTTTTGGTTAAGATGGCTGCGGCAGGGTTTGGGGGTTTACTTGGCGTCCCCGCCGCCCTGTTTTTTAAGCGCGTTGAGCATTTCGCGGCTGTTTTTGCCGCCCTTTTTGCCGCCGCGGCCGCCAAACAGCACCATGACCAGCGCGGTAATGGCCAGCAGCGGCACCGCCAGCACCGCGGTGACATAGCCCACCGGCACCCGCCTTGCCTCGGACACGATGGCCAGGGTTGCGTCGCTGAGGTTTTCGATGCGGTGGCCCCGCACCAAAATGCGGTGGGTGTTGATGCCGTAGGGGGTGCAGGTGATGAGGGTAACATAGTCTTTGCCGGGGGTGATGGAAAGTTCATCGACCTCCTCGGGCAGGACGATGCGGATCTGGTTGACCTGATAGGTCATGGTCTGGCCCAGCACGCTGATGATAAAGATGTCGCCCACCTGCATCTGGTTCAGGTCGGTAAACAGGCGGGAGGAGGGCAGGCCGCGGTGGCCGGAGAGCAGGCTGTGGGTGCCGGGGCCGCCCACCGGCAGGCTGGAGCCGGGGATGTGGCCCACGCCCACCTGAAGCACGGTTTCCTCCACGGTGTGGTAGATGGGCAGGTCAACGTTGATGGAGGGGATGCGGATGCGCCCCATGACCCCGGTGCCGGAGATATCCAGCAGCGAGTTGTATTCCAGCTGCTGGTCCTCCTCCAGCAAAAAGTTGGTATCCTGGCCGGCCAGCCGCGCGTTGTAGGCGTGGGCGGCGGCAAGCATGGCGTCCTGCTGCTCGGTAGAAACGGTTTCGACCATCTCGACGTACTCGGAGATGGCGCGGGTTTGGTGGCGGGAGTTCCACCAGTTGCTCACGATGGGATACAGCATTAAGCAAAGCCCCGCAAAAAGCACGAGGTACAGCACCAGCTCAAAGATATGTTTTTTGAGATATTGCTTCATTGTGCGAGGCTCTCCTTACTGCTGCCGCCCGGGAGGCCCCAGGCGGGGGCCTTTCCCCGCCGCCGCGCGGGCGGCGGGGAAAAAAGCCCTTGCGAATAAAAACCTTGGCAGTACCTGCCGCCCGGCTGTGCCGGGCCGGCAGGGCTAAAGCGCGCGGGAAGGGGGGTTATTCCGGCTTGCCCATCCGCTTTTTGGTGATGAGCAGCACCGCCGCCGCCGCAACGCAGAGGCCGCCCACCAGGTAGAAGATGGTGGTGCCGATGCCGCCGGTGGAGGGAAGGAGGACGCCGCGGATGTTGACGATTGCCGTTTGAACGCCGGTGACGCCCTTATCCTCCTCCTGCTTTACCTGAAAATCGGGAATCTCCTTAAAGCCAGTCAGCTTGTCGCCCTCATACGTTGCCGTAACGGTAAAGTATTTGTCGTCCGCCTTGTTGTAGCCCTTCGGGGCAACATCCTCGCGCAGCATATAATCGCCGGCGTCCAGGCCGCTGAAGGTAAACACGTTCGTGTCGGCGCCTACGATGGTTTCGATTTTGTAATAGGTCTTATTGTCTTTCTCTACCTTGTCGGCTTCTGTCACGCCCTCCGGCTTCTCGGCGCCCTCGGCAAACGCCTTGTAGAGGGAGAAGGTCGCGCCTTCCAGCGCCGTGCCTTCTTCATCGACCTTGTCTGCCACGATCTTAAAGGTGAAAACGGTGACCTTGTCCTCCGGGGTCTCGCCGGTCGGAGGATCGCCCTCGCCATTATCATTGGGGTTGTTGGAGAAGACAAGATGCACACTGTTCGGGTTGCCCGTGCCGCCAACAACGGCATTTTCGTTGAGGGCAGCGGTGTAAACGACCTGAATGAGGGAATCCTTGTCAAATGTAATACCATCGATCTTTTTCAGATCCGCAAAGGTCACGGTAATAGTAGTGCCAGTGGCCTGAACCGCAGGCACGATAACAGCCTTTTCCGTGATGTCTGTTTTTGTATCGCCATTTGTAACGTAGACCTTAGCGTTGCCGTCATAGGTCAAACCGGCCGAAAGGGTATCCACAAACTGGTAGGTATACCGGACATAGGTATCATAGTTGCTGGGGAGGGTGCCGGTAAGTACAAATGGGACATGGTCGCCAACATCGTAATCCGCAACGGTATTGCTCCAGTCCCCTTGATCGGTGCCATTGCTGCTGTCGTTGACCTCAAGAACCTTTTTGTCAACCTGCGGCACATCGGTCTTGGTCTCCGGGTTAAATGCCCCTGCATCATTCATGGTGAGGGTGGAGATGTTGTAAACCACCGGCTCGCCTTCCACGCCCTGCTTATACCCAATATCGCGAATCAGGTAATAACCTGCGGGAAGTGTGGTGCCCGCGGCATACCCATCGCCCTGTGTGTGGTCATCGGCAATTTCGGCAAACTTCAGAACGTTTGGATCGGCCGTTTTGTCCGCAGAATTATTCGCCCACTTGGAAACGACCGCCGCGACCTCAAGGGCGCTCATGTCTGCCGAAAAATCGTCAGGGAATTCTTCGAGCAACTTGTCAAGGAACGCGCCGCTGTCGATGCCATCGCCCCATTCGATCGCGCCGAGGCTCTTATCTGCGCCTTCCTGCTGGGTGCCGCTGAAAATCTGGTACGCGGTAAATGTGTGATTGGCCATTTCTTTGTCCAAGTCCAAATCAACGTTGGTGCCTTCATCGCTGCCCGGCCTGCCAGGCAGGGGCGGAAGGGACGGAATCACAACGGAAGTGTCGCCCGCCTGCGGATCAAGATCGCCATCTGCCGCAAAGGCAGGCAGGGCAAGGGTGAGCGCAAGGGCCAGGGCCAAAGCCAGGGCCAAAGCTTTTTTAAATTGCTTCATGGTTTGTTTTCCTCCTTGAGTAAAAGTATTTGCTGAAGGGTTTGTGCGAAAGGGAGCTGCGAAAAGGGGTTTTGCTGAAAGGGGTTTTGCGAAAGGGCCGAAACCTTGACCGGCTGCCGGGCGGGCGGCGGATGTTTCCGCCCGCCCGGGTCGGGGTTCGATAAAAATGGGGGAAGGTTACTCAGCGGAGGTATCCGCCGTTTTTTTGCGCCGCCGCTGGGTATAAACCACCGCGGCCAGCATGACCAGCACAGCGCCCGCGCCGGTGTACGCGATGCTGGGCATCCCGCCGGTTTCGGGGAGCAGGTAACGGTTGTAACGGTTTTCAAACAGAACAGTAACTTGCTTGTTGGCTATGATCTCGCCGGACACCGATACGCCCATCTCCTGATTTGCAAGAACCGTGCCACCAACGCCCGGGGCCGAAACCCCCTCCGTTGTGCCGGGAGTATGATATGTTTCACGGTTAAAATATTTGCGCTGTACATTTTGGATGTTGGGCTGTTCGACCCGATCCTCCAGGCCGACCCATACATTGGTGGTATAGTTGTAGCTGCTGAGTGCAGGAGTAGCTTGACCGGCTGGATAGACCTGCGGTAGTTCTGTTACCGTAAACCGTGTACCCTCTTCAAGATAACGCACAATGATGTATTCATCATCTTTCAGGTTCAACTCAATGCCATCCCATACGAGCATTGCGTCCGGCGTTGTCTTTTCGCCCGGCCGGAAGATCAGCGCTGAAGCGCGATCCGGCAGAGGCCTGCCACCCGCAGTTTTGAGATCAAGGCGGAACCGGAAGGTCTCGCCGGTATCTGCGTCATCCGCAGTGACCGTAGCGCCATTATCAGTGACCTTGAAAAGGTTTTTATCAATGCGCAACTCACCAAATGTTCCGTCTTCCCGTTGGGTTATATCCGTAGATGCATTGGGCAGGGTAAACTGCATCCAGCAGGTAGAGCCGGTAGCGCCGCGCTCGGTAAAATAGAAGAATAGTTTGTAGGTGCCCTCTTGATCAGGCCCATCATGAATCTTGATATAGTCCCACAAATTGACATACTCGCCCGCAGACGAATGCACGCCGCCAATGTCGCAGATCAGCTGGGCCGTGGCTGCGCCCGGTTTTTGCAGATACACCCACATGTCATCGTCCCCGAAGAAATAATAGTTCAGTGGGCCGATATAGTCTTCTGTCATCTCAAAATTGACCGCGAACTGCATGCCAAAATAACTGTTGTGGTCTATGTTCCGTTTGTCATCACTGCCCGGCATAGCTCCGCCTGCAACCGAAGTTTGATATTTTCTGAGCGAGGCCAGGGCATCGCTTCCGCTCTTGAAATCATGGCCATTTGTGCCATAGGAGGGTGCGTTGTCCATTGGCCAGAAATCATTGCTCTGAATCTGGCCGTCATTGTAGTAAGAGAAGGTGTCAAGGTTCCCCGCCACGGTACTGCTTTTGGCATCTTTTACTGCGCTCAGGGTAAACGTATCTGTTGCGCGAAGGAAGGTAAGTGTATATCCACCATAGGTGGTTTTGCCGGTTACATTGCCAGGCTCGTTAAAGAGTTTTGGCGCGGTGATGCCCGAGGAATACTGCAGGGTAGCGTTTCCATTTGCATCAACTGGTATGGTATCCGCTGCCAGCCTGAACGAGCAGCCCATATACCCATAATACCCTCTATTGGTCGTGCCCCAAGCATCGGAGTTCTGCTGATTGATCAGGTACTGTATGCCATTTGCTGCGATCGATTCTTTCCCCCATCTTGTACCGGTATTCCCATTGCCAAATGCCAAGTGCGCGCCGCCGCCTATATAATTACTTTCCGCGTTGATGCCATTGGCATATGTATTTACATACCATGTTTGATTTGGATAGATGCTTTGATTTGAGACAGAAACTCCACCTGCCCGTTTTTGTGCATTTTGGGCTGTTTTGTAAATCTTTCCGTCCGTAATATCGTAATCGTAAAAGGTTGCAGCGAAATCTTGCGTTTTTTCTGCGTCTGTTGCATAAACGAAGCGCAGAACTGCTTCATTCAAAATACAAATATACTCCTCGTAGCTGCCGTCCTCCGCTATCGCGCGATAAATCGGGCCTCCATTTTTATCCGTATGTTCTTGGAACCTTGCGTCAAAATCTCCGTCCCGATTTGTGAAATGCAGAATCCTGCCGCCATCACGCTGGTAATCATAAATGAACCAGTCGCTTTCGTCAGTGCTTTCAGGGTCTCGTCCTTCCTTCAGCACCCAAATCTGCTGCAGTTCTTTTTTGTCAATCTTGATAAGCTTATCTGCATACATTACGGCCGGCCGCCACAGGTAATCGTATGTCTCCTGCCGGTAAGTGGGCAGCAGGGTCTCTTTTACCATCACCTGACCTCTGCCGCCTACGGTTTTCAGCGCAATGAATTTAAGCTGATCGTTGTCGGTTGCCGGATTCATAATCCGATGATCCGCTGCGGATCCTCGGCTGGATACTTTAGAGGAATAGTTGTGCGGCCTGTGGCCTCCCGTGCCATCCCCATTTCCAGAGGTGTCGATCAACAGTAAAAACTTATCGCCGTCCGGAATGGCGCTTTTTACGTTTAACGTTTTTTGCCAAGTTCCAGCATCCAATCGGCCAAGGCTGCTCGCATTGGTTTGCGTGCCGGAAACGATCTCTGGTACTGTTTCATAATACTGCACCGTGTAGGTTGGATAAACTGGCGTATCTGTTTGCACGGCAATGGTGTTTCCGAGTTCCGCGGCATCCGTCCCGCCCGGCATACCAGCAGCCTGCGCAATGCTGGCAGAAACCGATTGCATCGAGACCTCCACCATCCTGTTGTTTGGGCCAGAATCTGCTTCGGTTCCAGGCATCGCATCTTCTTCCGGTGATGTGCTGATATCCGCTGCCGGTGTTTCCGCCTCTGCGGCATAAGCTGCCTGTACAAGCTGCGGAGCAGCTGTTGCTGCAGCGCCCTCCAACTCAATCGTATCCTGATAAACAACCGGCTTTTCAGCGTCCGGGGCCGCCGGCGTTACCAAACTGAGCAGTATCTCCGGCTTAACTTCCGGCGCGGGCAGAAGGTTCACGCCATCCGCGCCCAAAACATATCCATCGCCATCGTCATCGCCGTTGTCTACCGGGTTTTCTTTTTCATATTCCGCCGCCATCGCCTGCATCTGCATGGTAGGGGCAACGGTGACTTCGATCTCGCAGTTTGAAAGATCCATCTCGACCCCGCCGTAGGTAAGGCTGTAACGCATTACCGCAAGGTTCAGCAGGTTGCTGTTGCTCTGCTCGGCAGTCTGGGCGTAAATGTCAAATGCCTCGTCCTCCTCGCCCACGGTTTCCACCGTAAAGCTGAGCAGGGACGCGGTGGCAAGCGGGATGTTGGCGGTGTCGATGGCGTCGGGGGTTTCGTCCCCCTCTTCCTCTTCGCCCTTGTCGGGCTCACCCTCCGGCTCGCCGGCGGGTTCGCCCTCGGGGCCGGCTTCCGGGGTTTCGGGGGCGGCCGGGGTTTCGCTTTCGGGTTCGCCCTCCGGCTCACCCTTAGCCGGCTCTTCGGCCTTGGGGGCGATCACGCCGTTTACCTTAAAGGTAACGTGGTAGAGGCCGTTGGGGTCGGTCCACTCAAAGACGCCGTTGCCCTCGGCCAGCAAAGCGCGGCCCTCCTCGTCCGATTCGGGCACCTGGCCGATGCCCACCGGGGAGAAGCTGTTCATCTTAAAGGCGGCGGCGCCCTCCTCGTTGGCCTTGGACTCGATGACCTCGGCGCCGTTTTCGCCAAAGTGCACCACCATGAGCGGCGCGCCGGCGGGCAGGCCGTCCTCGCCCAGCAGCTGCACGGTGATGGCCACCGGCGCGGCGGGCTGTACCTCGGCCGCCTCTTCGCCCTCGCCTACCCAGAAGCCGATGTCCAGCAGGGCCTGCATCTGGGCCTTGTCGCTGCTTACGGCCTCGCGGTACTGGGCGGTGTACTGCTCCAACTCCTCCTGGCCGGTGATCAGGCTGGCGCGCAGCTGGGCCTCGGCGGGCAGGTTTGCCAGGGCGGTGTAGGTTGCGGTTACAACAAATTCGTCGGTTTCCACCGTTTGGGTAAAGTGGGCGATGGCCGCAGCAAAGCTGGGCAGCTCGCCGCCCGGGGTAAAGGTGTACTGCACCGGCTCGCCGGCGGGCTGGCCCTCCAGCAGGTACTGCACGGTGTAGGTTACGGTGGAGGCC
>CAJTVI010000072.1 GCA_910579545.1 uncultured Oscillospiraceae bacterium | reverse complement strand
CCGCGCCCGCCGCAGCCCCCGCTGCGCCCGCCGCCGCCCCGGCTGCCGCCGGCGCCGTAACGGTCACCGCCCCCATGCCCGGCAACATCCTGGACACCAAGGTGGCCGCGGGCGCTTCGGTCAAGGCCGGCGATGTGCTGGTGATCCTGGAAGCCATGAAGATGGAAAACGAGATCGTTGCCCCGCAGGACGGCACGGTTGCCAGCGTGAATGTAAGCAAGGGCGATACGGTCAACTCCGGCGACGTGCTGGTGACCCTGAACTAATAAAGGCGAGGTGAATGAGATTGGCTAAACCCGTTAAAATTACCGAGGTCGTTCTGCGCGACGCCCACCAGTCCCTGCTTGCCACCCGCATGAAGATGGACGAGATGCGCCCCATCCTGCCCGCCATGGACGAGGTTGGCTATTTCTCGGTGGAGTGCTGGGGCGGCGCCACCTTCGACTCCTGCATCCGCTTTTTGGACGAGGACCCCTGGGACCGGCTGCGCATCCTGCGCAAGGAGATGCCCAACACCAAGCTGCAGATGCTTTTCCGCGGCCAGAACATGCTGGGCTACCGCCATTATGCCGACGACGCGGTGGAGTATTTTGTGCAAAAGAGCGTTGCCAACGGCATCGACATCCTGCGCATCTTTGACGCCCTGAACGACCCCCGCAACCTGCAAACCGCCATCAAGGCCGCCATCAAGGAAAAGGCCCATGTGCAGGGCTGCATCAGCTATACCCTGAGCCCGGTGCACGACAATGCCTATTTTGCCAAGTATGCCAAGACCCTGGAGGAGATGGGCGCCCACTCGATCTGCATCAAGGACATGGCCGGCCTGCTTACCCCCTACAGCACCTACGAGCTGGTCAAGGCCCTCAAGGAGACCGTCTCGATCCCGGTGGACATCCACAGCCATTACACCTCCGGCCTTGCCTCCATGTCCATCCTCAAGGGCATCGAGGCCGGCGCGGACATTGTGGACACCGCCATCAGCCCGCTGGCGCTGGGCACCAGCCACATGCCCACCGAGAGCCTTGTGGCCGCATTGCAGGGCACCGAGCACGACACCGGGCTGGACCTCAAAAAGCTCAACGTGGTGCGCGAGTACTTTGCCAAGCTGCGCGAAAAATACGTCACCAGCGGCCAGATCAGCCACAAGATGCTGGGCGTGGACGCCAACACCCTGCTCTACCAGGTGCCGGGCGGCATGCTCTCGAACCTGCTCAAGCAGCTCAAGGATGCCGGCAAGGAGGACCAGCTGGACGCCGTTCTGCAGGAGATCCCCCGTGTGCGCGAGGATTCCGGCTATCCGCCGCTGGTCACCCCCACCAGCCAGATCGTGGGCACCCAGGCCGTCTTCAATGTGATCCTGGGCGAGCGGTACAAGATGGTCACCAAGGAGTTCAAGGGCCTGGTGCACGGCGATTACGGCAAGACCCCCGCCCCCATCAGCCCCGAGTTTACCAAGCGCATTCTGGGCGACGAGCAGCCCATCACCTGCCGCCCGGCCGACCTGCTGGAGCCGGAGGTGGAAAAGATGAAGGCCGAAGCTGCGAAATACATGATCCAGGAGGAGGACGCCCTCACCTACGCCATGTTCCCGCAGGTGGCCCCCAAATTCTTTGACAAGCGCCGCGAAAAGCTGGCCGGCGTGGACGGCGACCATGTGGACTACGCCGCCAAGTCCCATCCGGTATAACGGCAGATAAAACGACCTATCACCCCCCACGGGCTTTGCCGCCCGCGGGGGGCTTTTTTATGCCTGCCGCCCCCTCAGCCGCCCGCCCCCGGCTGGCCCCGAAAACAAAACCCCGCAAATTTGTGCCCAAGCCTTGCTTTTTGACCCCGGTTACAGTATAATAATTCCATTGTAGTGGGTAAAAGTGGGTAAAAGTGGGTAGTTTTCCACCTTTTCCACCGAGTTTTCAACAAGGCAGGGGCAATCCCCGCAAAAGGATGCCGCCTGTTGAAAAAACAAACCGAAAGGGGGCGGCCGGGATGCTCATGGGCGAATACGCGTATTCCATTGACGCCAAGGGCCGCCTGAACTTCCCGGCAAAATTCCGGGACGAGATGGGCGAACGTTTTGTGGTCACCCGCTGGCTGGACGGCTGCCTGGTGGCCTTCCCGCTCGAGGAGTTTGCCCAGGTGGCCGACGCCTTTGCCCAAAAGGGCATGGCCAAAAGCCGGGATATCCAGCGCTTTTTGTTTGCCGCGGCCGAGGAGGTCGTACCGGACAAGCAGGGCCGCATCCTGCTGCCGGCGGTGCTGCGCAGGCATGCCGGGCTGGAAAAGGAGGTCACTATCATCGGCAACCGCAACCACGCCGAGATCTGGGATACCGCCGCCTGGCAGGCATATAACCAAAAGCTGGAAACCGACAGCGCCGCCCTGGCCGCCACCATGGAGGAGTTGGAACTGTAATACCGCCGCTGGCCGCGCCGCATAAAATGGGCCGGCAGCCCGCCCAAAAAGGGAGCCGCCGGGCGATACGCCTGCAAGCAAGGGCCCGCCGCCCGCAAAGAAAGGACCTGCCGCCATGGAGTTTTATCATCTTCCGGTGCTGCTCAACGAGTGCATCGAGGGGCTGGCCATCCGGCCGGACGGGGTCTATCTGGACGGCACGGCGGGCGGGGGCGGGCATTCGGCCGCCATCGCCGGGCATCTCACCACCGGCCGGCTGATCAGCCTTGATCAGGACCCGGACGCCGTGGCCGCCGCCTCCCAGCGGCTGGCGGGGCTGCCGGCCCAGGTGGTCAGGGCCAATTTCAGGGATGCGGGGGCGGTTTTGCAAAGCCTTGGCGTTGCCGGGCTCAACGGGGCGCTGCTGGACCTTGGGGTTTCCAGCCGCCAGCTGGACGACGCCGCCCGCGGCTTTTCCTACCACGAGGATGCGCCGCTGGATATGCGCATGAGCCAAACCGGCCCCAGCGCGGCCGACCTTGTAAACACCGCCTCGCGGGAGGAACTCTGCCGCATTTTGCGGGAGTACGGCGAGGAGCCGCACGCCTGGGCCATTGCCGGGCGGATCGTGGCCCGGCGCGAGGCAAAGCCCATCCTGACCACCCTGGAACTGGCCGACACGGTGGCCGGCGCGCTGCCCCCCGCGGTGCGGCGCAAGCACAAAAACCCCAGCCGCCGGGCCTTTCAGGCGCTGCGCATTGCGGTAAACGGCGAGCTGGACGCCCTCAGCGAGGGGCTGGACGCAATTTTTGAATGCCTTGTGCCGGGCGGCCGGCTGGCCGTGATCACCTTCCATTCGCTGGAGGACCGGCTGGTCAAGCGCCGCTTTGCGGCCTGGGCCACCGCCTGTACCTGCCCGCCGGAGTACCCGGTCTGCGTCTGCGGGGGCAGGGCGAGGGCAAGGCTGGTGCACCGCAAGCCCATCGCGCCCTCGGCGGCCGAGCAGGAGGCCAACCGGCGCAGCCGCAGCGCCCTTTTGCGGGTGGCCGAAAAGCTTTAAATCGCCGGCCAGGGGCCGGATAAACAGTAAAAACCGCCGCGGCCGCCGCCGGTCAAAAACGGGCGCGCCGGGCAGGGGAAAGGGGGATCGGCATGCAGCAGACAGCGTATGATCTGAGCCTGTTTGAAAACCGCCAGCGCAAACAGCCGCGGGTGCGGGTAAAGCAGGGCGGGCAGCTGCGCACCGCCCAGGCCCTGCGCCAGGTGCGCATCGTCTCGGTGACCCTGCTCATGATCGCCCTGATTTCCTGCTACCTCTACAGCCAGGCGGTGCTTACCGAGCTGACCACCGATCTCCAGCGCACCCAGCGCCAGCTGGTGGCGGCCCAGAGCGACTACGATTACCTCTCCGGCCTGATGGACAGCAAAACCAGCCTGAAAAGCGTGGCCGAGATCGCCACCAGCCAGCTGGGCCTTATGAAGCTGGATAAAAGCCAGATCACCTATGTCACCCTGGAGCAGGAGAGCGTGATCACCCGGCCCGAGTCCGGCATCCGGCGCTGGCTCGAATCCTTTGGGGCCGGGCTGCTCAGCGTGGCGGATTACCTCAACCCCTAAAAGCCCCATCGGCGCCGCCCTGTAAGGCCGGCCAGCCCCCGGCGGGCGTTGGGCCATTGGCCGCGGCCGGGCCCGGCGCCTTTTTCTGTGCAGCGGTTCAAAAGCCGCGCCAAAAGGCGGCGGACACCGGGAAAAAACTACGCCAATGGGCGGCTTTGTTTTCTTGCCGAACTGCCGCAAGAAAAAAGGAGGTGACGCACCCGTGAACCAAAAACCCACGCCGCCCCGGCCGGAGGCGGGGATCCCCAAAAACCTGCGGGTGCGCATCTGGTTTATGCTGGCCGTCTTTTTGCTGGGCGGCTTTGGCACCCTTGTTTACCGGCTTTACTCGCTGCAGATCCGAGATTTTGAAACCTACCGCTCCCGCGCCGCGGCCCAGCAGCTTAAGGATACCTCCATCAAGCCCGCCCGGGGCGAAATCTACGACGCCCAGGGCCGGGTGCTGGCCCGCAGCACCATCGTGTGGGACATCACCGCCGACCCCAGCCAGTTTTCGGTCAAGCCGGTGGAAGGGGAGGACGAGGCCGCCGCCGAGCGCAGGCTGCAATACCAGATCCAGGCGGTGAGCGGCGAGGTGGCCGAGCTGCTGGGGCTGGATTATAACGAGGTGTACGAAAAACTCTCGGACACCTCCTCCCAGTACAAGGTGCTGGCCCGCCGGGTGGACAAGCCGCTGGCGGACACGATCAAAACCTACGCGGACGATGTGGGCGCGCCCATCTCGGCCGTGCAGACCACCCGGCGGGACTACCCCTACGGCGCCTTTATGGCAAGCGTTTTAGGCTTTTGCGATGTGGATGGGGTGGGCTTTTATGGGCTGGAAAAATACTACAACGATGTACTGGCCGGCACCCCCGGCCGCACCCTGACCCCGCGCAACGCGCTGGGAAACGAGGTGGCCGGCGAGGAGGAGCGGATCTATCCCCAGATCGACGGCGGCCGGCTGGTGCTCACTTTGGATGTGGACATCCAGGCCGTGGCCGAAAAATACCTGGAGGCCGCCATCGAGACCCACAATGTGGAGCAGCGGGGCATCGCCATTGTGATGGAGGTCAACACCGGGGCCATCCTGGCCCTTGCCATCAAGCCGGATTTTGACCCCAACGACCCCTACACTATCTACGACCCCGCCCTGGCCGCCCGGCTGGAGGAGGCGCAGAGCAGCGAGGAATACACCCAGCTGCAGGGCCAGCTGCGGGAACTGCAATGGAAGAACAAGGCCATCACCGACCTGTACTTCCCCGGCTCGGTCTTCAAGCTCATCACCACCGCCGCCGCGCTGGATTCCGGCGCCTGCGCGGCCGACACCCACTTTAACTGCTCCGGCCATTTCCAGGTGCTGGACCGGAACTATTCCTGCGCCGGCACCCTCACCCGCAGCACCACCGCCCATGGCTGGCAGGACATGGCCCTGGGCCTGCGCAACAGCTGCAACAGCTACTACATCCAGGTGGGGCAGGCGCTGGGCGCACAGCGCTTTTTTGATTACTTCAACGCCTTTGGCTTTACCGAGCCCACCGGCATCGACCTGCCCAGCGAGCAGCGCAGTATCCTGTATTACAGCGCCGAAAACCTGCGCCCGGTCGAGCTGGCCAGCTCCAGCTTTGGCCAGGCCCAAAAGGTCACCCCCATCCAGATGCTCACCGCGGCCTGCGCGGTGGTCAATGGGGGGTACCTGGTGCAGCCCCATGTGGTCAGCCGCATCGAGGACGCCGACGGCAACCTGGTACAGGAGATCGCCCCGGTCATCAAGCGGCAGGTCATCAGCGAGGAGGTCAGCGCCGCCATCCGTAAGATGATGGAGGGCATCGTGGACAACGGCGCGGCCGGCGCGCCCGGCCGCAACGCCTACGTGGCGGGCTACAACATCGGCGGCAAGTCCGGCACCAGCGAAAAGCTGGACGAGCCGGAGCTTGAGGGCGGCGGCTACCGGGTGGCCTCCAGCTTTCTGGGCGTTTTGCCCGCCAACGACCCCCAGATCGCGGTATTTGTGATCCTGGACGAGCCCAACAGCGGCGAAAACTACGGCTCGCTGGTGTCGGCCCCGGTGGTGGGCAACATCATCAGCGAGATCGCGCCCTACCTTGGCATCGAGACCGACCCCGCCACCCTTGTTACCGGCAGCGTCAAGGTGCCCAAGGTGACCGAGGGCGAGTGGAGCATGGCCCAGGTCGAACTGAACAAGTACGGCCTTTACCACCGGCTGGTGGGCAGCAGCGGCAGCGTTGTGCACCAGTACCCCGCCGCGGGCGAGGAGGTGCCCGCCGGCTGCACCATCTACCTCTACACCGAAACCGAGGAGGACACCCTCACCCCGGTGCCCGGCGTGGTGGGCAGGGACGCGGGCTTTGCGGTGCAGATGCTCAGCGCCTCCAGCCTCAACGTGCAGTTCGTGGGCCCGCAAACCGGCACGGTCACCGCCCAAAGCGTCGCCGAGGGCGAGCAGGTCCCCTTAGGTACAGTTGTAACCCTCACCGTGGTGGACGAGACCGCGCCGGAATAAACGGCGCCCGCGCACAAGGGGGCAGCCCCGCCGCAGGGGCGGCGCCGCCCCGCACACACAAAACCGTATTCCCGCCCCGGGCCGGCTAAACGGCCCGCCGCCTGCATATCTATCCAATAGAAGGAGGGACGCTCTATGCAGCCCATTCCCGCAAACCAGCTTCTGGCAGGGCTTTTTTTGGCCGGCCGTGAGCCGGTCACCGCCGTTGTAACCGACAGCCGAAAGGTCTCGCCCGGCTGCATTTTCGTCTGCTTTGCGGGCAAAAATGCCGATGGGCACGATTTTGCCGCCCAGGCCCTCCAACAGGGTGCGGCCTATGTGGTCGTGGAGCACTCGGTGCCCGGCCTGCCCGAGCAAAAAACCGTGCTCTGCCAAAGCAGCCACCGGGCCATGGTGCGCATGGCTTCCAACTACCGCACCCTCTTTTCGCCCAAGGTCATCGGGGTCACCGGCAGCGTGGGCAAAACCACCACCAAGGAGTTTTGCTGCGCCGCCCTCTCGGCCTTTGGCGAGACGGTCAAGACCGAGGGCAACCAGAATAACGAGATCGGCCTGCCCAATACCATCTTCCGGTTTTCCTCCAGCACCGAGTACGCGGTGGTCGAGATGGGCATGAGCGCCTTGGGCGAGATCGAACGGCTCTCCCGCGCGGCCCGGCCGGACGTTGGCATCATCACCTCGGTGGGCACCGCCCATCTGGAGCAGCTGGGCAGCCGCGAAAACATCCTGAAAGCCAAGTTAGAGATCTGCGCCGGCCTGCCGGACGGCGCGCCGCTGGTGCTCTGGGCCGGGGACGAGTGCCTGCCCTGCGCCCACCTGCCCAGCCGGCTGCGGCCGGTCTGGTTTGGGGTCAGCGAGCCCCTGGCCCAGGTGCGGGCCGAGAACATCGAGCCAAAAGGGGAGGGCCAGCGGTTTATCATCCGGGACGAGGAGTACGGCCGCTTTGAGGCCTATATCCCGGCGGCGGGCCGGCACAACATCCACAACGCGCTGGCCGCGTTTACAGCTGTAACCCGGCTGGGGCTGGACCCCGCAATGGCCGCCGCGGCCCTAAGCCAGTACCAGAGCACCGGCATGCGCCAGCACATCGTGCAGCACGGCGGGGTCACCGTGATCGAGGACTGCTACAACGCCAACCCGGACAGCATGCGCGCCGCGCTGGAGATGTTTAAGGATTTCCCGGCCAAGCGGCGGTTTGTGCTGATGGGGGATATGCTCTCGCTGGGCCCCATCACCGAGCAGGCCCACGAGGAGGCCGGCGCGCTGGCCGCCCGCTGCGGCGTCGATTACCTCATCGCCTACGGCCCGGCCGCCCGGCGGGCGGCGGTAACGGCGGCGGCCAAGGGCATCAAGGCGATGCATTTTGACACCCCCGAGGACGCCGCCGAGGCCCTTGCCACCCGGCTTGCGCCGGGGGACGCGCTGCTGGCCAAGGGCAGCCGGGATATGGCACTGGAAAATATCCTCAAATTGTATTATGATAGTAAGGTGTAACAGGGGCCGCGCCGCGCGGTAAGCCGGCCCAAATCGCCTTTTTGCCCGCTGCGGCAAAAGGCCGGGCGGCCCAAACCGGCTGTGCGCAGGGCGGCTCCGCCGCCCTGCCCGCCGCGGCAAAAAAAGGCCCGGCGCGCGAAGCAATTACCCCACACGAGAGAGGAATGGTCCACCATGGCAAGTTACGCCCTCATCCTTGCGGCAATCGGCGGGTTCGCCATCTCGGCGGTCTCTGGGTGCTTTTTTGTGCCCTTTTTGAGACGGCTGCATTTTGGCCAGACCATCCGGGAGTCCGGCCCCACCTGGCACAAAAAAAAGCAGGGCACCCCCACCATGGGCGGGTTCTGCTTTATCTTTGGCAGCACGCTGGGGCTTGGCTTTGCCTGGTTTTCGCTGCTGTTTACCCTGCCCGAGGCGCTAAAGGGCAGTTCGGGCGCCGGCATGCTGCTGTGCATGTTCACCGCCTTTGCCTTTGGGCTGGTTGGCTTTCTGGACGATTTTGTAAAGGTGGCGCTCAAGCGCAACCTTGGCCTGCGGGCCTGGCAAAAGCTTGTAATGCAGCTTTTGATCTCCACCTGCTTTATCCTGGGGCTTAAGGTCACCGGCAGCTTTACCACCCTCATCATCCTGCCCTTTATCGGACCTGTCAACCTGGGCCCCGCCTACTACCCGCTGGCCATCCTCTTTATCATCTTTATGGTCAACGCGGTCAACCTCACCGACGGCATCGACGGCCTTGCCACCAGCGTTACCTTTGTGGTGATGCTGGGGTATATGGCCCTTACCAGCTTTTTGGGCTTTTTCCATCTCAGCCTTTACGCAAGCGCCCTGGCGGCGGCCTGCGCGGGCTTTTTGCTCTGGAACTTTTACCCGGCCAAAACCTTTATGGGGGATACCGGCAGTATGTTCCTGGGCGGGGCGGTCACGGCCATGGCCTTTTGCATGGGCCGGCCGGAGCTGCTGTTCTTTATGGGGTTTGTGTATATCTGCGAGGCCGCCAGCGTGATCATCCAGCGCGCCTATTTCAAGATCACCCACGGCAAGCGCATCTTTAAGATGACCCCCATCCACCACTCGTTTGAGCTCTCGGGCTGGAGCGAGGTCAAGATCGACTTTACCTTTGCCTTTGCGGCGCTGGTGTTTGTGCTGCTGGGCGTACTGTTCGTGTATGTAAACTGAGCCGGAGCGCCGCCCGCGGGGGCTGCGAATGCCAAAAAGAAAGGAGGGCTGCCCCATGCCGCAGCCGCAACCCGGCGCTGTGCGCGCAAGGCCGCGCCGGCCCTCCTTTTTTTACCGGCATATGGGGCGGATCAGCCCCGGCGTAGTGGGCACCCTCATGATCCTGTTGGCCTTTGGGCTGGTCATGCTGTTCAGCGCAAGCTACGCCACCGGCTACTACCGCTTTGGCAACAGCTACCACTACATCCTGCCCCAGGCCTGCTATGCGCTGGTGGGCACGGCGGTGATGTTTTTTGTCTCCTTTGTGGATTACCACTGGCTGCGCCGCTGGGTCTGGGCGCTCTATCTCGTCACCCTGGTGCTGCTGGTGGTGGTGCTGTTTATGGAGCCGATCCACGGCCACCGGCGCTGGATCAACATCAAGCACCTGCCCACGGTGCAGGTGTCCGAGATTGCCAAGTTCAGCATGATCCTCACGGTCGCCCACCTGATGGACAAGCACAGGGCCCGCACCGGCAGCTTCCTTTACGGGGTGGTCATGCCGGTGGCGGCCGCGCTGCCCTTTTGGATCCTCATCCTGCCCGAGACCCACTACTCGGCCATCATCCTTACCATCTGCATCCTGGCCACCATGATGTGGGCGGGGGGCACCGGCATCGGTTGGTTTGGGCTGGGCATCGGCGGCATGGGCGCGGCTGTGGCCATCGTGCTGGCAACCGGCCAGGATTATGTGGACCAGCGGTTTGCCATCCTGAAGGACCCCTTTGCCGACGTGCTGGGCAGCACCATGCAGACGGCCCAAAGCCTTTACGCGGTGGGCAGCGGGGGCTGGTTTGGGCTGGGCATCGGCAACGGGATGCAAAAGCACCTCTGGCTGCCCGAGGCCACCAACGATTTTATCTTTTCGATCCTCTGCGAGGAGCTTGGCTTTGTGGGGGCCATGGTGTGCATCCTGCTGTTTGGCGCGCTGATCATCCAGGGCATCGTCATTGCCCTGCGCGCGCCCGACCGGTTCGGCATGCTGCTGGTGGTGGGCATCATCGCCCAGATCGGCTGGCAGGTGCTTTTCAACATCGCGGTGGTCACCAACACGGTGCCCAACACCGGCATCAGCCTGCCCTTTTTCTCGTCCGGCGGCACCAGCCTTTTGATGCTGCTGGCCCAGATGGGGGTGCTGTTCAGCATAAGCCGGGCGGGCAACGAGTACCAGGAGCGTCTGCGCCGCTTTGCCCAGCAGGAGCGCGAGCGCCAGGAGCAGCAACAGCAAGAGCAGCAGCCGCCCCACGGCCGGCCCCGGGCGTAAGCGGGCCGCCTTTGGCGTTTTGCAAAGAGCAGGGAGGAGAGGGCATGCGTGTACTGATCGCGGCGGGGGGCACCGCCGGCCACATCAACCCCGCGCTGGCCATTGCCGGCGCGCTGCGGGCGGCCCGCCCGGACACCGAGGTGCACTTTGCCGGCCGGCAGGGCGGCATGGAGTACGGCCTCGTTACCAAGGCGGGGTACCCGTTCCATCACATCGAGGTCAACGGCATCCAGCGCAAACTGACCCCAAAAAACATCCTGCGGGACATCGAGGCCCTCTGGCATCTGGCCCTCTCCGGCCCGCGGGCAAAGGCTATGCTGCGCCAGGTGCAGCCCGACCTTGTGGTGGGCTGCGGCGGGTATGTAAGCGGCCCGGTGCTGCGCTGCGCCGCCAAGATGGGCTATAAAACCGCCATCCACGAGCAAAACGCCTTTCCGGGGGTCACCAACAAGCTGCTGGCCCCGCTGGTGGACGTGGTGTTTGCCGCCGTGCCGGCCGCGGTGCAAAAGCTGGGCGCGCCAAACAAAACCCTTGTGGTGGGCAACCCGGTGCGGCCGGAGGTGTTTTGCCAAAACCGTGCCGAGGCCCGCGCCCTGCTGGGCGCGGGGGACCGCACCGTGCTGCTCAGCTTTGGCGGCAGCCTGGGGGCGCGGCGGCTCAACGAGGTGGTGGCCGAGCTGGCCGCATGGGAGCAGGCCGGCCACAAAAACATCCTGCACATCCATGCCACCGGCAGCCGCGAGGCGCAGGCCTTTGCGGCGCTTTTGGAGCAAAAGGGGATCGCCGGCGCGCCAAACCTTGCGGTAAAGGAGTACATCGACAATATGCCCCAGCTGCTGGCCGCGGCCGACCTGGTCATCAGCCGGGCGGGGGCGCTCACCCTGGCCGAACTCTGCGCCGCGGGCCGGGCGGCCATCCTTATCCCCAGCCCCAACGTGGCCGAAAACCACCAGTATTACAACGCCCTCGAGCTGCAAAAGGTGGGCGCGGCCGTGGTCATTGAGGAAAAGGACCTCACCCCCGAGCTTTTGATCCAGACGGTGGACCGGCTCACGGCCGACCGGGCCAGCCTTGCCGCCATGGGCAAGCTGGCAAACGCCCTTTCGGAGCCCAAAAGCCTCGAAAAGATCACCGCAAAACTGTTTGAACTGGCCGGCCCGGGCGCATAAAGGAGCCTGCGGCTGACCAGTAGAATTTGCGGCTTTGTTTTCTTGGGGAACCGCCGCTAAGAGGGTCCTGTTGCCTTGAGAGACTGCTCCCACGCACCCGGCCGGGGGACATCTCTCCCCGGTTTGGGCACTCCCGATATGGGGGGATGGATTTTTCTGGCAAACACGCCTTATAAACCGTTTGGAGAGGAGGAGGCCGGATGGCGGACCAGCGCATGCAGAGGCCGCGCCCCAAACCCCGCGGCCCGGCCGGCGGCGGCCGGCAGCGGCCCGAGCTGTTTGACCAGGCTGCCCAGCCGGCCCCGCGGCCTGCAAGGCCGCAGCACAACCCGGTGCAGCAGGTCATCCTGCCGCTGGGCAGCGCCCCGCG
>CAJTVI010000071.1 GCA_910579545.1 uncultured Oscillospiraceae bacterium | reverse complement strand
CCCACACCGGCCCCGGCGGCCCCGGCCCCCGCACAGGGCGCCCCCGCCGCGGCAGCGGCCCCCGGCATGCCGGCCCAGTACCCGGGCATGGCCGGGCAGTATCCCGGCATGGCGGGCATGCCCATGTACGACCCCGCCCAGATGCCGCCCCAGGGCTGGTACATGCCGCCCTATAACCCCTACATGGCCCCCGCGCCCCAGCAGCCCGCCCCGGCCGCGGCACCCGCCAAGCCGGCCGCGCCGGTCAATGTCAAAAACACCCAGTTCCCCAGCTTTGCCCCCCAGGTGGTGCCGGGCGCGTCCGGCGGCAATATGGACCTGCTGCTCGGGGTCAACCTGGACGTCTCGGTCGAGATCGGCAAGGCCAAGCGCAAGATCAAGGACATTGTCGAGTTTGGGCAGGGTACCGTGATCGAGCTCAACAAGCAGGCCGGCGCGCCGGTGGACATCATGGTCAACGGCCGGCTGCTGGCCCACGGGGACGTGGTGGTGATCGACGACAACTTTGGGGTGCGCATCACCGAGATCGTTGGCGCCAAGGAACTGATGGAAAGCCTCAAGGAGGAGAACCTGTAACCTCTGCAAAGATAGAGCCGGCAGCCTGAACGCTTTCCCCGCATCCGGGCCCGGGCCGCCGGCAAGCCCGAACCCCTTATCAACCAATAAAGGAGAAACGGATTCATGGACAAGAAGATTTTGGTAGTGGACGACGCGGTCTTCATGCGCACAACGGTGCAGAATACCCTCAAGAAGGCCGGGTATACCAACCTTGTGGAGGCCGGCAACGGCGCGCAGGCGGTGGAGCAGTTCGGCAAGGAGCACCCGGACCTGGTGGTCATGGATATCACCATGCCCGAGATGGACGGCCTGCAGGCCCTCAAGGCCATCAAGGAGCAGGACCCCAACGCCAAGGTGGTCATGTGCTCGGCCATGGGCCAGGAGGCCATGGTGGTCGAGGCCATCCAGCTGGGCGCGCTGGACTTTATCGTCAAGCCCTTTAAGCCGGACCGCCTGCTCAAGACCGTTTCCACCATCCTGGGATGACCGCCTGGGACGTCCTCTCGGTGCTGGGCACCCTGGTTGGCTTTGTCCTGCTGCTGGTGCTGGCCTGGTGGGCCTCCCGCGCCATCGGCCGGGCCTATGCCAGCAACGGCGCCGGGCGCACGGTGCAGCTGCTGGACCGGGTGGCCCTGGGGGGCGAAAAGCAGCTTTTGGTGGTAAAGGCCGCGGGCAAGGTGCTGCTGCTGGGCGTAACGGCCCACCAGATCACCTTTTTGCAGCAGCTGGACGAAGCCGAGCTGCCCCCGCCGGCCGAGGCCCCCGAGAGCGCCCCGTTTTTGGCCGCCTTCAAGCGGGCGCTGGACGCAAAAAAGGGAAGGGAGACCGGCGATGAGCGAAACGGCCCGGCGCAAAGCGAATAAGCAGGCGCTTGCAAAGCAGGCAAAGCGCTTTGCGGCCTCGGCGCTGGTGGTGCTGCTGCTCATCCCCCTGCTCACCCTCTCGGCCTCGGCCGCGCCCATCTTTACGGTGGATTTTGGCGGCGACGAGGGGGACGCCGGCCAGTTCGGCCTGCTGGACGCGCTGTTTTTGGTGGCCATTCTGGCGCTGGCGCCCTCCATCCTCATCATGGTCACCAGCTTTTTGCGCATCATCATCATCCTGTCCTTTCTGCGCAACGCCATGGGCACCCAGCAGTCGCCGCCCACCCAGGTGCTGATCGGGCTGGCGCTCTTCCTCACCCTCTTTATCATGCGCCCCTGCATCAGCCAGATCCGCCAGGAGGCCTACGAGCCCTACCGGGCGGGCGAGATCACCCAAAAAGAGGCCTTCGAGCTGGCCAAGGTGCCGCTCAAGGAGTTCATGCTGCGCCAGATCTACACCGAGGACCTCAATTTGTTCCTCTCGATCGCCAACGACGGGGTGGGCATGGAGCTGGTGGAAACCCCCACCAACGAGGACCTGATGGCCCTGGACCTCACCATCATCGTGCCGGCCTTTGCCACCAGCGAGCTCAAGCGGGCCTTTACCGCCGGGTTCATCCTCTGCCTGCCCTTTTTGATCATCGACATGGTGGTTTCCAGCGCGCTCATGTCCATGGGCATGGTCATGCTGCCGCCCGCCACCATCTCGCTGCCCTTCAAGATCATGCTGTTTGTGCTGGTGGACGGCTGGGGCCTCCTGTTCAGCAGCATCGTGGCCGGCTTCCGCTGAATGGGCGGGGCATAAAGCCCCGGGCCGCCCCGCCCTCCCGCGCGCGCCGCACAGGCCGGGCGGCACAGCCATGACGCGTAAGCAGGGGCCTCCCCCGCGCCGGCCCGGCCGACGCAGCAGGGGGCCAACACAGGAAAGGAAACACACCGCATGACACAGGGACAGGTGATGCAGCTTTTTCAAAGCGCGCTGCTGGTGGCGCTCAAGCTCACGGCGCCCTTGCTGCTGGTCAGCATCGCCATTGGGCTGGTGGTGGCCATCTTCCAGGCGGCCACCCAGATCCACGAGCAGACCCTCACCTTTGTGCCCAAGGTGCTGGCCATCGCCCTTTTGCTGCTGGCCATGGGCTCCTGGATGATGACCACCATGAACGATTTTGTCAGCGGGCTGTTTACCACCATCGCGGGCCTTTAGCCCGCTTGCGCCATGTACGATACGCTTTACAGCCAGATGCCGGCGCTCATCCTGGTCTTTGTCCGCTTTACCGGGATGATCGCCTTCAACCCGCTTTTTGCCCGCCGCAACTTCCCCGCCATGGCCCGCATGGGGCTCATCGGGGCGCTCACCCTGCTGGTGGCCCCCGGGCTGCCGGCCGGCCATCTGGCCCGCATCACCACCCTGGAGCTGGTGGCGGGCATGGCGCACGAGCTGGTGGTGGGCCTTGCCTGCGGGTACGTCTTCCAGGTTTTTTACTATATGCTCATCTTTACCGGGGACCAGATGGATATGGCCTTTGGCTTGTCCATGGCCAAGGCGATGGACCCCGGCACCAACATCCAGATGTCGGTCTCCAGCACCTTTTTAAACCTCAGCTTTATCATCTACCTGTTTTCCACAAACAGCCACCTGATTTTGATCCGGCTGTTCAGCACCTCCTTTACCCTCATCCCGGCCGGCCAGGGCCTTGTGGCCGAGCAGCTGCCCCGCTTTATGCTGGAGGTGTTCGGCTACGCCTTCCAGCTTGCCTACCAGCTGGCGCTGCCCTTTATCGCCATGGAGCTGGTGCTGGAGTTTTCGGTGGGCATCCTAATGAAGTTTATCCCGCAGATCAACGTCTTTGTGGTCAATATCCAGCTCAAGGTGCTTTTGGGCGTTGCGCTGCTCTTCTTTTTTGTACCGGCGGTTTCCAGCTTTTTAAACCGCTACCTCGAGATCACCTTTACCCGCATGCAGGACCTCCTGCTGCTGATGGCGCCGGCTTAGCCCCGGGCGGATAAACCCCCGCCCGGCAGGCCGCGCGCCCCGGCCCCGCGGCGCAGAGCTTTTGCGCCCCGGCCGGCAAACCATAAGCGCCGTATGGTCCTGCCAGGCCAAGCACGGGCGGCGCTTGGGCAAAAGCCCAAAACCGGATGGCCTGGCAAAGCCCTGACCGCGAAACGGGGGGATGAGCTTGGCGGGCGAAAAAACCGAAAAAGCAACCCCGAAACGAAAACAGGACGAACGCAAAAAGGGCAACGTATTCCAAAGCCGCGAGGTCGGCACCGTGCTCTCGCTGGTGGCGGTGGTCTACAGCCTCCAGCTGCTGGGGCCCTGGATCCTCTCCCGCATCCAGCAGAGCATCAGCGATTTCTTTGGCCTGGCCGGCAGCCAGGAGTTTGTCTCCACGGCAGACGTCCGCAATTTCTTTATCCAGGTGGCGGTCTGCTTTGCCATCACCATCCTGCCGGTGCTGCTCATCGGCAACCTGGTTTCGATCCTCTGCACCATCGCCCAGACCCGGGGCCTTGTCTCCTTCCAATCCCTCAAGCCAAAGTTCAACCGCATCGACCCCATCCAGGGCTTCAAGCGGCTGTTTTCCTTACGGGGGGTCGTTGAACTCCTCAAATCCATCCTCAAGATCGTCATCCTGGGCGTTGTGATCTGGGGCAGCATCAAGGAGCTGCTGCCCATCATCCCCCGGGTGATGGATATGACCATCCCCCAGGCCATGACCGCCACCGGTTCGGCGATCATGGATATCGTTAAAAACGTTGCGATCATCATGGCCTTTGTGGCCGCCGCCGACTATCTGTATCAATGGTACGAGTACGAGAAAAACCTGCGCATGAGCAAGCAGGAAATCAAGGAAGAGTACAAGCAGACCGAGGGCGACCCGCAGGTCAAGGGCAAGATCCGCGAAAAGCAGAACATGATGGCCCGCCGCCGCATGATGCAGAACCTGCCCAGCGCCGACGTGGTCATCCGTAACC
This sequence comes from uncultured Oscillospiraceae bacterium, assembly GCA_910579545.1. GTDB lineage: Bacteria > Bacillota > Clostridia > Oscillospirales > Ruminococcaceae > UBA7177. Next base: position 7,747 of record CAJTVI010000071.1, on the reverse strand, counting down.
CCACCCATTACGCGGTGGCGCTCAAGTACGACGCAAAGCACAACCGCGCGCCGGTGGTGATCGCCAAAGGGCAGGACAGCTTGGCCCTGCGCATCGTGGCGGTGGCCCAGCAGCACGACATCGTGATCACCGAAAACCGACCCCTGGCCCGCGGCCTCTACGAGGCGGTCGAGCTGGGCCAGGAGATCCCAGACCGGTTCTATCAGCCTGTGGCCGAGGTACTGGCGTTCGTCTATAACCTCAAGAAAAAAGGAATTGAACTGAATTGAAGTTATTTAACAACGTGATCTCGGCCATGGTGGTGGGCATCATCTTTCTGGTGATCGTGCCGCTGCCCACCCCGATCCTCGATTTCATGTTCATCACCAACCTCACCCTCTCCTTCGTCATCCTGCTGACGACCATGTATATCCGGGAGGCGCTGGAGTTCTCGATCTTCCCCTCGCTTTTGCTCCTTACCACCCTCTTCCGCCTGGCCCTCAACATCTCCTCCACCCGCCAGATCCTGCTCAACGGCGGCTATGCCGGCGAGGTCATCAAGACCTTTGGCGAGTTCGTGATCCAGGGCAACGTGGTGGTGGGCCTGATCATCTTCCTCATCATCGTGTTGGTGCAGTTTCTGGTCATCACCAAGGGCTCCGAGCGCGTGGCCGAGGTCAGCGCCCGGTTCACCCTCGACGCCATGCCCGGCAAGCAGATGGCCATCGACGCCGACCTCTCGAGCGGCCTGATCGACGAGCAGACCGCCCGCGACCGCCGCTCCAAGATCCAGCGCGAGGCCGACTTTTTCGGCTCGATGGACGGCGCTACCAAGTTCGTCAAGGGCGACGCGATCATGTCGCTGGTGGCCACCTTCATCAACCTGATCGGCGGGGTCATCATCGGCTTCATCACCGGCGTGGGCGATTTCACCACCGTGATGAACATCTACTCGGTGGCCACGGTGGGCGACGGCCTCATGAGCCAGGTGCCCGCCCTGCTCATCTCGGTGGCCACCGGTATGATCGTGACCCGTTCGGCCTCCGAGAACAACCTCAACGAGGACGTTTCCACCCAGTTTTTGTCCCAGCCGATGGTGCTCATCATGGCCGGCCTTGCCATGTTCATGACCATCTTCATCGGCTTCCCCAAGGTGCAGGTCACGGTCATGTCCGCCCTGCTCATCGCGCTGGGGGTCTTCCTTCTGCGCACCGCCCCAAAGCCGGTCACCGAGGAGGGCCCCGCCGTGACCGAGGAGGTCACCAGCGAGACCAGCTACTACCGCAACATCGACAACGTCTACGGCCTGCTCAAGGTGGACCCCATCTCGATGGAGTTCGGCTACAGCCTGATCCCCCTGATCGACGAGAGCACCGGCGGCACCTTTATGGATCGTGTGGTCATGTTCCGCAAGCAGTTCGCCACCGAGATGGGCCTTGTCTTCCCCTCGGTGCGCGTGAAGGACAGCGGCCTGCTCAACCCCAACCAGTACGTGATCAACATCAAGGGCGAGCAGGTGGCGATGGGCGAGGTGCTGGTGGACCACTACCTCGGCCTGATCCCGGACGGCGGCGACAACACGGTGGACGGCATCGACACCATCGACCCCGCCTTTGGCATCCCGGCCCGCTGGATCAGCGAGGACAAGCGGATGAAGGCCGAGCTGGCCGGGTATACCCTCATCGACGCCTCCTCGGTCATGATCACCCACCTGTCCGAGGTCATCAAGGCCCACGCCCACGAGCTGCTCAGCCGGCAGGAGGTCAACAACATGCTGGCCAACCTGCGCAAGACCAGCGAGGCCATCGTCAACGACACCATCCCCGCCATCGTCACGGTGGGCACCCTGCAAAAGGTGCTGTGCAGCCTGCTGCGGGAGGGGGTGCCCATCCGGGATATGGAGACCATCCTGGACACCCTGGCCGACTACGGCGCGGTGGTCAAGGACATGGATATGCTCACCGAGCATGTGCGGCAGGCGCTCAAGCGCACCATCACCCACCGGTTTGCGGATTCCGGCCAGATGAAGGTCATCAGCCTGGACGCCAACATCGAAAACAAGATCATGGCGTCGGTCAAAAAGGTCGAAAACGGCTCCTACCTTGCGCTGGAGCCCAAGGAGATCCAGGAGATCATCACCTCCACCAGCCGCGAGGTGGATAAGATCCGCGACCTGGTGCAAACACCCATCATCCTCACCAGCCCGATCGTGCGGCTTTACTTCAAACGCCTGCTTGACCAGTTCAGCATGCGGGTCACCATCCTGTCCTTCAACGAGATCGACACCGACATCAAGATCCAGGCGCTGGGCAACATCACCCTGTCCTGACCGTCCCCATAAAAAGGGGCGCGGCGGCCGGATCATGGCGAGAGAATGGAGAAAACGGCATTGAAAGCGGGAGCAACCACCACAACAAAAGAGGATCGCGCGGCTGCGCTGCTGCAGCAGTACAGCCTGCTGCGCACGCCCGAGCTCCGCAACGAGCTGGCGATGGAGTACGCCAGCATCGCCGAATCGGTGGCGGGCAGCCTCTACAATACCTACTACCGGTTTGCCAGCCATACCGACATGATCAACCAGGGCATGATCGCCATTTTGGAGGGGCTGGAAAAGTACGATTTTTCCAGCGAGATCAACATCACCGCCTACCTGTACACCAAGGTGCGCTCGGCCATGATCGACTATGTGCGCAAGCAGGACCACCTGCCCCGCCGCATGCGCCGCAACGAGATCGAAATCGCCGACGCCCAAAGCAAGCTTGCCATGGCCCTGGGGCGCTACCCCACCAAAAAAGAGGTGGCCGAGTACCTGGGCATCCCGTTTGAGGAGCTTTTGCGCCGGATGGCCGAGCTGGCCGGCGATTACGCCATCGAGGCCAATTCCGATTCCCTCACCCAGCAGCAGATCGAGTACCACGGCATGGGCGCCGAGGAGGATCCCATCGCCCTGTTGGACAACGCCGAGCTGCGCAGGGCGCTGGCAAAGGCGGTGGACGAGCTGCAGGGGCAGGAGCGCACGGTCATTTCGCTGTATTATTTTGAGCATCTCAAGCTGCGGGAGATCGGCGAGGTGATGGGGGTCAGCGAGCAGCGCATCTGCCTCATCAAAAAAAACGCGGTGCAGCACCTGCGCGCCGCTCTCAGCGATTACCGCAAGTAGCCCTACAATTACTTCCCGAAAGGATGGAACCGAACCATGTACCAGGGTTTTTACACCATTGCCTCCGGCGTGCTGATGCAGCAGCGCAACCTCAACGTGCTGTCCAACAACCTTGTCAACGCCAACACGCCCGGCTACAAGGCCTCCCGGCTGGTCAGCAGCACCTTTGATAAAGAGCTGCTGCGGGTCGAAAACCAGATGCGCACCAACATTGGCGGGGTCAGCGTGATCAACATCGTCTCGGAGGAGCCCACCCGGTTCGATTCCGAGTCGCTGCTCGAGACCGGCCGCGGGCTGGACATGGCCATCAACGGCGAAGGGTTCTTCCGCATCCAGGCGCCCGCCCCCCAAAACGAGGAGGGCGAAGCCGAAGGGGAGGGGGCCATCTACCTCACCCGCAACGGCAACTTTGCGCTGGACGAGGAAGGTTATCTGGAACTGGAAGGGTTTGGCCGGGTTTTGGGCCAGAACGGGCCGATCCAGCTGGTAAACGCCGAGTTTACGGTGCAGGAGGACGGTTCGATCTACGGCGCCGACGGCAACTATGTGGATACCCTCAGCCTGGTGGTGCCGGGCGAGGGGGATACCATGGAGCGGGCGGGCAACGCGCTGTTCCAGCTGGCCGATGGGGCCGAGGGGGAGCCGGCCACCGCCTTTACCATGGTACAGAACTGGCTGGAGCGCTCCAACATCGACCCCAACCGGGAGTACACCCTGATCATGGAGGCACAGCGGTCCTTCCAGGCATGCAGCACCGCGCTGCAGATCGCCGACCGGCTCAACCAAAAGGCGGCACAGCAGATCGCCGCGCTGTAACGCGCAAACCGGGCGCGCCCAAACCGGAACGGCGCGGCCGCCAACCTATCAAGAGGAGTGATGCGGGATGAACGTTTCCTTTTACACCGGGGCTTCCGGCCTGATCGCCTACGAGAGGGCGCTGGAGCAGATCGCCCACAACATCGCCAACACCAACACGGTGGGGTATAAGTCGCTGCGGCCGGAATTTACCGACCTGCTTTATACCGAGATGTACACAAACCAGGTAAAGCCGCTGGAGGGGCACGGGGTCAAGGTGCGCTCGGCCGACCTTTTGTACGGCCAGGGGCCGCTGCAGCAGACCTGGAACGCGCTGGATTTTGCCATTATTGGGGACGGCTTTTTTGCGGTGCGCGGGCTGGACGGCGAGATCGAGTATACCCGCAACGGCGCGTTTGATATCAGCGTCGAGAGCGGAAGCGGCTTTTTGGTGGACAGCATGGGCCGGTATGTGCTGGACGCGGGGCAAAACCCCATCCCGCTGACCCGGATGGAGAACGGCACCTTTGATTTGACCGGCCTGCCCCAGCGGCTGAGCGTATTCCGGTTCGATAACCCCTATGAGCTCGAAAACGTCAACGGCACCTCCTTCCGGCAGACCGCGCGTTCGGGCGAGCCGGTGGTCAACACCGACGTGATCATCCGGGAGCAGGCGCTGGAGGGGTCCGGGGTACAGCTGGCGGACGAGATGACCAACATGATCGTGACCCAGCGGGCGTACCAGCTCAGCGCACGGGTGGTGCAGACGGCGGACCAGATCGAGGAGCTTGCCAATAATTTAAGGTAAAGTGAGGAGACGCAATGGCCATTAAGGATTACGACGACCTGAATGAGATCCAGCTGGACGTGCTCAAGGAGATCGGGAATATCGGCGCGGGCAACGCGGCCACCTCGCTGGCGGATATGCTGATGACCCCCATCGATATCTCGGTGCCGGTGGTGCGGATCCTGGATTATGAGGACGCCACCGAGCGGCTGGGCGGGCCGGAGACCATGATCGTGGGCCTGATGATCCAGCTGGAGGGCGATTTTGAGGGCATGATCATGTTCCTTTTGGAAAAGGAATTTGCCTGCATGACCCTCAATACCCTTATGGGTACCGAGTTTACCGGGTTTTCCGAACTGGACGAGGTGGCGCTGTCGGCGTTTAAGGAATTGGCAAATATCATGGCGGCCTCGTATGTAAACGCCATCGCTTCCATGACCGGTATGCGCATCGACCTGACCGTGCCGGACCTCTGCATCGACATGCTTGGGGCTATTTTAAGCGTGCCGGCCATCCATTACGCCAACATCAGCGACAAGATCATCCTGATCGAGGGCGAGTTCAATGGGCAGGATACCCACACGGCCAACCATGTGCTGCTGCTGCCGGATGTTGAATCCTTGGAAAAAACTATGACTGCATTGGGGATCGAGTTGTGAGCAATACCATTAAGGTCGGGATTTCCGACATGAATGTTGGCCGCGCGCCGGATGTTTTGGTAACCTTTGCGCTGGGCTCCTGCGTGGGCATCTGTTTGTACGACGCCCAGCACAAGATCGGGGGGCTGTCCCACATCCTCCTGCCGGACAGTACCACCCAGGCCGGGCCGACCAAAAACCCATACCGTTTTGCGGACAGCGCCATTCCGCTCCTGGTGCGCAAGTTGGAGCTTGCGGGCGCGCGCAGGGCCTTCCTCAAGGCGAAGATCGCGGGCGGGGCCCAGATGTTCAGCGCGGTCAACAACGCGTCGCTGTCTAATGTGGGCGACCGCAATGCCCGCGCGGTCAAGGATACCCTGCACAAGCTGGGGATCCCCATCATTGCCGACGATACCGGCAAAAACTTTGGCCGTACCCTGTTTTTTAATACGGCCGACGGCAGCATGCTCATCAAGTCGGCAAACCAGGGCGAGTGGACCTTGTAGGCTGAACAGCCGATCCAGGGGGGCGCGCCCCCCTGGACCCCCATTACAGGCCGATCTGGGGGATACATCCCGCAGACCCCCGTTACAGGGCCGATCTGGGGGCCATGGCCCCCAGACCCCCGTTATGCCCCATGCAATTTGCATGGGGCGGATTTTTTGTTGGTGCTTTAGCTAAACAAAAAACAGCAGTGAGGACAGACGTCCCCACTGCTGCGGTTGTAATTATTTGATTGTGATTACTGATTCAAAACCTTTTCAACAACAGTATGGTAACTGTTGCGCTCGCCCTTGAGAACATGCTGGAACATATGCTGTTTCAAGGCGTTGTAATCAGTTGTATGGAAGCAAGCGCTGCAGTTACAGTAGTAAGTGGACACTGTAACATACTCGGGCTCCTTCTCGGGCTCTTTGGGTTTATCGGCGGTCCATTCCATCATGTCCCAGAACGAACCCAAGTTAAAACGCCCAATCGTCCAGAAATCGCCAAGGTTGAATGCACCGTTGGAGCTGGTTTTGGTTTTAGCGGAACTGGGAGCTTTCGCACTGCGGGTTTGGACGCTGTAAGCCTGAACAGGAGCATTGACAGCTGCTTCAGCGGCAGGTTCCTCAGGGGCGGCGGGCGCTTCAGGGGCTGCCGCAGGTGCTTCAGGGGCTGCCGCAGGTGCTTCAGGGACCGCGGCGGGCGTTTCAGGGGCAGCAGGTGCTTCAGGAGCAGCGGCGGGCGTTTCAGGGGCAGCAGGTGCTTCAGGGGCAGCAGGTGCTTCAGGGGCGGCAGCAGGCTCTTCAGGTGTAAAGCCGGCCATATCCCAGAAACTGCCAAAGTTGAACGAACCATCTGAGCTCGTATCGCCAGAACCCGTGTCACCGCCTTCGCCTTCGGTATCAGGCTCATCTGCAAAAGCGATACTGCCAGTGATGGACAAAGCGAGAGCTGTGATAAGGACACATGCGAGAACCTTAACAAATTTCTTTTTCATAATGGACACCCAGCTTTTCTTGCTTTTGCGTTTATTTTTTCAGAAACATTATAATAAATAAAGCTGATTCCGGCCTTTTCCCCATCCATATTTTTTTCGCCATCCAATATTTTCGGATGGCGAAATGGGGGTCTGGGGGGCGTGCCTGCCCCAGGGCACCTTCTCTTGCCGCTTTGCGGCAATTCACCTTGCCCCAGATTGGCCTATAATGGGGGTCCAGGGGGGCGCGCCCCCCTGGATTTAGCCTAAAACGTTCCCCGGACGCAACAACCTGCCCTCAGCGGCCCACGTAGTTGAGGATATCGGCCGCGATGGAATCCAGCGGCAGCTGTTTTTGCACCGCGCCGTTCTCGTAGGCAACGCAGGGCATGCCATACACCACGCAGGTCTCCTGATCCTGCCCAATGGTATACGCGCCGCGCCGGCGCATCTTCAAAAGACCCTGCGCCCCGTCCGCGCCCATGCCGGTTAAAATAACGCCCACCGCGTTGGCCCCGGCCGTCTGTGCCACCGAATCAAACAGCACGTCCACCGAGGGGCAGTGCCCGCTCACCTTTTCGCCCGGCCGGCTGGTCACATAATACCCCTGCGCGTCCCGCGCAAGCCGCAAATGATACTCGCCCGCGCCAATAATGATCTTGCCCTGCTCCACCCGCTCCATGTCGGTGGCCTCCACCGCCCGCATGTTGCAGATGCGGTTCAGCCGCTGCGCATACATGCTGGTAAACACCGGCGGCATGTGCTGCACGATCACGATCCCCGGCGTGTTGGCCGGCAGGTTCTTTACCACCGCCACCGTCGCCTCGGTCCCGCCCGTGGACGCGCCGATCGCGATCACCGTGTCCTTGTTGCGCGGCCCCGCAAACGCGGGCAATGGCCGGGTAAGGATCGCCGGCGCGGCTGCG
>CAJTVI010000070.1 GCA_910579545.1 uncultured Oscillospiraceae bacterium | reverse complement strand
GACGGCGGGTTAGAGGCGCGGTATCAAATTGTGTTCGATTCCAGCCAGGAGAGTGAAACAGCGTCCATCATGGGAGATGAGGCTCTGCTGAAACGTGCGCTGTATAATTTGATTCAGAACAGCGTCATTCATAATCCAAAAGGGTGCGTGATTTCTGTTTCCGTAGCGCGAAATGAAACCGGTATAACCACCATGGTATCAGATGACGGCATAGGCGTGTCCGCTGAGAAGCTGGAGAAATTAAGAGCAACAGCGCATCATTTGGAAAGCACCGATGAAAGATTGAACCTGAGACACGGCTTAGGTGTTCTGTTGGTCCGTCAAATTGTTGAGGCGCATCACGGAACCATGGAAATTCTTAGTGAGCCGCAAAATGGGTATCAGACAGTTTTAGTTTTTCCCGGCGGGGAGACATAAGGAAACGGAGAACGCTTGCATACGTTCTCCGTTGCTCTTTATTTGGTTCTAATATATCTGCTCCGCAACTTGATTTTCATTGTAATGCATTTTCTCCCAAAAATTGGATTGGAAACAGCTTGTCCCATCGCAAATTTTAACAGGTTGTCTTTACACCATCGCCGCCGGAAAAGGCTTGTCCTACTAACAATCCAGTGTTTTCAACGGTTTCCAGCCATGTTGTTCTTGTATGGTCGCCCCATCGGCGGCCATGTCCTCGTGCAGGTCGGTGATGGCGTCCCCCTTGCTGGCAAAGCTGATGGCGTTGTAGGGGGTGCCGCTGGCCGCCTGGGGCCAGATGCCGCCGGTGTGGTCCACAAAGTAATCCGCCATGCCCTGGGCCTTGATCTCCTCGGCCGAAAGGCCCTTGGTGAGCTGGCGCACAATGGCGCCGATCATCTCAAAATGGGCCAGCTCCTCGGTGCCGATGTCGGTGAGCAGGCCGGCCGCCTGCCGGCTGGGCATGGTGTAGCGCTGGCTGAGGTAGCGCAGGCTGGCGCCCAGTTCGCCGTCCGGTCCGCCGTACTGGCTGATGATGACCTTGGCCGCGCGGGCGTCCGGGCGCTTGATGCGCACGGGGTATTCAAGGCGTTTTTCGTAGTTCCACATGGCTCATTCCTCCTCGTTCTGCCAGGGCAGCGGGGCCGCGGCCCAGTCCCAGGGGCCGTTTTCCTGCATGCAGGGCGGGTTTTGGCCAAGCTGCTCGGCAATGCGGGCGGCAAGATGGCGGTAGCTGGCCCGGGCGGCCTCGTCGGCGGGGTGGGTATCCAAAAACAGGCGCAGCTCATACAGCGCAAACTGCATGGCGCTGAGGGTGCAGGGCGGGTCTTGCTGCGGCTGCGGGCAGCCGCCCGGCACGGCGGTAAAGGGCAGCTCCAGTTCGGCAAAAATGGTGCCTCGCGGCCAGCCCTCGGCCGGGTTATAGACCCCCCGGAAGGGCTGCATCGGCACGCTGGCGATCGCAAGCTGTAACATGGATGGTTCTTCTCCTTTCCTGATGAGGGCGGCCACAGCCGCCCGTATCCCATCGTATGTGCCGCCGGGGCGCGGGGTGCCCCGGGGCGCGAAAAGCCCCCGGCCGCCCGCAAAATGCGGGCGGCCGGGGGCCGAAAATAGGGAATCGGGAGGGGCCTGGCGCATCCCGCCGGCTGGTTTTTGCCGGATGTTTGAAAAGGCAGCTGCGCTTTGCAGGGCATATCCATACCCGAACGCTATAAAAAACTATTCAGTATAGATATTTGCTATTTCGATCCGGCTGGTATACAATTTTTTCAAACAGACCAAAGGAGAAATTTTTATGAGCAAGCAATTAGTCGCATATTTTTCGGCCAGCGGGGTCACGGCCGCCGTGGCCAAAACGCTGGCCGAGGCGGCCGGCGCTGACCTTTACGAGATCCGGCCCCGGACGCCCTATACCCGCGCCGACCTCGACTGGACCAACAAAAACTCCCGCAGCAGCGTGGAGATGCGGGACAAGGCTTTCCGCCCGCCGCTGGCGGACCATGACGCCCACATTGAGGGCTGCGATACCATCTTCCTGGGCTTCCCCATCTGGTGGTACACCGCCCCCACCATCATCAACAGCTTTTTGGAGAGCTATGACTTTACCGTCAAGACCATCCTCCTGTTTGCCACCTCCGGCGGCAGCGGTTTTGGCAGGACTGCCGCTGATCTGAAAGCCAGCGCCCCCGGCGCGGTGATCCGGGAGGGCGGGCTGCTGAACGGGCGGCAGACCAAGGAAGCGCTTGCCGCCTGGGCCGCCCGGCTGCTGGGATAAGGGGGTGCGCCGGATGAAACGGATCATTTGCCTGTTTTGGGCACTGACCCTTCTGCTCACCCTCGCCGCCTGCGGCGGTTCGCCCGGGCGGGAGGGCCCCGCCCCCGCGCCGGGCAGCGGGGCGTCCTCCCTTGCGGCGCCGCAGGCATCCCCGGCCAGCCAGCCGGAGCCTTCCGCGCCGCCGGAAGAAGAAGCCCCGGAACCGGGCGGCGATGGGCGGCGGATCCTCATCGCCTATTTTTCCGCCACCCACAACACGCAAAACATCGCAAACCATTTGAACGGGCTGCTGGACGCCGACCTCTATGAGATCGTACCGGAGACCCCCTACACCGACGATGACCTGAACTACAACGACCCCGAAAGCCGCTCCAGCCGGGAGATGAACGACCCCGACGCCCGGCCCGCCATTTCCGGCGGGGTGGAGGATATGGGGCAGTACGAGGTGATCTTTTTGGGCTACCCCATCTGGTGGGGCGAAGCGCCGAGGATCCTGTGCACCTTTTTGGAAAGCTACGATTTTGCCGACAAAACCATTATCCCTTTTTGCACCTCCGGCAGCAGCCCGCTGGGATCCAGCGCGGCAAACCTGCAGGAGCTGGCCGGCGGCGCAGTCTGGCTGGAGGGGCGGCGGTTTGGCGGCGGGGCATCCTTTGAGGACGTGCAAACTTGGGTGGACAGCCTTGAGCTGAACGGATGAGCCCACGCGGACAAAAAGCCCCCGGCCGGGCGCAAAATGCGGGCGGCCGGGGGCCAAAAAAGGGGATCGCATCGTTTTACAAGGGGGAATCTGCCCGCCCTTGCCAAGCGATGCCTGGGAGGCCTTGTAAATGGCCCGGGGGTCAGGGCTCGAGGTCCTGCAGAGCGTCGTAGTTTTCCTCGCCGGTGCGCACCTTGACCACCCGCGCCACGTCGTAGACAAAGATCTTGCCGTCCCCGATGTGGCCGGTGTAGAGCGCCTGTTTGGCGGCGTCCACCACCTGCTGCACACTGAGCTTGCTGATGACCACCTCCACCTTGATCTTGGGCAGGAGGTTGACGTCCATCTCGACCCCGCGGTAGAATTCGCCCGCGCCCTTTTGCAGGCCGCAGCCCATGACCTGGGTGACCGTCATGCCCGAAACGCCCAGCGCGTTGAGGGCTTTTTTGAGCGGTTCAAAGCGGTTTTTGCGCAAAAGGATGACCACCTTGTGCATGGCGGGGGCCGCGGGACCGGTTTGCGTAACTGCCGCCGTCTGCACCACCGGCACCGCCGCATCTCTGGCCGCGCTGGTGGCCTCAGCGTAGCTTTGGGCCCCGATGCTGGTGTTCTCGTTGGCGGTGAGCACCGGCATAAAGTCGGCATACGAGGAGACAAGGCCGTGCTCGTGGACGTCCAGGCCGTCCAGCTCCTCCTGCTCGGTGACCCGCAGGCCCACCGTCTTTTTGATGAGGGTAAAGATGATCAGCATCATCACCAGCACCCAGGCGATCACCGAGGCCACCCCGAGGCACTGCACCCCAAAGAAGCCGAAGCCGTGGCCGTAGAAGGCCCCCTGGTCCACCGAGAGCAGGCCGGTGAGCAGGGTGCCGGCGGCGCCGCAGACCCCGTGCACGCTGATGGCGCCCACCGGGTCGTCGATCTTGACGACCTTGTCGAAAAATTCCACCGCGAGTACCACCAGCAGGCCGGCCGCAATACCGATGACCGCCGCGCCCACCGGGCTGACCAGGTCGCACCCGGCCGTGATGGCCACAAGGCCGGCCAGCGAGCCGTTGAGGCTCATGGAGACATCCGGCTTTTTGTACCGCACCCAGGTGAACGCCATGGTCACGCAGGTGGCCACCGCCGCGGCCAGGTTGGTGTTGACAAAGATGAGGGAGGCCGAAACGATGGCCTCGTCGCCGGTCATCGAGACGGTGGAGCAGCCGTTGAAGCCGAACCAGCAGAACCAGAGGATAAAGCAGCCCAGGGCGGCCAGGGTGAGGCTGTGGCCGGGGATGGCGTTGGGCTTGCCCTGCGGCGTGTATTTGCCGATGCGGGGGCCAAGGATGGCCGCGCCCACCGCGGCGGCCACCCCGCCCACCATGTGCACGGCGGTGGAGCCGGCAAAATCATGGAAGCCCAGCTGGGCCAGCCAGCCCCCGCCCCAGATCCAGTGGCCCGAGATGGGGTAGACCAGCAGGCTGATGAGCCCGCTGTACAGGCAGTAGGCGCTGAACTTGGTGCGCTCGGCCATGGCCCCCGAGACGATGGTGGCCGCGGTGGCGCAAAAGACGGTTTGGAAGATAACAAAGGCCCAGGTGGGGTAGCTGGCGCTGTAATCGCCCCGGATGAAGGGGTCCAGCCCGCCGATGAGCGGGCCGCTGCCCGCAAACATCAGCCCAAAGCCCACGATCCAGAAGCAGGGGGTGCCGATGCAGAAATCCATGAGGTTTTTCATGATGATGTTGCCCGCGTTTTTGGCCCGGGTAAGGCCGGTTTCCACCATGGCAAAGCCCGCCTGCATAAAAAATACCAGCGCCGCGCCCAGCAGCACCCAGATGGTATCGACCGATGAGTACATTTCCGTTCCCTCCTCGCAAAAGTAAAAGCGCCGGAACCCGTGCGGCGGCCGCGTCCTTGCGGCAGGCCCCATGGCTCCGGCTTTTGCATCCCGAAACACAAAAGGCGCCGACGGCTCCCGGGAGCCATCAGCACCTTTGCTTTCGATGCCGCAAGTATAGGCCGGTTTGGGCAGATTGTCAAGCAAATGCCGCTTATTTTGTGCGCTTTGCCAAAGAAACTGCCCGGCAACGGAAATTTTTGGCGGTTTTGCGCCCTTTTGCGGGGTCGGTCAGCGCTTTTGCGGGTGGCAGAGAGGGGCGCCGGGGCAGTTTGCGCAGCCGCAGCCACAGCCGCCCCCGCCCTTTTTGCGGGCCCGCACGCCAGACGCCGCGATGGCCCCCAGCGCGGCCAGCAGCGCCAGCAGCACCAAACAGGTTGGCAGGTTCACAAGAGACACTCCTTTCGATGGTTTATTGAGCGGGGCATGGGCATGGGAGGCCCTTGCCGGCCGCCGGGCCGCGGGGAAAGCGGGGGCGGTTTTGCCGGCCGCCTGGCCGCCGGGAGGGCGGGCCTTTGCCGCGTCCCGCCGGGCTTACTGCGCGGCGGCGGCCAGCCGGCCCTGGCTGCGCACCGCGCCGGTTTGGGCCGGGCGGACCAGCAGCCAGACAAAGCCGGCCAGCACCGCCAGGGCGGCCAGGGTGCCGGGGCCAAAGCCGCACTCGCCGGTGACCAGCCCGCCCAGCTGGTAGACCGCCAGCGAGGCGCCGTAGGCAAAGGCGCACATATAGCCGATGGCGGCGGCGGTCCACCTGCCGTTGTTCATCTCCCGCCGGATGGCGCCCATGGCCGCAAAGCAGGGGGCGCAGAGCAGGTTAAAGAGCATAAAGCTGTAGGCCGAAAGCTGGGTGTAGTGCAGCGCCACCGCCGCCCAGAGGCCCGCGTCGTCCTCGGCCGCCTCCCCGCCGACATGGAAGAGCACCCCAAAGGTGTTGACCACGTTCTCCTTGGCGATAAGGCCGGTAACGGTGGCCACGGCGGACTGCCAGTCGCCGAAGCCGAGCGGCGCAAAGAGAAAGGCGACCGCCCCGCCGACCGAGGCCAGCAGGCTGGAGTTGTTGTCCTCCACCATGCCAAAGCCGGCCTCGCCAAAGCCAAAGCCCTGCAAAAACCAGAGGATCACCGAGGAGGCCAGAATGACCGTGCCGGCCCGCTTGATAAAGCTCCAGCCCCGCTCCCAGGTGGCGTGCAGCACGTTTTTGCCGCTGGGCAGGTGGTAGGCGGGCAACTCCATCACAAAGGGGGCGACCTCACCCGCAAAGGCCCGGCACTTTTTGAGCAGGATGCCGCTGAGCACGATGGCCGCCACCCCCGCAAAGTAGGCGCTGAGGGCCACCAGGCTGCTGCCCCCGAACAGCGCGCCCGCAAACAGCCCGATGATGGGCATCTTTGCGCCGCAGGGGATAAAGCAGGTGGTCATGATGGTCATCTTGCGGTCCCGGTCGTTCTCGATGGTGCGGGAGGCCATGACCCCCGGCACCCCGCAGCCCGAGCCGATGAGCATGGGGATAAAGCTCTTGCCCGAGAGCCCGAACCGCCGGAAAATGCGGTCCAGGATAAAGGCGATGCGGGCCATGTAGCCCAGGTCCTCCAGCACCGAGAGCATCAAAAACAGCACCAGCATCTGGGGCACAAAGCCCAGCACCGCGCCCACCCCGGCCATGATGCCGTCCGCGATGAGGCCCACCAGCCAATCGGCCACGCCCCAGCCTTCCAGGAGGGCCGCCGTGCCGCCCTGCAGCCACTCGCCGCCCAGCACGTCGTTGGTCCAGTCGGTCAAAAAGCTGCCGAAGGGGCCCATCGAGACCCAGTAGACCAAAAACATCACCGCCACGAAGATGGGCAGCGCCGCGATGCGGTTGGTAACGATGCGGTCGATCTTGTCCGAGGCGGAAAGGCTGTATTGGGGGGCCTTTTTGCGCACGCAGCGCTCCACCACCCGGCTGATGTAGGCGTACCGCTGGTTGGTGATGATGCTCTCGGCGTCGTCCTCCAGCTCCTTTTCGCAGTCCTGGATATGCTGCTCCAGATGGGCGGCCAGGGCGGCGTCCAGCCCCAGCTCGGCCGCGGCCTTTTCGTCCCGCTCAAACAGCTTGATGGCGTACCAGCGCAGGCTGCCCGGCCCGGCCTTATCCGACACCGGTTCCTCGATATGGGCCAGCGCGTGCTCCGCGCTGCCGGTAAACACATGCGGGTGCTCGCCGGCTTTGCCCGCGGCGGCCTGCCGGATGGCCTCTTCGGCCACGGCCATGCCGCCCTCGCCCTTGAGGGCGCTCATCCCGAGCACGGTGCAGCCCAGCTCCTGCCCCAGCTTTGCGAGGTCGATGACGTCCCCATTTTTGCGCACCAGGTCGATCATGTTGACCGCCACCACCACCGGGATGCCCAGTTCGATCAGCTGAGTGGTGAGGTAGAGGCTGCGCTCGATGTTGGTGCCGTCCAGGATGTTGATGATGGCGTCCGGCCTTTGGCGCACCAGATACCCGCGGGCCACCACCTCCTCTAAGGTGTAGGGGCTGAGCGAGTAGATGCCGGGCAGGTCCTGGATCAGGACCTCCTTGTGGCCCCGCAGCCGGCCCTCCTTTTTTTCCACCGTGACCCCCGGCCAGTTGCCCACATACTGGGCCGAGCCGGTGAGGTCGTTGAACAGGGTGGTCTTGCCGCAGTTGGGGTTGCCGGCAAGCGCAATGGTCAGGCTCATACAAAATCCCTCCTCGTATTTATGCTGGGCAGCACACCAGCTGTTGTTTTAGCAGTTAGTTAATAAAAACTAACTGCTGTGTAAATCAACACTTTTAGGTCGCGATGGGTGCAGCCGGGCGGCCGTGCTTTTGGGTCGCAGCGCGGGCCGGGCTACTGGATCTCGATCATTTCGGCGTCCGCCCGGCGCAGGCTCAGTTCGTAGCCGCGCACATTCAGTTCGATGGGGTCGCCCAGCGGGGCTACCTTGCGCAGATGCAGCCGCACCCCTTTGGTGATGCCCATGTCCATGATCCGCCGCCGCACCGGCCCCTCGCCGTGCAGCCGCAGCACCTGGACAGTCTCCCCTACCTTAGCGTCCTTCAATGTCTTCATGCCGATCCCTCCTTTTTGGGCTGTATGCAAATCCGGCGTTCGCCGGGTTTTGCCAAGGGCTGCAAGGGGCAGCCTGCTGTCAGGCCACCCATCGCGGCACGCCAACAGCGATGGGTGCGCCGCGGGCGCTTGTGCCTGCCATCCGGCCCGGCCCCGGGCTAAAACTGCACCCGGCAGGCCAGGGGTTTGTCCAGCGCGACCCGGCTCTCCTTTACCTGCAGGATCAGATTGCCGGCCGCCTCGCTGACCACCGTGACCGCGCCGTCCACCACAAAGCCCAGCTCGGCCAGACGCCGGCGGGTCTCGTCCCGGCCGGTGATCCTGCGGATCACCACCGTCTCGCCCGGTTTTGCCATTGTTAAGGGCATCATGCTCTCCCTCCTTACAAACTGGCCGCTTTGCCATGCTGCTTTGCGCCGCGCGGTTTTGGCAGGCCCCCAAGCCGGGGTTTGCCTGCAAAGGATGCGGGGCCGGAACGGTCGGCAGCCAAAAGCCGCGCCCGCAGGCCGCCCCGCCCCCCATCCCCGCAAGCCACTCCCGCAGGCCGGGGAGGTATCCCCCTGCAAGCCTCTGCATTTCGCCGCAGGCTGCGCCCCCTTTGGCCAGGCTGCACCCCCTTTGGCCGGGGCGCGGGCGCATGGGGCGGGCCGCCGGTTAGTTACTGCTAACCTTGCGATAGTTAGTTTACAATAACTAACCACATTTGTCAAGCGGGTTTGCAAAAAAATTTTTGCCGGGGTTTGGCGGGGATCGTGCACCTGAAAGCCTGAACAGGGTCTCTAGGCCGCCCAGCTTGTCAAACCGGCGGTTTTGTGCTACCCTTTGGGATAAGAAGACGATGCCGGGGCCCCCTGCGGCGGCCCGGCACGGCAGATGGGGAGGGCGCGGAGATGAAGATCCAAAAATCGGCGGAGGATTATCTGGAGGCCATCCTGATCCTGCAGGAGCGGTCGGGCCGGGCGCGCTCGGTGGAGGTGGCGGCCGAGCTGGGCTTCAGCAAGGCCAGCGTGAGCGTGGCCATGAAAAAGCTGCGGGAAAACGGCTACATCCAGATGGACGAAAACGGCCTGCTGCGGCTGACCGACGCCGGCCGGGCCATTGCGCAGCGCATCTATGCCCGCCACAAGCTGCTGACCGCCTTTTTTGTGCAGCTGGGAGTGCCCGAGGGGATCGCGGCGGCCGACGCCTGCAAGATCGAGCACGATTTGAGCGAGGAGAGCTACCAGGCCCTGCTGGACCATGTGCAAAAGAATCTGGACAGCGCCCCGGGCACACATAACGCATAGCCCTTAGGGCGGGGCCCGCCTGTTTGGTTTTTGCCGCCCTGCCCCCAAAACCGCGCCTGCCCTTTGTCCAATGATGCCATACAAAAAACCACCGGCGTTCCGGTATGGGCTTGTAAACAGCCCAATCCGAACACGCCGGTGTTTTGGTTTTTACGCAGGGTTTTTTTTTCAAACGCCCAAAAGCGCCCCGCCGGGCAGGCCCCTACCCCAGCCCCAGCGCCCGGCGCAAAAGGCAGAGGGCCAGCAGGTGCAGCGGGTAATAGAGGTAAAAGGCGTATTTGGGCAGCGCGCGTCCCCGCGCCCCGTTGTAGGCCGCGATGGGCAGCAAGGCAAACAGCGCCGCCGCCCCCGGCCAATAGCTGTTCCAGGCGCAGTGCAGCAGCACCGCCGCCGCGGCCAGCGCCAGGGCGGCCGGGCGGTTTTTGCGCCAAAGCGAGAGGGCAAGGATCAGCAGCACCCCATAGCTGCCGTAGTCGGTGTGCAGCCACCCGGCCGCCAGCACGCAGGCGGGCGGCCCGACCCAATGCAGCGCCGGGTTTGGCGCGTGCAGGGACCAGAGGGCCAAGAGCCCCAGCAGCAGGGTAAAAAAGACGTTTTGGTAGCCCGGATACCAGGGCGTGCCAAAGATGGCGAGGTCAAACACCGCCTCGCTGGCAAGAGCAAACACCGCCAGCCGCCAGGCGTATGCCCGGCGGCTGGCGGTATGTACAAAGCCTTGGGCCAGCAAAAAGCAGAAGATGGGGAAGGCCAGCCGGCCGACCCCCCGGCAGGCCAGATAGAGCCCGGCCAGCGCCGGGCGCCCCGCGCAGGCCGCGCCGTTTTGCAGCAGCACGGCGGCGGCGTGGTCGATGGTCATGCTGAGGACGGCCAGCCCCTTGAGGGCCGCGCCGCTGAGCCCCCGCGCCCGGGCCGGGACGGGGTTACTCAAGCTGGATGTCCTCGTCGGTGAGGGTGCCGTCCGCCACCATGTTGGTGGGGCCGGTGACAAACAGCTCGGTGACCTTGTCATCGGTCCAGACCGGCTCGACGATCAGGTCGTCGCCGGGGTTCGAGACACGCACCGGGCCGCGGGCCAGCTTGCCGGTGGCCTGCAGCGCCGCCACCGAGCTGGCCGAGCCGGTGCCGCAGGCGAGGGTAAAGTCCTCGACCCCGCGCTCGTAGGTGCGGATGAGCAGGTGGTCCGGCGCGAGCACCTGGCAGAAGTTGATGTTGGCCCCCTTGGGGAACTGGGCGTGGTTGCGCAGCTTGCGGGCAACGTCGGTGAGCTCGGCGCGGTAGTCCATGCCCTCTAAGTCGTCCCGCAGCAGCACGGCGTGGGGCAGGCCGGGGTCGCCCAGCTCCACATAGGCGCAGCTGACGATGGCGCCGTCCAGCAAAAGGGGGAAATCCACCTCCAGCCGGCTGGGCTCGTTGAGGCAGATGCGGTATTCCCGCTCGCTCAGCCGCCAGGCATAGACGTCGCCGCTGGTGGCCTCGATGGTGATGCGCCCCTTTTGGGCAAACCGCTCGTAGCCAAACCGCCCGATGCAGCGCGCGCCGTTGCCGCACATCTCGCT
The DNA here is from genome assembly GCA_910579545.1 of uncultured Oscillospiraceae bacterium. GTDB lineage: Bacteria > Bacillota > Clostridia > Oscillospirales > Ruminococcaceae > UBA7177. Next base: position 2,302 of record CAJTVI010000070.1, on the reverse strand, counting down.
GAGGCTGCCGTCCCCGTTAAAATAGACCAGCTTGAGGTCGCCGCCGTGCTCGGGCCAGTCGGCTACCATCAGGCCGTCTGCCCCCAGCGAGACATGGCGGGCGCAGGCCTGCTTTGCCAGCTTGGCAAACAGGTTGAGCGGGATGCGCAGTTCGCGGTTGTCGATGATGATAAAATCATTGCCCGCGCCCTGCATCTTGGTAAACGGGATATTCAGCATAAAAGGCTCCTCCTTCATTAGCGGTGGTTTGGTAAGAAAACAAAGCCGTCCATTCTACTGGTCAGCCGCATCCGCTGCGTCAGGAAAGCTTGGAATACACCAAGTATTCCCTCGCTTCCCTTCCTTGCGGCTGCAGCCGCCCAGCGAGTGGCCGATGGATTTAAATTTTATTCGGAGCCTTTGTTTTCTTATCTCACCGCCGCTTTGGCGGCGGTTCTATAAGCCGCTCCGGCGGCGGGGCAAAACGTGGGGCGACGGCGCAGGGCCGCGGGCCCGGTTTTAAAAAACCGCCGCGCAACACATCCATCCTATTGTTTATTATACGCGATAAAAAAGGGCATGGCAACCGCCGCCGGGCGCAAAATTGCCGCCAAACGGCCGTTTCGCGCCCGAAACCGGCGGTTTAGTGCTGGTAAACGATGCCCTGCCGCACCTTTTGCGCCTTTTGGGGCCCCTCCAGCAGGGCGGTCAGCTCAAGCGCGAAGGGGATGGCCGCGCCAAGCCCCTGCCCGGTGGTGATAAGGCCGTCGGTGACCGCCTCGGCCCCGGTGATTTCGGCCCCCTCCAGCGCCTCCTCAAAGCCGGGGTAGCAGGTGGCCTTTTTGCCCCTGAGCAGCCCCAGGGCCCCCAGCACGCTGGGGGCGGCACAGATGGCGGCCACCCGCTTGCCCTGGCGCACAAACTGCTGCACCGCCCCGGTGACCAGGGCGGATTCGCCCAGATGGGTGGTGCCGGGCATGCCGCCGGGCAGCACAAGAAGGTCGAACCCGTCCAGCGAAAGGGTCTCGGCCAGCGCGTCCGCCGTTATGGGGATGCGGTGGCTGCCGGTGACCTGCGTTTTGCCGGTGATGGAGGCCATGGTGACCTCGGCCCCCGCCCGGCGCAGGATATCCACCGTGATAAGCCCCTCGCACTCCTCAAAACCATCGGCCAGAAAAACACATACCTTGCTCATTGCAGCGCTCCTTTTGGGGCCCGGCAGCGGTTTTGCGGCTTTTTATCCCCCCGCCCGGGGCCGCCCATTTTATAGGTAAATTATAAGGCAAAACCCGCCCGGCCGTCAAATCGCGGCGGGCGGGCGGGGGTGCGGGGCTACTGCCCTGTGGTGAACAGGCCGGCCAGCGCCTCGCCCACCAGATCGCCGGCATAGAGGGCTTCGTCCAGCGTGTTGGCGTGGCCGCCCACCTCGATGAGCAGGCTGCCGGTGGTGAGGTCCTGGTTATAGTAGCGGTAGTCGAAAAGCACCGGGCGGGTCAGGCCGGGGAACCGGCTCTCCATCGCGTTCTGCCAGGCGGCGGCAAACCGCAGGTTCTCGCGGAAATTGGGCAGGTTGCCGCCCCGGTCCGCCCCGCAGATGATCATCACCTGGGCGCAGGGCCGGCCGCCGATCTCGGCCAGCGGCTTGACCCGGGTGCCGTCCGGCTGCTCGATGGCGTCCCGGTGGACGTCCAGCACCACCTTGATGCTGGGGTACTGCTCCAGATACCAGCGCACGGTCTCGGCCGATTTGGCGTAGCTGCCGTTGTAGCTGGGGTAGTCGTGCAGGGTGGTGTCCTGCAGGGTGCAGATGCCCGCCTCGTCCAGCCGCTGGGCGATCCGCCCGCCCACCGCCGCCATGTTCACCGCGGTGTCGGTGCTGCGGCAGCTGAAGGCGGGGTCGTACCAGCCATTGTCGGCCAGCTCGTAGGTCTCGGTGGCGTGGGTGTGCATGATGAGCACCTGCGGCTCCTCGCTGCCCACCTCCACCGCAAAGGGCAGCCCCCCGGCAATAATGCCGGCCACCTCGGCGTCCGAAAGGGCGGTGCAGTTTTTGATGCTGGCCGCCCCGCAGGCCACATACCCCTCGCCGCTGCCCTGCTGGTAATGGGCCGAGATGATGGTTCCCGCCCCTTCCGGCGCTTCGGCAGGCGGGGCGCTGGGTACGGCGGGCGTTTCTTCAGGCTGGGAGGCCGGGGGCGCGGCCGAGGATGCGGGGCCGCTTTCGGCCCCGCTCTGGGCCGGCGGGGCGTCGGGCGCGGAGGCGGCTGGGGGTTCGCCGGGGGCGGTGCCGCTCCCGGCGGGGGGCGCGGCGTCGTCCGGCTGG
>CAJTVI010000069.1 GCA_910579545.1 uncultured Oscillospiraceae bacterium | reverse complement strand
ATGGGGCCAATTTGAAATCACTTTCGTCGGCAGCAAGGCGAACGACGCAAAGAACAACCATGCCTCACGGCACACAGGAGTGCCCCGGTGAGGGCGAACGCTAAACTACGAAAATCATCAGGCTGCCTTCCTGCAAATCAGTGAAAAGGGAGGTGACCGGTATGGATGTCCTCATGGAATGCTGCTGCGGGCTGGACATTCATAAAGAGATGGTCGAGGCCTGCATCATCAAGGGCTGGCTGGAGGAGCCGGTCATGCATCGTGAGCAGTTTGGCACCAGCCGCAGGGAGCTGGCCCGGCTGGTGGTCTGGCTGGAAACACACGAATGCCACCATGTTGCCATGGAAAGCACCGGCATCTACTGGCGCAAGGTGTATGAGGCGATCGAGGGGCAGGCGGGGATCGGCTGCCTCATGGTGGTCAACGCACGCCATATGCGCAACCTGCCCGGCCGCAAGAGCGATGTGAAGGACGCGGAGTGGATCGCCACCCTGCTGCGCCATGGGCTGCTGGAGCACAGCTATGTGCCTGAAAAAATCATCCGCGACCTGCGGGAGTTTTCCCGCCTGCGCCGCGTCCTGGTGCAGGAGAAAAACCGCCACATCAACCGCCTTGAGAAGTTTCTGCAAACCCACGGCTTTCTGCTGTCCAGTGTGCTGAGCGATATGCTTTGTGTCAGCGGACGCAATCTGCTGAACACCTTGGCTCAGACCGGGAGGCTGACCCCGGAGGACGTGCAGAAAGCCGTGGGCCGCAGGCTGAAACGGCCGCTCGAAGTGGTTTGCGAGGCCGTATGCGGAGAGCTCACAGCCGCTCAGCAAGCATTGCTGCAGCTCCTGCTGAAGAAGCTGGGAGCGGATGACAGTGAACTGGCGGAGATTGACCAGCAGATGGAACTGCTTTTTTCCCCCTACGCCCGGCAGATGGAACTGCTGGATTCCGTCCCCGGGATCGACACCCTTGCGGCGGCTGCGATCCTTGCCGAGATCGGCCCACAGCCGCAGGCGCATTTCGCAACGCCTGCCCATCTTGCTTCCTGGGCCGGGCTTGTGCCGCGCAACGATGAGAGCGCGGGTAAGGTGAAGTCCCGAAGTATCCTGCCCGGCAACCCCTATCTCAAGGTGATCCTGTGCCAGGTGGCCTGGATCGCTGTGCGCAAGCGGGGAAGCAGGTTCCATGCGTGGTTTTGGTCACATCAGGCGAGGCTTGGCAAGAAAAAGGCGATCATTGCGGTTTCTCACAAAATCCTTATCCTGATTTACAGGCTTTTGGAACGCGACCAGTTGTACGACCCGGAGTACCGCGCTGCTGCCTGATGCTTCTTTTCTGTTTTACTCTTAGCCTCTGCCTGGGGGCTTGTTTGTGTTGCTGTTTTTCTTTGCGTTTTCTACTTTGGGTTCACGCTAACAACCATGCCCGTTCCGGCACAGATGGGGAATGACCCCATTGTGGTGTGAATAACGCTGTGCTATACTGAAAACAAGACCGAGGGACGGTTTGCGGGGAAGAACGCGCACTTTCTAACATGGTATCCGCAGCCCTTGAGAACAGATGTATGTGCTTCGAGCACGTGTGGAAAATTTCTTATATTCGGGCTGCAACCTCGCCTCTTTTTTGCGTCTTAGAACGCTTGGCGAACGATTAGCTGGCGGGCCGTCCAAGCGCTGTTCCCTCTGATATAGCTATCTTTTACGCACAGTTTTTGGCTGGGCTTGGTTTTTTGTTAGCTTTTTACTGGATGGGGTCGTGGAAAACCGTCCCCCATGTCGGCAGCGGCCTGTCAACCACCGGCTTTTTCCGTCACATGCCCATTCGTGGCTTCCCACCTGCCCTGCCTGTTTTCATTTTCCCGCCGCACGATAGTTCGTGCGGCGCAAGGGGGGGCTGGGGGCCAAGGCCCCCAGATTGGCCCAAAAGCGTCCCCCTGGATCGGCCTTGGCGTGTCGGCAGCGGCTCCTTTTACCCCCCGGCCGGCCGTGTCCAGATCATCCGCAGCACCGCGGCGGGCCGGCCAAGCGTGAGGCTCTGCTCCGCGCCGTCCGGCACAAAGCCGTGCTTTTGATAAAAGCGGATGGCGCGGCCGTTGCCCCTGAGCACCCACAGCGCCACCCGCGGATAGCCCGCAAGCTGCTCCAGCGCCGCTTCCAGCAGGGCGGGGCCGGCCCCCCTGCCGTAATAGTCCCTTAAAACGTACAGGGCATAAAGCTCGCCCGCGCCGGGCAGGGCGTCGTCCCGGTAGGGGCCGTACCCGGCAAAGCCCACCACCCTTGGCCCGTCCTTTGCCACAAGAACGCCGTCCCGCCATTCATACGCCCTTTTCACACAGGCGTCCAGGGTCATCGTTTCAAGATAGGCCGGGTCTATCAGGCCGCGGTAGGCCTCCTGCCAGCCTTTCCAGTGCACATACCCCTTGCCCTCGATCTCCGCGGGCGTTTCCATCGCCTTGATCTCGAACCTCATTGCCCCGGCGCGTCCTCCTGACGCCGCCGCAGATACGCCACGATCTCCGGCTCGCTGCCGCCGCAGCCATATTCGCACACAAGGATATATCGTTCGTCCGCCGCGATCCCATAGCAGCGTTCCCTGCCCGGCCGCTCGACCTGCGCGGCGAGGTAAACCGCGTCGTCCCGCAGCAGCTTGATGCTGCTGCCGTTCGCAAGCCGGTATTCCAGGTTGATATAGTCCCCGTTCAGCGGCGCCAGCTCCCGCACCCTCAATCCGGGAATGCCCAGCGCGTTGATCTCGGCCGCCAGCGCGCGTTTTAAGGTCGCAAGGCCCTCCTGCCCGCCCGTCTCAATGGCCTGCGCCGCCGCGCAGGGTCCGCCAAAAGGGCGGCCGCCGGTCTCTTCGCAGCCGCCGCACGCCTCTTTTCGACTGCAGCTCGCGCAGCAGCCCATCCCGCAAAGTTCCGCCATTCCCACGTCCTCCCGTCTCATGTTTTTTACCGCTCAAAGCAAAAGGGGTTTGCAATGGGCGCCCCAAAGGTTTTTTGCGCCATCCGCCACATCGCCCTGGCGTGGATGCGGTCGTGCCAGATGAACCGCCGCAGCAGCTTGCGCAGCGACCACTCCTCCCCAAAGCTGCCGGTGCGCGCGGGGGCGGCCAGATAGCCCGGCTGCCGCTCCAGCAAAGCAAAGCCGCGCCGGCGGCTCTCTAAGATGCTCCCCTCGTTGCCCGCCTCAACGCCGATCTCGCCAAAATAATAGCTGTTTACATTTTTGGTGTGCTCGTACATCTCGCGCGCGGTGCGGGGCACCGGGCCATAAAAGCTGATGCGCGCCGGCAGGCAGCTTTTGTCCTTGTCCGGCACGGCCTCATACAGGGCCAGAAAATCCGCGGCCGAGCGCAGCGCAAGCTCCTTGAGCGGCTCATATTCCGCCGGCGTGAGCGGGGCGCGCTCGGTATCAAAAAGCACGTCCGAATCCGCGTCCGAAACGGCCAGCCCGGACGCCTTCTCCTGCACGATCACCGGCCGCAGCCCCCGCGGGGCCGGCCCGCCCTTCCAGGCAAGATACGCGGCCGCCTGTGCCGCCATCTTGTCCATCGCCTCGCCCCGGCTTGCGCCGCGGGCATAGGCCCCGGGAAGATTGCCGGCGTACAGCAGGCTGTCGCCCCCGTTGTGCTCCCAAATGCATTCGATCTCCATCAAAACCTCCCCTGGCGGCCCCTGACGGCCGGACACCTCGTTTGCCCGCCCCGCCGTCAGGCCGGGCCTTCAAGCCGGAAGGGCCGGCCGTACCCGCAGTAATAGCAGCCGGCCACCGTTTCCCCTCTTGCCGCGGCCCATTCTTCATACCGCCCCAGAAAATACCGGTACTGCTCCTCCGGTCCATACTTTTGGTAAAAGAGGGTCGCATAGTTCAGATAGTGCGCCATGTTCCCAAGCAGCTTTCCTTTGGCAAAGGGCGCCCCCTCCACATAACCACGCCGAACGTTGAAGGCATAGGGCAGGTCTACCACCAGCGTTTTGAGCTGCTCCGGCGCAAGATATTGCTGGTACCGGTCCAAAAACAGCCGCTGAACCTGTTCGGCCAGCTCCCGCAAAAGGGCGGCCTGCTCTTCCGGCTCCTCCGGCATGACCCAAAGGTCGTTCCGTTTTTGCTCCGGAAGGCGGGTTACCCCATAGCGGGCCGCGCTCTCGAGATAAGGATGCTCTGCCTGCCGGCGGATCCCGTATCGCAGAGGGTCGCCCTGATGGTTGATATGCACACAGTTCCAGCCCTCCGGGATATAGCAGCCTCCCCCATCGGTCCTTTTGGGATAGCGCCCCAAAATCCCGGGGCTGATCCCGTCGATCCAGATCCCGTCATACACCGCAAACGCATGGGACGGCCAATTGCTGACAGAGGAAAAATACGCCCCCACCGCCTCGGTTTTCAATATAAAGATCAGGTCCCCCACCTGCTTATAATACGCCCGCCCCTTGCGCAGAAACCCCTCCCGCTTCATCATCGGCCCCAGGGTCTTGTGGATCAGCTTCTGCGCCAGCGCGTTGGTCATCGGCTCGTTCGTTCCGCATTCTCCTTTGCCGTCCCCGGCACAAGGCTCGCCGGCCGGGGGCCGCCGCTGCGGAGAATCGCCGCGGGATGCCCGTTTTTCATCCAACCATCGTAAAAATTTACGCAATGCCGTGTTCTGCACAGGCGTCGCCTCCTTGGCGTATCCCGCTTATGCCCAAGGCCATGCCTGCCTTTGCCAAGCGATGCTTACAGCCCTTACAGCCAGATGCCCCAATCGCCGTAATCGAGCTGCCCGGTGCCGTGGCGCAGCCGGCCCTCGGCCTTGAGCTGCCGCAGCGCGTCCCGCATCCGGCCCGGCAGCTCGGGCTGGACATCCAGCGAGTGGTGCGCCGGAAAGATCCGCTTTGCCCCCAGCGCGGCGATCTTTTCCAGCGAGGCGAGGTAGGCGGCCGGGTCGGTGGAGGGGTAGTAGGCGAACAGCACGTCCTTGTACACAAGGTCGCCGGTAAACAGGTAGCCCCGCGCCGGCTCCCAAAAGCAGAGGTGCCCGGGCGAATGCCCCGGCGTGTGCAGCGCCTCGATGACCCGCCCGCCCAGGTCGATGGTGTCATGGTCGGCCAGCAGCCGGGCGGGCTGGCCCTGGAAAAGCTGGTACCGGCTCACGTCAAAGCCCTCCGGCGGGTCGCACCGGTCCAGCACCATCTCCCGCACCGTCCCGATCGGGAGCGGGAAGCCCCCGTTCAGCCAGTCCAGCTCGGCCTCGTGGGCGTAAAACTCCGGGAAGTACCGGTGGCCGCCGATGTGGTCCCAATGGATGTGGGTCGCCACAGCCGTCACCGGCCGGTCGGCCAGCCGCCCTACCGGTTTTGAGATATCCGCAATGCCAAGCCCGGTGTCGATGAGCAGGCTGCGGCTCCGGCCGTTCAGCAGGTAGCAGTGGGTCTCCTCCCAATGCCGGTACTCGCTGATGCACCAGGTGGATCCGTCGATTTGGTCGATGGTAAACCAGTCTTTCATGGGGTCTCCTTTCCTTGCAGCTTCCAAGCAGGCCCGAAAAGGGCGGCGCGCGGCCCTTTGACCCTTGTCAAAGGGCGTTTGTCGTTGTTTGGGTTGTGGGAATCATGTTTTGGCGGCGAGGGGTTCGGCCGCGGGTGGTTCGGCTTTGGCAGCAGGTAATTCAGCCGCGGCTATCCCGGCGTCGGGTGTTTTTGCAGAAAGTGTTTCGGCCAGGCTCCACAGGTCGGTCCGGTCGGTGTCCCGGGGCTCGACAGTTACCTTGGGCAGGGCATACGAAAGAACGTCCACAAGGTCGTTGCAGGCCACAAAAACGCAATGTACGAGCCGTTCCTTCTCCTGCACCCCCGCGCTTTCCTCACAGAGCCACTCCACATAGCGGGAGTTGACCGCTGTAAACGCCAGCCTTCCGCCAAAGCCAGCCTTGCCCTGCACGGCCAGCTCCCGGGCCACGCTGCGCCATCGCTCACTCTCGTCGCAGCTCCGCAGTGATACAAATTCCGACCCGTATTCAATGGTAACGTTGACCCTGCGGCCGATAAACCGCAGCCGGACCCCTTCCCAGCTCTGCAAAATCTCGTACAGTTCATACTCATCCGGGACGAGGTTTTCCGGCATCCAGGGGATCCATCGCTCTTCTTCCTCCCTGTGCATGGCAGGGCCATCCTTTCCGCCCATTCTGCCGGGCAAAGGTTTTTTCAGCCTTTGCAGGTGTTTTACCGCCCGCAGCGGCGCAGGATGCGGTGGTAGCGGGGGCCGTCCGGGGCGGGCTCGCTCACCGGCTCCAAAAGGCCGTTTTGGATGAACTCCTCCATCCGCAGCGCCACCCAGCCGTCGCTGACGCCCAGCTGGTATTGGCCCAGCACCTGGCCCACCACCACCGCCTGCTGGAACCTTGGCCCCTGCGCGGCGATCCGGCGCAGGATATAGGGGTCGTACAGGCTTTCGTCCGCGCTCACCAGCCGGCCGTTGAGCACCGCCCGCAGGGGCGCGTTTTCTTTTTGCAGCCGCTGCCACTGCAAGGCCAGCGCCCGCAGCTCCCCCGCCGGCACCGGCCGGCCCAGCGCCGCCAGCCGCCCGAACTGGTGCGGCTCCACCTCGCCCCAGCCGGTGAGGGCGGCCACCACGCTGCCGTCCGGCTGGGGCAGCGGCCCGGGCCGCCCGGCCTGTGTCCCGGAGTCCGGCAGCTCCACCGGCGCCCAGTCCACCCGCAGAAATTCCGGCAGTTCCACCACCGTTACCCGCACCTCGTCCAGGCCCAGCGGCTTCAGCTGGGCGGCCAGCCAGCAAAGGCCGCTCCGCTCGTCCGGGTTGGGGCTGGTCCAGACCCGCACCGGCTCGGTTTTGGCCCGGCTTTGCAGCGCGGCGAGGTCCCCGCGGGCGCGGGCCAGCAGCTCCCCGGCCGCCGCCTGCCCCTCGGCGGGGTAAACGCCCATCAGCTTTTCGAGCGCGGCCTGCCGCCCGGGGCCGATCCCCTCCTCGTCGATGCCGCCCACGCTCAGGGCCAGCGGAAAACAGAGGATATCGGCGCGGCGGCTCTCAAACGGCGCGGCGTTTGCCCAGGCCCTCCGCTCCCGCTCGTCGAACTGCCGCCGGTATTCCTCCACCTCGGCCCCGGTCAGGGGGCTGCCGTCCTCATGGCGGCCGATCACCCCCACCGAACTTGCGATGCAGCCCTTTCCGCCGCCGGCCGCAATCGCCATGCTGCCGGCGGCACTGTCGCTGAATACGACCTCCAGCATCCGCCCACCTCCCCTTTTGGTCGAGCATTGTCCCGCCCTTGGTCTCTCGGGCGGGCATTGTCCCGCCCCCGGCCGCGGGCCGGGGGCGCCTGTTTTTTCATTCCTTCGCAAGCCGGGCAAGCGCCCGCGATCCCCTGTTGGCGCGCGCTCCGGCCTATTGGCCGCGGCCCAGCCTTACAGCACCATCAGCAGGGTGCCGGCCGCGATCAGCGCGCAGCCGACCGCCGAGCGCGGCGTGACCTGCTCGTGCAAAAACACAAAGGCCAGCAGCAGGGTAAACACCACGCTCAGTTTGTCGATGGGAACCACCTTGGAGACCGTGCCCAGCTGGAGGGCCCGGTAATAGCAGAGCCAGGACGCCCCGGTGGCAAGGCCGGAGAGCACCAAAAACAGCCAGCTTTTGCGGCTGATGGATCCCAGCCCGGCCCCGGCGCCGGTCAAAAACACCATGCCCCAGGCCATGGCCAGCACCACCACCGTGCGCAGGGCGGTGGCGAGGGTGGAGTTGACCCCCTCGATGCCCACCTTGGCCAAGACGGAGGTGAGCGCGGCGAACACCGCGCTCAGCACCGCAAAAACAGCCCACATACTGCGTCATCTCCTGCCCGCGGCGGGCCCGGCCCGCTTTGGCCTTTTTGCTTTGGTCTTTTTTGCTTTGGCCTTTTTTGCCTTTTAAGGTACCGCCGCGTTTTTGTGTCCTGCAAGGGCCGGCTCAGCCGTCTTGCTGCTCCGGCGGCAAAAGCAGGTCCTGGGATTTAAAATTGCTGTAATACCGTATTTTTTCTGCCGTAAAGCAGAGCACACAGTAATCGGGGTCCTCCACGCCGCCCGGATAAAAGCGGTCGTCCCCCTCGCGCCAGATCCGCCGTTTGGTTTCGGGGTCGCACAGCACCTGCACATAGCCCGCAAAGCTGACCCCGCGGTAAAACCGCTTGTCCACAAAATAGACGCTGGAGCGTCCATCCCATAAAAGGGACTGCACCTTGTTGGAGGTGGTGTTGGTGGTAAACCAGAACCTGCGGATGCCCTGCCGCTCCCGGGGCGGCAGCATCGCCCGGGTCACCGGGAAGCCGTCCCCGTCCAGATAGCACAAAAAGGCTGTGCCCGCCTTGTCGATCAGCTTGCCAAGGGTCGCTTCGGGGTCGCGCATCAAAAGCCCTCCCATCATTAGGCATTCTGCCGCTGTTTTGCGCCCGCGGGGCTGGAAAAAAGACCGTGGGACGGCGCGGGCGATTGCGGGCACGCCGGCCCGCTGTTTTATGCCCGCTGCGGCAAACGGCCAAGCCGGCGCGGCGCGGCTTTATCCCCGGCCGTTCAGCGCGTCCTGCATCTCCAGCATGTTCTCCCAGTACCGCTTGGGGCAGAGGTTCCGGCGGCAGCGGGGGTTTTCCCGCGCCCGGATCGAGATGGTCTTGTAAAAGGTCTTCCACATGGCCTGCAGCGCCGCCTCCTCCGGGTCCGGCTCCGGGAAGCAAAACTCCCCCGCCAGCTCCAGCAGCCGGGCCCGCCCGCCCTGCCGGCCGGGATACCAGAGGGCGGCGCGGCGGGGCTCGTCCACGATCAGGAAGTCCTCGTCCGGGTAGCGGTCGCAAAAGTGTCCCCGCAGCAGCGGCAGCACGTCGTGCTTGGGGCTGATCCGCGCGCCCAGCACCCCGCCGCACTGGGCAAACCGGATAAACCCGGTGAGCTGATGGGCCTCGTGGGTCACCTGCCGCTCCATGGCCAGCACCGGGGCCACCGCCTCGTGCCCCGGCATCCGGCAGGCGCTCAGGCCCCGCCGCTCGGCCGCGTAGGCAAAGAGCAAAAACTGCAAAAGGGCGGTCTCCTTTTGGGGCGAGGCGTGCAAAAAGCCATAGCGCACCAGCTCCTCGGCCCGGTAGCTCAGTTTTTTGCGCAGGCTGGCGTACACCCGGCCGGCCCGCTGCGGGTCGGTGGGGATCTGACGGCTCTCAAAGAGGGTGGCGGGGGCGGCGTCCTCGGCAAACACGCCAAACGGCCGTTCCCTGCGGGCCACCGCCTCAAACACGCAGCACAAAAAGCCGGCAAAGCTGCCGTCGTATTGATACAAAACCTCCAAACAGGCCGCCCCCTTGCTTTGGGATCGCGCAAACCGCGTGTACCGGCCCAACAGGCGGGCTGAGGCTGGCGGCATGGCAAAACAGCCCAGCAGATCGTGACAGGCCGTCTGCCATGCGGGGACAGGCGCGGCAAAACCGTATTTCCATGCGCCAAATTCATCTATCGGCAAAGGGCGGCATACCGGCAGGCCAGCTGCCGCGGCAGGAGCGGCCCTGCCCGCAAAACGCCGGCTTACAGCCGGCGGGCGATCTGCCGCTCGGCCTCGGCCCGCACGGTGCGGGCCGCCTGGTCCGGGGCCATGCCGCCCGCCGCCAGCTGCCCGATCTCGGGCGCAAGCCGGGCCAGCGGTCGGACAGGCGAAACCGGCGCAGCCACCGCCGGCAGGCTGGGCTGCTCCGGCGCCGAAAAAAGGCTCAGCTGCTCGCCGCCGGTCTCAAAGGCGGCGGGATCCAGCAGCGCGCGGGCCACCGCCTGCCGGCCGGCCCCCCGCGCGCCGGTAAAGCCCTGGCAGACAATAAAATACTGCGCCCTTTTGAGCACCACCCCGATGCGGCGCAGTTCCGGGATGCCCAGCCGGCCATTCTGGCGGGCGATGCAGATGCGGTCGGCGCTTTTGGGGCCGATGCCCGGCACCCGCAGCAGTTCGGCCCGGGGCGCGGTGTTCACGTCCACCGGGAACCGGTGCAGGTTGCGCACCGCCCAGCCGCACTTGGGATCCAGGTAGGGGCTGAAGTTGGGCTCGGTTTCGCTGAGCAGTTCGCCGGCCGAAAAATGGTAAAAGCGCAGCAGCCAATCGGCCTGGTAGAGCCGGTGCTCCCGCAAAAGGGGCGGCGGGGTGTCCGGCGCGGGCAGCCGCCGGTCGTTGGACACCGGCAGGTAGGCCGAAAAAAACACCCGCCGCAGCGCAAATTTTCGGTAAAGGCCCTCGGCCAGGCCCACGATCTGCCGGTCGGTCTCGGGGCTTGCGCCCACGATCATCTGGGTGCTCTGGCCGGCGGGCGCAAAGCGGGGCGCGGCCCGGTAAAGGGCCAGCTCCTCCCGGCCCTGCCGGCCCCGCTGGGCAATCTGCCCCATCGGGCCTAAGATCGCCGGCTTTTTCTTGTCCGGCGCAAGCAGGCCAAGGCTGCGCTCGCTGGGCAGTTCGATGTTGACGCTCAGCCGGTCGGCCAGCAGCCCCAGCTGCTCCACGAGCCCGGGGGAGGCCCCCGGGATGGTCTTGGCGTGCACATAGCCCAAAAACCGGTATTCCTGCCGCAGGATCCGCAGGGCAGCGATCATCCGCTCCATTGTGTCGTCCGGGCTTTTCATCACCGCGCTGGACAAAAACAGCCCCTCGATGTAGTTGCGGCGGTAAAACTGGATGGTCAGCCCGGCCAGCTCCCGCGGGGTAAAGGCGGCCCGGGGCAGGTCGTTGGAGCGGCGGTTGACGCAGTAGCTGCAATCGTAAACGCATACGTTGGTAAGCAGCACCTTTAAAAGGGAGATGCAGCGCCCATCCGCCGAAAAGGCGTGGCAGATGCCGGGCGCAAAGCAGCTGCCAAGATGCCCACGCGCCCCGGCGCGGGCCGACCCGCTGGAGGTGCAGGCAACGTCGTATTTAGCGCTGTCGGCCAAAATGGCCAGTTTTTGCTCAAGTTCCATCCGCGGCCCTCCTTATGGCTGCGCAGGAAAAGGGTCCCTTGCAGCCGGATGGCAGGGCGGCCGGAACCGGCCGCGGGCCGCGCAGCGGACAACCGCTAAAAAGCCGGGCTCACCACTTGGTTTTGGTCTCGACCACCTTGCCGATGATGTACAGATCGTTGAGTTCCTCGCCGCGGATGACTACTTCCTCATACTCCGGGTTAAAGGGCTGGAGCACCACCGCGTTGCCCCGCTGCAGATACCGCTTTAAGGTGCCCTCCCCCTCGCCGAATACCATGACCCCCAACTCGCCGTTGGAGAGGGTGGGCTGCCGACGCACCAGCGCATAGTCGCCGTCGTGGATGCGGGGCTCCATGCTGTCGCCCTTTACGATCAGGTAAAAGTAGTTGGCGGGATCCTTGACCGGGGCCATCTCGGTGCCGTAATCCTCCTCAAAGGCCAGCGCGCCATACCCGGCGCGCACCGTGCCCACCACCGGCACCGGGCTTTCGGCATAGCTGCCCACCGGCCCGCCCAGCCGCTGGGCCGCAACCCCCAGCAGGTCGTCGGCCGTGGTGCCCAGCAACTCGGCCAGCCGGGCCACGGTGGCCGGATCCGGGGTGGAGCGCCCGGTCTCCCACTTGCCCACCGCCTGCTGGGTGACCCCCAGCCGCGCCGAAAGCGCCCCCTGGCTGAGCCCCTTTTGCTTGCGCAGGTCTTTTAACCGCTCGCTGAACACAGAGCGCCCTCTCCCTTCCTGATGCATTTTGCAGCCGGCAAAAAGCCGCCCGGGAACATTTTTTGCTGCCGCTTGAGTTTGGCATCATTATACAACCTTTTGTAGTAATTGTAAAGGCAAAATTTGTAAAAAAAGTTGTAATTCCCTCTTGACAACAACCATTAGTTGTATTATTCTAAGTACAACAACTTTTTGGCGTTGTAAAGTTGGGCGGCCCATGCGGGCCAGCCCGCGCCGGCCACTGTTTTGCGGGGCGTTTTGGGCGATCAGAGGAGGTTGTGGCAATGAAAACAATAAAAGCGTTTTTGAACACCCTGGTACGCTCGGCCGCGCTGCTGGTGCTTTTGGGGGGCATGATGGTGCTGGGCGCCATGTTTGAGGGGGGGCTTTCCCCTCTGTCCGGCGTTTGCGTCCTGGCCCTTTTGGCGGGCGGCCTGTATGGGCTGGTTTGCATGCTGCACGCCCTCTCGGCGCCGCCCCGGCGCAGGCAGGCGGTGCGGGATGCCTGCCCGCAGCCCTGCAAGCGCCGCCGGCAGGGGCTGCGCGCCGCCTGACGGCCGGCCGCAGCGCAGTGCGGCCTTTGCGGCCTGTGGAGGGACCTTTACAGGGTGATATTCGCGGGGCGGCCTCTGCGGGGGCGGTTCTTGGAAGGGCCGGCCCTGCGGGCGGGCCTTGATGGGGTGATCCTCCGCGGATTTGAGGCCGGCGCTCGCCTCAACCAGCTTCATCCTGTGGGTTGGCCTTGATGGGGCGGTCTCTGCGGGGCGGCGGGCCCATTGCTTTGTACCGCGCATCTCCCATGCAGTGCCCATGCCTGCCCAGCGGCTTTGTCTGCCGTTCTCTTCTTTTGGGGACGCGCGGGCATTTTGTTTTGGCTTTTTTGAGCGTTCGCCCATCGCAAAATTGCTTGACAGCCCCTTTTCAATATGGTACACTAATGTACGCACTCCTGCACGGCGGAGCGGGGGCGCCCACTGGGGAGAGGTGTCCGAGTGGTTTAAGGAGCTGGTCTTGAAAACCAGTGACCCGCAAGGGCCGTGGGTTCGAATCCCACCCTCTCCGCCATCTTAGGGCCTGCCTACAACCGAATTACCTTTACACACTTTGCTCTGGAGAAGTACTCAAGAGGTCGAAGAGGCGCCCCTGCTAAGGGCGTAGGTCGGGAAACCGGCGCGAGGGTTCAAATCCCTCCTTCTCCGCCAAGAAAAAGCCTTGGATCCCCGCGGGTCCAAGGCTTTTTTGTCTTTGCGGGGGGCGGTTTGCCTTTATGGTTGCCCTTTTGAGATCATGCCCGCCGGGCCGGGTGCGCTTTGGGCTGGTTTTGGCCCTGACCAGGGCCGCGGCGCTGGGCGGCCAGCCCGCAGGGCTGGGAAAAATAAAAGCGCAGGCATCCATTTTTTACGGATGCCTGCGTTTTTTTGGTGCGCTGAAAGGGATTCGAACCCCCGACCTTTTGGTTCGTAGCCAA
>CAJTVI010000068.1 GCA_910579545.1 uncultured Oscillospiraceae bacterium | reverse complement strand
GTGCGGCTGGTTTTTGTTTCATGCTGCCGCCTCCGCCCGCCGGGCAAAGCCGGAGGAATACTGTAAGCTGCCGTCCGGCAGCACCCAGGCGGCCTCCAGGCCGGGGGTGGCCTCCACAAGCCGCAGCCCCTCCTCGGGCGGGGTGCAGAAGAGGGCGGTGGAATACCCGTCCGCCCGGCCGGAATCGTCGGTGAGCACGCAGACCGCATGGCACCAGCCGGCCGGGGCCAGGGTGTCGGGGTCGATCAGGTGGTGGTAGCGCACCCCGTTTACCTCGTAGTACCGCTGGTAATCGCCGCTGGTCACCAGCGACTCGCCCGGCGCAAGGTCCACGGTGCAAAGGAAC
Organism: uncultured Oscillospiraceae bacterium; assembly: GCA_910579545.1. GTDB lineage: Bacteria > Bacillota > Clostridia > Oscillospirales > Ruminococcaceae > UBA7177. The sequence continues at coordinate 13,049 of CAJTVI010000068.1, read as the reverse complement.
TCTCCCCCGGGGTCCAGCGGGTTTTCCAGCCCGCCGGTCCAGGGCTTGCCGTCCGGCTTCTGGCCGATCGCCCGCAGGTTGCCCCCCAGGCTCAACAGGGCGCTGGCAAGGCCCCGCTCCCCGGCCGCGCGGGCGGCCAGCTCGGCGGCATAGCCCTTGGCCACCGCCCCCACGTCCAGCCGCAGCAGGGGGTCGGCATAAAAAACGGTTTGGGCCTCAGCGTCCAGCACAAGGTCCTCAATGGCGCAGTGCTGGGCGGCTTCGGAAAGGGCCGCCTGGTCGGGCAGGCGGGCGGCGGCGGGATCCTCAAGGCCGGCGGTGCGGGCCTCGTGCCAGAGCGCCAGCACCGGCCCCAGGGCGATGTTGGTCTTGCCGCCGGTGCGCCCGGCAAGGTCGGCGGCGGTCTGCAGCAGGCCGAACAGCCGCGCGTCCACCGCGACCGGGCCGGCCGCGGCGGTCTGGTTGAGGTCGTACAGGTTTACGATGCCGTTATAGTGGTGGTAGATGTCGAACAGCTGGTGGAGGGCCAGCAGGTCGGCGTAAAGGGCCTGCGTCTGGGCCTCCCACTCCGCCTCGGATCCGGCATAGCCCACCACGGTGGTCACGGTGTCGAACAGGTCGAACCAGACGGTGGTGTACCGCTTGGGCGCGCGGGAGCAGCCGGCCAGCGGCAGGGCCAGCAGCAGGCAGAACGCCAAAAGGCCCGCCCAAAAGCGGCGGGCCGGGGGATTCGCGGCGCGGCGCGGCGCGGTGCTGTGTGCGGTGGGGCGGTTCATAGCGGGCGGTCAGCTCCTTTGCACAAAACGGGGATGCAGCGGCAAAGCGCGGGCTTTTTGGCGGCGGGCCGGAAAGCCGGGTCAATATCCGTCATGAGAGGCGGTTCCATGTTTTCTTATCTCACCGCCCCATGCAGGGCGGCGTGTTCGGCGGCCAGCTCGGCCAGCAGGCGGCCAAAGGGCCAGTGCTGGTTTGTGGGGGTCACGATGGCCTTGAGGGGGACGGCCGCGCCCGCAGCGCGCAGGGCCTCCAGCAGCGCGTCCCGCTCGGCTTCGGGCAGGCCGCAGAGGATCAGGGCCGGGGCCGGCGAAAAGGCGCTCCCGGCGGGCGCGGCGGGGGCGGGGACGGCCGGGGCCTTGGGGCCCGCCGGCAGGCCGCAAAGCTCGGCCACGGTGCGGCCAAGGGCGGCCGGGGGCACCGCCCGCAGGGCAATGCCCAGCTTTTGGGCGGCGCGCAGCGGCGCAAGGTGCGGATCGGCGGGATCCAGGCCCCACAGCAGCGCGACCTTTGGCAGGGCCGCGGGCCTTGGGGCCGGCGCGGCGCGGCCGGTGTGGGCTTTCATAGGCGGTGCTCCTTTATCAGCGGCGATTTTACAAAAGAATGTTTTTTCGCTGATGGGGCGATCTTTCGCATTTTTTACATCGATTTCCCCAAAAACGATCTTTTTCGCCGGGCAAATGGTTTTGCCCGGCTGTAACGGGGGTCCAGGGGGGCGTGCCCCCCTGGATTGGCCCAAGACGCCACGGCCCCCAGATCGGCCCAAGATGGCCTTACCCCGCCGAGAGGCGGCGGCCGAAGAACTCGGCCTCGGGGCGGATCTTTTGCATCAGCGCGTCAAACTGTTCGCAGGTCAGGCTCTGCGCGCCGTCGCAGAGGGCGCAGGCGGGGTTGTTGTGCACCTCGATCATCAGCCCGTCCGCCCCGGCGGCCACCGCGGCGGCGGCCAGCGGCTCGACCATCCAGGAGATGCCGGCGGCGTGGCTGGGGTCGATCACCACCGGCAGATGGGTCATCTTTTTGAGCATCGGCACCGCCGAGATGTCCAGGGTGTTGCGCATGCTGGTCTCAAAGGTGCGGATGCCCCGCTCGCAGAGGATCACCTGCTCGTTGCCCTCGGCCATGATGTACTCGGCGCTCATCACCAGCTCTTCGAGGGTGGCCGAAAGCCCCCGCTTTAACAGGATCGGCTTGCCGGTCTGGCCCAGGCGGCGCAGCAGCTCAAAATTCTGCATGTTGCGGGCCCCCACCTGGATCATGTCCACATCCTCAAACAGGGGCAGGTGCTCGGTGTTCATGATCTCGGTCACGATCGGCAGGCCGGTGGCCCTGCGGGCGTGGCGCAGCAGCTCGAGCCCGTCCGCCCGCAGCCCCTGGAAGGAATAGGGCGAGGTGCGCGGCTTGAACGCTCCGCCCCGCAAAAGGGCCGCGCCGCTCGCCTTGACCGCCGCGGCCACCTCCTCGATCTGCTCCTCGCTCTCCACGCTGCAGGGCCCCGCGATCACCGCAAACTGCCCTCCGCCAATTTTGACGCCGTTTACCTCGACCACCGTGTCGTCCGGGTGGAACTTGCGGTTGGCCTTTTTGTACGGCTCGGTGACCCGGCGCACCACCTCCACCACCGGGTTTGCCAGCAGCCAGCTCTCGTTGATCGACTTGGTGTCCCCCACCAGCCCTAAGATGCGGGCCTCGCTGCCGGTGCTCTCGTGGATCTTGAGCCCGCGGCCTACCAGCTCGGCGCAGAGCGCCTGTACCCGCGCCTCCTCGGCGCCGCGCTTTAAGATGATGATCATTGCGTATACCCTCCCTGTTTTGTGTTTCCCTCTATCCTTCGCGCGCCCCTTTGCCCGGGGCAAAGGGGCCGGCGTTCAAATAAAAGCCGGGGCCTGCGCGCCGCAGGCCCCGGCCGGCGGGGCGGCGAAAAGCGGCGCCGCCCGCATCACTTTTTGGGCGCGGCGGCCGCGGCCTCTTTCAGCGCCCGCTCCAGCCACATGCCCCCGATCTCCAGCGCGGTGTACAGCCCGCTCTTGGAGCTTTGCCGCACGATCCGCTCGGGCAGCGGCTTGGACGCGTCGGTCGAGAGCAGCACCACATGGATCTTGTCGGCCACCTCGGCGCCGTGCTCCTGCTTGGTGGTAAGCACCTGCATAAACACCACATAGGGGTCGGCCAGGCTGCCGTAGTAGATCTCGTTCTTGCAGCGCACCAGCGGGCGCCCCTTATACATCAGCTTGGGGGTAAAAGCCATCGTTCAGTCCTCCGTTCGCAGATTGTTTGGGTAAAACGGCCGCGCCGCCTGCGCGTTTGGGCGGCGGGCCGCGGTAAGGCATTCACAACATTATAGCACAGCCCGCGGGGTGCGGGCAAGCCCAGACTTTGCGTCAAAACGCGCCAAAATGCGCGATTCCCCTATTGGCCGCCGGCAGGGCCCTGTTTATTGCCGGGCCCGGGCCGCTCGCGGCTGATCTTTTCCTCGTTGAGGGCCACCTTCTGGGCCAGGCTGCGCAGCTTGGAATCCATCTGGCTGATGCGGATGGTCATAAAAAACTGCTTGACCAGCAAAACAAAGATGATCAGCAGGTAGACCAGGTTGATCGGGCTTTGGAAGCCCAGCGCCCGCGAAAGCCAGAAGGCCGCCTGCGGAAAGAGGCTCAGCAGCAGCAAAAGGGCCGAAAACCCCAGCCAGAAGATGGTGTCCTCGATCTGCACCTGGGCCTTGCGCACCCGGCGCAGGATGAACGCGGCGGTAGCGAGGCTGCCCAGCACCAGCAGGCAGCGCAGAACAAGCTGTTCCTCCATCTTACAGGCTCCTTTCGGGGTAGGGGGTGGTGGTGTCCCGCTTGCGGAACCACTGGATCAGCAAAATCGAAAGCCCCATCTTGACCATATACTCGGCGCTGCGGACCAGGTTGAAATAGCTCTGCCCGCCGGTGCGCTCGGCCATCTCCACCTGAAGCTCCCTTACCACCGCGCCGTTCTTGATCAGGTAGCTGATCGTGTCCGGCTCGGGGCCGTAGTTGAGGTTTTGGGCAAACTCCTCCAGCAGCCGGCGGCTATACATCCGCATGCCGCTGGTGGGGTCGCAGATGGCCCGGCCGGTGGTGAGCCGGATGGCCCAGCTGATCAGGTAGCTGCCCAGCATCCGCAGGCTTTTGGGCTTTTTTACCGTGATAAACCGGCTGCCGATCACGATATCCGCCCCCTCCTCCAACAGCTCCAGCATGGGGGCGATGAACCGGGGCTGGTGCTGGCCGTCGCCGTCAAACTGCAAGGCGCAGTCGTAGCCGTTTTCGGCCGCATAGCGCAGCCCGGTCTGGAAGGCCCCGGCCAGCCCAAGGTTTACCGGCAGGTCGATCAGCTTAAAGCCGTGCGCGCGGCAGAGGGCGGCGGTGCGGTCCCGGCTGCCGTCGTTTACCACCACATAATCGTACTGTGGGTAGTGCTCGGCCAGCTCGGTGACCACCCGCACAATGCTGGCCTCTTCGTTGTAGGCGGGGATCACGATCAGCAGCTTGCTCATCCGGCGTCCTCCTGTAGGTCGTTGTTCTGGGGTTCTGCCTGCGCGGCGGGCCGGGCCGCCGCGGCGATCTGCAAAAGCCGGGCGGCAACCGCGTCCCAGGCAAAGCGTTCGCAAAGCCGCGCGCGGGCCTTTTGGGCCGCGCCGGCCCGCCAGGCGTCCGCCGCCAGGGCCTTTTGCAGCGCCGGGGCCAGCAGTTCGGGCGCGGCGCTTGGCAGCCGCAGGCCGTAGCTTTCGTCCGGCAAAAGCTCGGCCGCGCCGGCCGTGTCGGTGCAGAGGATGGCGCAGCCGCAGCCTGCCGCCTCCAAAAGGGTGGTGGGGAAGCCCTCGGCGTACCGGGTGGGCAGGCAGAACAGGTCGGCCGCCGCCATCAGCCGCAGGGTCTCCTCGTGCGGCAGGCTGCCCAGCAGCCGCACCCCGGCCGGGCAGCTGCTTTTAAGGGCGGGCAGCATCGGGCCGTCCCCCGCCACCGCCAGCAGGGCCGTGCCGGCCGGCAGAAGGCAAAAGGCCCCGATCAGCTCCCCCACGCCCTTTTCGGGGATCAGCCGGCCGGCAAACACGATCAGCTTTTGCCCGGGCGCAAGGCCCAGCCGCTGCCGCCAGCCGGCGGGGGATGTGCTTGGCGCGCCCGGCAGGGCTTGCGGGGCATCCGCGTTTTGAGGGGCGTCCGCGTTTTGCGGGGTGCCCGCGTTTTGAGGGGCGTCCGCGTTTTGCGGCCTGCCCGCCGGGGGCTGCGGTGTGCCCGCAGCTTCCGGTGCGCTGCCCGGCGCGGTTTTTTCTTCGATCGCCCGGCCGATCTCGGCGGGGTCCACCGCGTTGTACAGGGTGCCGGCGGGGGCAAGGCCAAAATGCCGCAGCCAGCCGCACACCGCCTCGCTCACCCCGTAAAAGGCCGGGCCCTGCCGGCGCAAAAAGGCGCAGGCGGCGTGCTCGTACAGGGCGGCCAGCCGGTTTAAGAGCGGGCTGCCCATGGGCATGTGGCCGGTGGAGTGGTCCACCACAATGGCCGGGATATCCCGCCGCCGCGCCTGCCGCGCCGCCCAGAGGCTCAGGGGGTAAAACCGGGTCTGGATCAGGCAGAAATCCGGCCGCTCGGCCCAAAGCCCGGCCGCAAGGCGGCCAAAGCCGCGGCCCAGCGGCCAGGCCACCGGGAACCGCCCGCCCATCAGCCGCAAGGCGGGCAGCCGGATGATCAGGATGCCCTCGGGGCTCTCTTCCCGCGCGGGCAGGCCGGGCAGGGCGCTGGTTGCCACAATGGCCCGGTGCCCCGCCGCCGCCAGCCGCCGCGCCAGGTTCCAGGTATACCGCTCCACCCCGCCCACCGTGGGCAGGTACTGGGCGCTGAAAAAACAGATGGTCACGCCGGTGCGCACCTCCCCGGGCAAAAAATGGGTCAAAACGGGCCAGCTTGCGGGGCGCGGGGGCAGCGCAGCGCCCCATGCGGCGCAGCGCCCGGGCTTTCTGCCGGCGGCGCGCCGGGCCGTCTGCCGGGCAGGGCGGCGCTGCCCCCGGGCTTTCTGCCTGCGGCGCGCCGGGCCGTCTGTCAGACTACAAACTGTAATATAAAACCAGCTTATTTCTTTTTGTAAACGAATTCCCGCTGGATCTGGAAGCTGATAAAAAAGAGCAGCACGTCCACCGGGATCTTGACAAGCAGCTCGCTGCCGCCCACAAGGCCAAACAGCCATTTTACCAGCAGGGCGCTGCAAAGCATCTGGCAGACAGCCAAAAGGGCGTACCGGGCCGCCGCGCCGCCGTGGCCGGCCTGGCTTTTAAACACCACCCGGTAGTTGAGCAGGTAGTTGTATATGGCCGAGAGCAGCCGGGCCAGCACGGTGGCCAGCACGATATAGTTGACCGGCAGCCCCGCCGCGCCGCGCAGAACGCCGCAGAACAGGCTGAAGAGCGCAAGGTCCACCACGCTGGAGGAGAGGGAGGAAAAGAGGAACTTGCCAAAGATGGAATACACCCGCACCGAATCCCGGATGGGGTGGAAATGGCTGGACTTGTTTTCCTCGATATACACGGTGCGGATGGGCACCTCCAGGATGGGCACCCCGGCCTCCTTGGTGTCGATGAGCATGTTGGACTCAAACTCGAACCGCTCGCCCTTGGTTGCCAGCAGCACCCGCATGAACCGGGCCGGGATGGCCCGCAGGCCGGTTTGGGTGTCGGTGACCGAAAGGCCGATCAGCAGCCGGAACATGAGCCGGGTGCACTTGTTGCCAAAGCTGGAGCGGGCGGGCACGTTGGAGGCGTCAAAGTCCCGGCAGCCCAGCACCAGGCTTTGCGGGTGGTCCCAAAGGGCCTGCATGCAGGCCAGGATGCACTCGGGGGTGTGCTGGCCGTCCGAGTCGGCCGTAACGCAGCCGGGGGCGTCCGGGTAGGCCAGCAGGCAGTAATTAAAGGCGGTTTTGAGCGCCCGCCCCTTGCCTAAGTTGACCGCGTGGCGCAGCACGGTGCAGCCGTACCGGCGCTCGGCCTCCTCAAAGATGGGGCGGTAGGCCGGGCCGCTGCCGTCGTCCACCAGCACGATGTTGGTGATGCCGGCTTTTTGCAGCGCGTCCAGCAGGGCGGGCAGCTTTTCGTCCGGCTCGAGGGACGGGATGATGAGGGGAAGCTCCTTACATGTTTGCATCGCGGCAAGATACTCCTTTTTGTGCGGCCGGAACAGTCCCGGCCGGGTTCAGCGCGCCATCACGGCCAGCATGGCGTTTACCAGCACCCCCATGTTCACGGCGGCAAGGCCCAGCAGCAGCCGGCCCTCCTGCTGGGCGGCGGCCCGGCTGTCCCACCCGGCGGCGGCCCGGCCGTCCCACCCGGCGGCGGGGCAGAGGGCCAGCAGGGCGGCGGGCAGCACCGGCAAAAGGTACCGCCCCTGGAAGCCATAGATGGTCTGGTAGTAGGTGGGGGTCCAGCTTACGCAGCCCAGCACCGCCAGGCCGCAGCAGCAAAGGGCCAGCCCCCCGGCCAGCAGCCGGCCCCACAGCACCGCCTTTGGCAGGGGCGCGCCGGGCGGCCCGGCGGGGGCGCGGCAGGCAAAGGCCAGCAGCAGGTAGCAGCAGACCACCCAGCCCCAGGCGATCTCAAGGCTGTAATAGCTCAGGCTGCCGCCCACCAGGGTTTTGAGGTAGTGGTCGGCGTTCTGCACCGCCGAGCGGGCCAGCAGCTGCACCGTGAGCCCCGGATGGGCCAGGATGTAGGAGGCCGAAAAGCAGACCGAGTCGGCCGCGGGCGGGCCGCCCGGGCTTTGGGCGGCGTTCGGGCCGGTCTCTGTTTCCGGCGGCTGTTCAGGTTCGGCTTCGGCCTGCTGCACGGCCGCGGCCGGCTCACCGCCGGCGGGCAGGGCGGCGCTTAAAAAGCCCGCGATCTGGTACCGCGCGCCGGAGAGGGCGAACACCAAAAGGCAGCAGGCCAAAAAGCCGGCCTGCTTTGCCCGCGCCCGCCGGCCCAGCCGGGCGGCGGGGATCAAAAGGCAGAAAGCGCAGAGCGGCAGGTAGACCGATTTGGCCGGGGCCAGCAGCAGCCCCACCGCCGCCAGGCCGGCCAGCTGCCGCCGGCTCAGCTGCTGGTAAGGGCCAAAGGCGGCGTCCAGGCACAGGGCGGTGTACAAAAAGCTTAAGGCCAAAAGCAGGCTGTCCCGGCTGTAGGAGGCGGCCAGGTGCAGGGTCATGGGCAGCAGGCCGGCCGCCATAAAAACCGGCTTGCCAAAGGGGGCCTTTTTTACCGCAAGGGCGGTAAGGGCGGCAAAGGCGGCAAGGTTTGCCAGCCGCCCCAAAAACAGGGTGGGCACAAACCCCAGATGCAATACAAAGCCCAAAAGCACCCCCAGCCCGCTGGCAAGGTAGAGCTCGTTGCTGATGTCGGCCTGCAGGTCCCCCTCGTGCTCTATATACTCGCCGAACCGGTCGGGCGAGAGGGTAAAAAGGCCGTCCGCCACCGCCTGCCAGGTAAACACGGTGGTTTTTTGGTCCTGCACGACGGGGTTCTCGTCCCCCGGGCGGCGGAAGCTGTTGCCCAGTGAAACATGGCTCAGGTGCCAGCCGTCAAAATCAAGGTAAGAGCCGATGCGGCTGGCCACCGAAAAGGCCTGGTTGATGTGGAACTCCTCGTCCGGCGCGGCGTAGGGGGGCAGCACCAGGCAGAACACAAGGCCCAAACCTACGCAGAGGGCCGCGTACAGCCGGTGCGCCGGCCAGCGCCGGGCGCTGACGAGCCAGTATGTCCCGGCCAAAACCGCGGTCAGCAGCAGCGAGACCGCCCAATAAAAGACGCTTACAAACCGGCCGATGGCCCGGGTGGAGGCCAGAATAGCCAGCGAGCCGGCCTGGGCCTGGCCGTCCGCCTCCAGGCGCGCGCCGTCCCAGCCGGGGGCGGGGGCCGCGCTGCAGCCCAGCGCCAGCCGGGCCTCGTTTTGGTAATGGGGGGTGAGCACCAGCCGGTAGCGCGCGGCCGCGCCGGCCGGCACCGGGGTGTCCAGCCCAAGGCCGATGTACTGCCCCTCGATCAGGTTGGCCATCTGGCCGGTGCTGGCCGAGAGCAAAAGGCCGGTATCGGCGTCGTAAAGCTCCAGGGCCAGCTCCCCGGCCGGCTGCCCGCCCGAGAGGTAAAACACAAAGGCAAGACCGGTGAGCGGCTGGTCGGTGCAGAATTCCTGCACGGCGCTGGTCTCAATGGGCGGGGCGGCGGTTTCGTAGGCGTCGTTCAGCCGGGCGGCCAGGCTCTTGCTTTCGCAGGGGCGCACCTCCACCAGCCAGACGCCGAACAAAACGGCCAGCAAAAACAGCACAAGGCCGCCGCAGCACAGCGCCCGGCGGTGCTTTTGCAAAAAGGCCCAGACAGCCGGCACGGCGCATCCCCTCCTTGTGGCTGAGCGGTGGGCAGGGCGGGCGTTTTAAAGCGCCCGGCCAACGCCCCCAAAAGCGGCTTTGCTTTTTTGCAGCCGCCGCTATGGTATCGCTTTATTATAACATACAACGGCATAAAAGTAAAAAAGCCTTCATCTGCCCCGCAAATGAAGGCTTTGGCGCGCAAAACAGCGGCCGCCGGGTCTTAGGCAGGGCCGGCGGGCGGCAGCCCGGCAGCCCGCCGGCTTTTGGGCCCGCTCACCGGGCCAGCAGCCACTCGATAAATTCCCGCGCCGCGCCCGCGCCGCCGTTTTTGCGGCTTACAAACTGGCATTCGGCCCGCACCGCCTCCACCGCGTCGGCCGGGCAGCCCCGCACCGCGCACAGCCGCATGCAGGGCAGGTCCACCAGGTCGTCCCCCATATAGGCGGCGTTCTGGCCCGAGAGCGGCTGGCCCAGCTCCTCCCCGGCGGCCACCAGCAGCCTTGCAAAGGCGGCGGGCTTGTCCATCACCCCCTGGTAGAGGTGCCGGATGCCCAGCTCGGCGCAGCGCTGCTCCACGATCCGGCTTTTGCGCCCGGTGATCACGGCGGGCAGGATGCCGCCCTTTGGCAGCAGCTGGGCAATGGCGTAGCCGTCCTTGATATCAAAGGCCTTCATGCTTTCGCCCTCGGGGCCGATGTAAATTTTGCCGTCGGTCAGGGTGCCGTCCACGTCCAGCACCAAAAGGCGGATGGCGGCCCGGGGGTCGGCCGGGGTGTTTGCGGGGGTGTTCATACTGGGATCGCTCCTTGCTTTTTTGTTGGTTGTTGGGGCCGCAGGGCCCTGACGCCCGCACAGGGGCCGGCCGGGGTGCGGTGTGCTGCCGGATCTGCGCTTGCCGGGGCGGTTACAGCTGCTGGCCAAAGATCGGCGCGTAGAGGCTGGGGGTCACAAAGTGCAGGTCCTCGGGGCGGTCAAGGCCCTTGGCGTACTCCCGCAAAAGGGCGGACATGTTGGCGTTGATCTGGGCAAAGCGGGCGGCAAACCGCTTTTTGTCAAAGGCGGCCTCGTCGTAGTAGTTTTCGCCCGCCGGGGCAAAGCCGTCAAACCCGGCCACCTCCATCCGCCGCACCCCCAGCCGGCGCAGAAGGTTCAGCAGCATCACCATCGTGTTGTCGAACTCCTCGCCGCCAATGCCGCTGGCCCGGTCCACCAGGTTTTCGTAGTTCACCACAAGGTCGCCCTCGCCGGCCCCCGCGATGTTCGACACCACGATGCAGGCCGCGCCCTCGCGGGCGGCCGCAAACTTCTTGTACCGCTTTTCGCTGCCAAAAAAGGCAAACCGCCGCCCGGCGCGGCCCTTGTCGGTCACAAAATTGGCCGAGAGGATCACGGGATCCTTTTGGGCGATCAGCTCGTCGATCTGCCGCGCGTGGGTCACAAGGCTTTTGCCGGGCAGCAAAAGCAGCAGCGGCTGCCCGCGCAGGGCCTGCCCCAGCGTCTCCAAAGCGGCCCGGTCGTCCACACGGGTGTGGTTATACTCGGCGTAAAGCCGCTGGATGTTGTCGTAATCATACCGCTGGCGAACCTCGGGGTCGATCATCGAGATGATGTGCTCGATGTCCTTGGTGGCCAGGCGGAATTTTTCGGTGAGGTAGATCACGTTGTTGGGGTGGCTCTTGTAGATGCCGGCCATCACGGCCGGGATCGAGTAGCCCCAGGGGTGCTCGGCCTTGATCTGGTACATGTACTCGTCGATCAGGTCCAGGATGGCGTCAAAATCGTAATCCTGGTGCTTTTTGCGCACCAGGTAGTCCACGATCAGCTCGGTGTTCAGGTTGCCCGCGCACTTGCCCATGCCGTTCAGGGTGGCGTCCAGCACCAGCGGCCGGCTGCCGCCGGAAAGCCGGATCACCTCCTGCGCAAAGGCAAAGGAGAGCTGGAAGTTGTTGTGGGAGTGGAAGTCGATGGCGATGCCGGGGGCAAGGTTGTGGTCGATGAGGCCGTAGATGCGCTGGACGTCCTCGGTGTACATGGCGCCGTAGGTGTCCACGATGCCAAAGCTGTCCGGGCCGATCTCGTTGACCATCTCCACGATTTCGAGCAGCTCCCGGTCCGAGTAGCCCAGGCTGTTGACCCCCTGCACGAACAGCCGGTAGCCAAGCGATTTTACCAGCTTTAAGCAGCGGACAAGATCCTCCCGGCAGCCGGCCAGGTCCTTTTTGGTAAAGCCCACCCGCAGTCCGGTCACCGAGCGGCCGTCGCAGGGGGAGAGGGTGGAAAAATCGTAGAGGTTGTAGTCGATAAAGGCCACAAACAGGGTATCGCTGCCCGGCGCCACAAAGGGGCGCAGCTGCTCCACCCGGGTAAAAAAGGTGCTGCCGCCCTTGTACTCCACCCGGGCGGGGTCGCGCAGAAAGCCCAGCTCCACAATGTCGATGCCCGCGCCGGCCAGCCGGCGGCTGATGTCGCGGGTCACATCGTCGGCAAAGGCGCAGTCGATCACCCGGCCGCCGTCGCGCAGGGTGCAGTCCAGGATGCGGATGTTTTTCATGGTTTCTCCTTTATCGTGGGGGGATGCGCCGCAGGCCGCGCGGCAGGGCGCGGGGGCGGCAGCGGGGAATGGCCGGGGCAAAGCCCGGCGCGGCAGGGGGCGGGGCCGCGGCAGAGGGCCGGTTTTGCGTCCCCGTTCAGCCTTGGCGGGCCTGGGCTTCGGCAATCATCAGCCGCACCTTTTCCAAATCGTTTTTGGTGTCCACCGAGATGGATTCGGATTCGATCTGCTTGTACCAGATCGGCACCCCGTTTTCCAAAAAGCGCAGATGGTCGATGTCCTCGATCTTTTCCAGCACGCCCATGGGGGTGCGCACAAAAAAGTCCAGCGCCTTTTTGTTGAAGCACTCGATGCCGATGGCCTTTTTGTACCTGAACAGCAGGCTGCCCTTGGGGCAGGGGATGGGGCTGCGGCTCTGGTAGAGGCAGCGCCCGCCGGCCCCCAGCACGATCTTGACGTTGGCCGGGTCCATCAGCTCGGCCGGGTCGGTCAGCTCCCGGTAGACCCCGCCGAACCAGGGCTCGTCCGCAATGACCGTATCCGGCAGCACGGCGCGGATGTTCTGGGGCTGGATCAGCGGCTCGTCCCCGTTGACGCTGACGTAATAGTCGGCGGTTACCTGCTCGGTCACCTCCCAGATGCGGTGGATGTGGTTGGGGGTGTCCGGCCGGGTCATCCGCACCGGGATGCCGTACCCCTCGCAGACGCCGCGGATCCGCTCGTCGTCGGTGGCTACCACCACCTCGGCAAATTGCTCCACCTGCCTTGCCTGCTGGTACACCCACCAGATCATGGGCTTGCCGCAGATGTCGGCCAGAGGCTTGCCGGGGAACCGGGTGCTCGCGTAGCGGGCGGGGATAACGCCGATGATCTTCATAGGGCCAACGCTCCTTTATTACAAATAGTATAATGCTTTGGGCGATACAGGGATGGGTGTTTGGCCGATCCGGGGGCCGCAGGCCCCCAGACCCCCATTTTGGGCCAATCTGGGGGATTCCATCCCCCAGCCCCCCTTTGCGCCGCACGAACTATCGTGCGGCGGGGGAATGAAAATAGGCAGGGCAGACCGCCGCACCCGCCCTGCCTTGCCGAATAAGAGTATTTTCGGCGATGCTTATAGCGCGAGCGAACAGCGAGCATGAAAGTACGAGCGATTACGGAGCGGAGCCAAAGAGCCCCCGGCAGGTTTCATCAGCTGAGAAGCGTGAGCATCTCGTAAGGGTGCGACCCATGGCGCTCCGCGAAGTGACTTCGGCTCCGTTTAGGGGGTCTGGGGGGAATCGGAACCCCCCGGCGTTCTTTTGCTACTTTTCTTAATGCGGCGGTTTATCATAGCAAGTGCAACAGCACAAAAAGAGGAAAAAGGATAGCCCAC
>CAJTVI010000067.1 GCA_910579545.1 uncultured Oscillospiraceae bacterium | reverse complement strand
ATCTCGAAAGGCTTTCGGGGCAGGGGTCCTGTTGCCTTGAGAGATTGCTCCCACGTGTCCGGCCGGGCGCGGGGGAGAGTCCCGAAAGGCTTTCGGGGCAGGGGGTCTGCTGCCTTGAGAGACTGCTCCCACCCGTCCCGGCCGGCGGACCTCTCTCCCCGGTTTGAGCACTCCTCCGGCGGCGCAGAGGTGGATTTTTTGCGCCAAAGCCTGTATAATAGCCCTGTGGCGGGGCGGCGTGCCGCGACGGCCATTTCCACAACAACAAACCCGGCTCTGCGCAGCGGCCTGGAACTCACCGCCGTTTTAAGCGGCGGCTATGCCCGCGCCGCCGCCCGGCCGCATGCAGGAAAGGGGCGCTTTGAGGATGAAAACAGCCACGGCGGTATTGGTGGCGGCGGGGGCCTCCCGGCGGATGGGCTTTGACAAGCTGCGGGTCCTGCTGGACGGCAGGCCGGTTTTGCAGCACAGCCTTGAGGCTTTTGACGCCCACCCCCTGATCCAGGAGCTGGTGCTGGTGACCGGCCCGGACGATTCGCTTGCCCGGCGGCTGGCGGCCGGCTGCCGTAAGCCGGTGCGGCTGGTGCGGGGCGGGGCCACCCGGGCCGAGAGCGCCGCCGCCGGGGTGCGGGCGGCGGGCGGCGGGCTGGTGGCCATCCACGATGCGGCCCGCCCCTTTGTAAGCGCCCAGGTGATCACCGCGGCGCTCCGGGCCGCGGACGCCCTGGGGGCCGCCGCGCCGGCCGTGCCGGTAAAGGATACCATTAAAATAGCGGGCAAACCGGCGGGGGAAATACCGGGCGAACCGGCCGGCCGTGCCCCGGGTCAAAACGCGCCCCTGCTGGTGCAGGCCACCCCCCCGCGCGAGGCCCTTTTTGCGGTGCAGACCCCCCAGTGCTTTTTGCGGCAGGCCTATCTGGAGCTGCTGGCGGCGGCCGAGGCGGCGGGCAGCCTGCCCGCCCTCACCGACGACTGCCAGCTGTTTGAGCAGGCGGGCCGGCCGGTGGCCCTGACCCCCGGCGATTACGCCAACTATAAAATCACCACCGCGGAGGATCTGAAAGGGGAGGGCGGCATGCGCATTGGGCATGGATACGACGTACACCGGCTGGTGGAGGGCCGGGCGCTGATTTTGGGCGGGGTGGCCATCCCGTATGCCAAGGGCCTGCTGGGCCATTCGGACGCCGACGTGCTCACCCACGCGGTGATGGACGCGCTGCTGGGCGCGGCCGCCTTGGGGGACATCGGCCAGCATTTCCCGGACAGCGACCCCGCCTACAAGGGGGCGGACAGCCTGGCCCTGGCCCGGGCGGTGGCCCAAAAGCTGGCCGCGGCCGGCTGGCGGGTGGGCAACCTGGACGCGACCGTGCTCTGCCAGGCCCCCAAGCTTGCCCCCCACATCCCGGCCATGCGCAAAAACCTTGCCGGCGCGCTGGGCCTTGAGCCCGGGCAGGTGAGCGTCAAGGCCACCACCGAGGAGCGTCTGGGCTTTACCGGCGCGGGCGAGGGCATCGCGGCCCACGCGGTGGCCCTGCTGCTGCCCGCAAAGGGCTGAGCCTTCCCGGCGCGGCGGCAGCGCAAACCCCCGCAAAGGGCTGAGCCTTCCCGGCGCAGCGGCAGCGCAAGCCCCCGCAAAGGGCTGAGCCTTCCCGGCGCGGCGGCAGCGCAAGCCCCCGCAAAGGGCCCGGGCCGTTTTGCCCGGCGCGGCGTTCTGCCGCAGATTTCCACATTCATTTCACCTATTCGGGTTCCCAAAATGGCAAAGACATGCTATACTAAAGAGTACGAATGCAAAGGGGCGGGGCCGCGGCGGCCCCGGCGCCCCGGGCCGTTTGATAAACAGGACGGGAGGGCTTTCCTTGTCTGAGCTGCTCGAACTGCTGCATCAGATCATCACCAATTTCCAGGCGATCCAGCCTGCCGACGTCATTGATATTCTGATCGTAGCCTTTGTTATCTATGGGGTGCTGGAGCTGGTGCGCAAGACCCGGGCCGCACAGCTGGCCAAAGGGGTGCTGCTGCTGCTGGTGGTCTACGCGCTGGCCAGCTGGGGCAACCTGCGCACGGTCACCTGGCTGCTGGATAACCTGTTGCAGATCGGCTTTTTGGCGCTGGTGGTGCTCTTCCAGCCTGAGCTGCGCCGCGCGCTGGAGCAGATGAGCCGCACCGATAAATGGGCCGCGAGCCTCTTTCGGATGCAGCGCATGGACGACTCGGTGCGGGCCAAGTGGCGCAGCGCCGCGGTGGCCATCTGCGACGCGGCCGAGCAGCTTTCCGACACCCACACCGGCGCGCTGATCGTGCTGGAGCGCACCTCCAACCTCTCGGAGATCATCCGCACCGGCACCACCCTCAACGCCGACGTCAACCCCGAGATGCTGGGCACCATCTTTTACGAGGGCACGCCACTGCACGACGGCGCGGTCATCGTGCGGGACGGCATGCTCAAGGCGGCCGGGTGCGTTCTGCCCCTCTCCAACAACCTTGAGATCGGCAAGGACATGGGCACCCGCCACCGGGCGGCGCTGGGCATGAGCGAAAACTCGGACGCGGTGGTGGTGGTGGTCAGCGAGGAGACCGGCATCATCTCGCTGGCCAAAAATGGGGTGCTGATCCGCCGGCTGGACCGGCAGAACCTCTTTAACCTTTTGCAGGGCGACATCGTGCCCGCCGACGAGGACGACGCAGGCAAACCCGCAAAAAGCTTCCGGTTACGGAGAAAGAAGAAGCGTGAACAAGATGCGCAAGCAAAAAAGCAGGGATAACAGTATCCTGGACAACCACCGTTTTACCATGCTGCTCTCGCTGGCGCTGGCCATTTTGGTGTGGGTGATCGTGACCACCCTGGTACGGCCCGGCACCAGCCAGACCATCGACAATGTGCCCATCAATTTTGAATACGACGCCAGCAAGTACACCTCGCTGGGGCTGGACATCGTCAACGAGCCCTCCGGCAGCGTCAGCCTGTACCTCGAGGGCAACGGCTACGACCTGGGCGGCCTTGTGGCCAGCGACTTTGTGGTCTACCCGGACTATTCGGCGGTGCGCGGCGCGGGCACGGCCGAGCTCAAGCTGCGGGTGCGCGCGCTGGACAGCCAGGTGGAAACCCGGGTCACCGCCACCATCACCGGCCGCAAAACCACCGCCGAGGTGGTGTTTGACACGGTGGTGGAAAAATCCTTCCCGGTCACAGTGGAAACCAGCGGCATCTCCACCGCCGAGGGCTATGTGCTCAACCGGGTCACCACCGCTCCCGCCGAGGTGACCGTGCGCGGGCCCGAGAGCGAGGTGGAGGCCATTGGCCGGGTGGTGGCCAAGGTCTCGATCGACGAGCAGCTCAGCGACAGCCGCCTTGTGCAGGTGGAACTGCAGCCGGTGGACCGGGAGGGCGAGCCGGTGGCGCTGGAATACACCAGCATGGACAACGCCATGGTGGACGCCACTGTCTCGGTGTACCAGCTGGCCGAGCTGCCGCTGCGGGTGGACTTTATCAACGTGCCCGCCGGCTTTGACACCTCTACCCTCAACTACACCCTCTCCCGCGAGAGCCTGATCGTGGCCGGCCCGGCCCGCCAGCTGGCCGAACTGACCGAGTTGGCCGTGGCCTCCTTTGACCTTGCCTCCAGCTTCTCGATGGAAAAGGACTTCCAGCTGCCGGTCGAACTGCCCAGCGGCATCGTCAGCCAGGAAAACATCACCGCGGTCACCCTAAGCTTTGACACCTCGAACCTTGCCCAAAAGGTGCTCAACATCCCGGCCGACAATGTGCGGGTCATCAACCTGCCCTCCAGCTACGAGTTAAAGGTGGAGAGCCGCCGCATCAACAATGTGGTGCTCATCGGCCCGGCCGAGGAGCTGGAGAACATCTCGGCCAGCAACGTCATTGCCCGCATCAACGCCGAGGACTTCCAGGTGGAGGTGGGGCAGGAGAACATCCCGGTGCAGATTCTGATCCCCTCCTCCTCCAGCACCTTTGCGGTGGGCAGCTATACGGTGCAGTGCGCCGTGACCACCCGCTGATGCTGCTGGTACGCCAGCTGCGCCTTGCCTTGGGCAGCGGCCAGCAGGCGGCCTTTGCCGCCGCGCAAAAACGGCTGGGGGTAAGCCCCGGGCAGGTGGCCTTTGCCGGGGTGGCCCGGCTTTCGGTGGACGCCCGGCGCACCCCGCCGGTTTTGGTCTACAGCGTGGCCCTGGCCCTTACCGACCCGGCCGCCGAGCCGGCCCTGGCCGGGCGGCCGGGGGTGGCGCTCTTGCAGCGGCCGGCGGCGCAGCTTTTGCCCCAAACCGCCCCCGCCCGGCGCCTTATGCACCGGCCGGTGGTCTGCGGGCTGGGCCCGGCGGGGTTGTTCTGCGCGCTGGCGCTGGCCCGGCAGGGCTACCGGCCGCTGGTGCTCGAGCGGGGCCCCGCGCTGGACGGCCCGGGCGGCCGGGTGCAGGCGGTCGAGGCTTTTTTGGCCGGCGGCCCGCTCAGCCCTGACGCCAACATCCAGTTTGGCGAGGGCGGCGCGGGAACCTTTTCAGACGGCAAGCTCACCACCCGCATCGGCGACGCGTTCTGCGGCCTTGTAACCGACACCCTGCTGGCCCACGGCGCCCCGCCTGAGATCGCCTGGCAGCAGCGCCCCCACATCGGCACCGACCTTTTGCGCGGGGTGATCCTCTCGATGCGCAAGGAGCTGGAGGCGCTGGGCGGGCAGGTGCTGTTTGGCACCGCCCTCACCGGCCTTGTGCAAAAAAACGGCCGGCTGGCCGGCGTTCAAACCACGGCCGGCCCGCTGCCCTGCGAGGCGCTGGTTCTGGCGGTGGGCCACTCGGCGCGGGACACCTTTGCCATGCTGGCCCAGAGCGGCCTGCCCCTTTGCTGCAAGCCCTTTTCGGTGGGGGTGCGGGCCGAGCACCTGCAAACCGAGATCGACAAGGGCCTCTACCACGGCGCGGCGGGCCACCCCGGCCTGCCCCCGGGGGAATATCAGCTTTCCCGCCGGCTGCCCTCGTTTGGGGGGCGGTGCGTTTACACCTTCTGCATGTGCCCGGGCGGGCAGGTGGTGCCCGCCGCCAGCGAAATGGGCGGGGTGGTCACCAACGGCATGAGCCTGCACGCCCGCAATGGCCCCAACGCCAACGCGGCGGTGGTGGTAAGCGTGGACGGCGCGGATTTTGGCGGCGATCCGCTCAAGGCCGTCGCCTTCCAGCGCGGGCTGGAGCAGGCCGCCTTTGCGGCGGGCGGCGGCGGGTACGCCGCCCCGGCCGAGACCCTGGGCAGCTTTTTGGCCGGCCGCGGCCGGCTGGAGCTGGGCCGGGTGGCCCCCAGCTACGCGCGGGGGGTGCGGCCGGCCGATCTGGGCGGGCTGCTGGGAGACGAGCTTTCCGGCGCCCTGCGGGCCGGCCTGCGGGCCTTTGGCCGGATGTTGCCGGGCTACGACGCGCCGGACACGGTGCTCACCGGCCCCGAAACCCGCACCTCCAGCCCGGTGCGCATCCCGCGCGGCGATACCCTGGAGGCCGAGGCCCTGCCCGGGCTTTACCCCTGCGGCGAGGGGGCCGGCTACGCCGGCGGCATCGTAAGCGCCGCGGTGGACGGGCTGCGCGCGGCCCGCGCCATCCTGGCCGGCTGGCAGCCGCCCGCCGGCGGGGGCTGAGGGCCGGGCCGCGTAACATGCCAAAGGAAAACGTGAACGTAAAAAACACCGCAAAAGCGGCGGCCAGCGGCCGCAAAAACCATCGCCCCCCGTACAGAGGGCGGCGGCAAAAATAAAAAACGAGAGGGGGGATGCGCCATGGGCAAAAACAAAAAGAAAAAGGACGCCTTCCAGTATTTTGCCGACATCTTTTTGCTGGGCAACCGCGCCCTGGCCCAGACCCTTTTTTGGATCGGCCTGTTTACCGTGCCGCCGGTGGCCGTCGGGCTTTTGATCCTCTTCAGCATCCTCTCCTCGGCCGGGCCGGCCCCCCAAGGCGCCAGCCGCCCCAAGGCCCCGCCCGCGTACCAGCGGCCCCCCGCCCCGCCCAAGTACCAGCAGCCGGGCGCGGCCGATTCCAAATACCAGAAGGACAAATACCGGTACCCGCCCCGCGCTGAGGAGGGGGTCCCGGTGTACGACGCCGAGTACCGGGACGTCCCGCCCGCCGCCCCCGGCCCGGGCAAGGCCCCCGGGGCCAAAGCCGCCAAAAAAGCGGCCCCGCCGCCCCGGCCCGCCCCGCCCCAGACCGGCCGGCCCGAAGCGGACGCCATCATCCGGGCCTGCGACGATTTTGTCTGGGAGGCCGGCAAGACCCTGCCCGAGATCGACGATGTCGCGGTGCGGGCCCGCGCCCAGCAGACCATCGCGCTTGTCAGGGAGATCGAGGGCTGGCTGGCCAGCCAGCCCGAAACGGCCAAGGGGGCCCAGCGGCTGGCCGATTACTACCTGCCCACCGCCCTAAAGCTTTTGCACACCTACATCTCGGTGGACAACAACCCCGGCCCCAACGCCCAGAACATCTGCAAGGAGATCGACCGCACCCTCGAAAAGTTCAACGAGGCGCTGGCCAACCTGCAAAACGACCTGCTGGACACCACCGCCCTCGACGTGGCGGCCGAGATCAGCGCCATGGAGCGGATGCTGGGCAGCGAGGGGCTGGTCAATGACTTCCGCATCCCGCAGCCGGGCCAGGCCCGGCCGCAACCTGAGCAGCCCGCCGCATCCGGGCAGGAGGAACCGTAGCCATGCCCAACGAGCCATACGATTACAGCGCCGGCCGCCCGGCGGACCCCATCTCCCCCTACATCCCGCCCCAGGGCGGCCAGAACCGCCAGGCCTCCGCGCGCAGCACAGGCGCCGAGGGGGAGCTTGGCCGCGCCGTCAGCGAGCTGGCCGGCAGCATCCGGCGGGAGGTAGCGCCCGCGCTGCGCGGGGCCGGCCGGGAGGTGGGCGCCGCCATGCGGCAGGTGGGCAAACAGATGGGCCCGGCCATGCAGCAGGCGGGGGAGAGCCTTCGCCGCGCGGCCGAACAGGCCCGCGCCGCCCAGACTGCCCAGGCCGCCCGGCAGCAGGCGCTGCGCTCCGGCCAGGCCGAGCGCCGGCGGATGGGCTTTAACCGGTCCCTTGCCCAGTTTGGCGGGGGGTTCTGCGCCTTTTGGAGCGTCTTGTTCAGCGCCGTGTTCTTCACCCTGCTGGGTGAAGGCTTTGGACTTGGGGAGGCGTTTCTGGCGCTGGCCCTGGCGGCGGGGGCGGGCTTTGGCGCGTTTTCGCTGCTGCGCAAGGCCGGCCGCTGGAAGCGCGCGCGCCGCTACCGCGACTTTTTAAGCGGCTGGGCCGGCTGCACCTTAAAAGAGCTCTCCGGCTCCACCGGCAAGAGCGTGGAATATCTGCAAAAGGACCTGCAGACCCTGATCGGCGGGCGGTACCTGCGGGGCGCGTTTTTGGACGCGCGGGACCAGATCCTCTTTGCCGACGAGGCCAGCTACCGCGAATACCTCGACGAGCGCCGCGCCCGCGAGCAGGCGGCCAAGGCCCGCCGGGAGGAGGAGGCGCGCCGCGCGGCGGCCGCCGCCGCGCCCGCCCGGCCGGCCCACGAGGAGTTTTGCGAGGAGGCCGGCAGCTTTTTGCAGCAGCTGAGCGCCCTGCGCGCCGAGATCGCCGACCCGCTGGTGCTCGAGCAGGCCGACCAGCTTGCCAAAATTGTGGGCGAGATCCGGGACTGGGTGGCCGGCCACCCGGCCAGCCTGCCCAAGGTCAAGCGGCTCACCGGCTACTACCTGCCCACCACCCTAAAGCTGCTGCGCACCTATACCTCGGTGGACTCCAACCCCGGCCCCACCGCCCAAAACATCTGCCAAAACATCACCGGCATCCTGCACACCTTCAACACCGGGCTGCTCACCATGCAGGACAGCCTGCTCGAGGACACCGCCCTCGACGTCTCGGCCGAGATCAGCGTGCTGGAATCCATGCTGCAGCAGGAGGGGCTTACCGGCACGGCCGACTTTGCCCCCCTGGCGCTGCGGGGCGAGCCCGAAGACCCCGAGGCCGGCGAGGCCCCCCGGCTGGAATTGCCCGGCGGCGGGCAGTAAAGGAGAGAACACCTTATGAACTACCGCGCCTGGCAGACCCAGCGCCCCGGCGAAGAGGCGGCAAAAGCCCTGGCCGAGGCCATTGGCGCGCCGGTGCTGCTGGCGCGGGTGCTGCTGGCCCGCGGGCTGGACACCCCCCAAAAGGCCATGGAGCTGCTGGCCGGCAGCCCCCCCATGAGCGACGCCTTTTTGCTGCGGGATATGGACAAGGCGGCCGCGCGCATCCTGCGGGCGGTGGACGCGGGGGAGCCCATCGTTATTTATGGCGACTATGACGTGGACGGCATCACCGCCACCGCCCTGCTCTATGAGTACCTGCGCGGCATGGGGGCCAGTGTGCGCTGCATGCTGCCCAGCCGGGAGGGGGAGGGGTACGGCCTGTCCGACAAGGCCATCGAGACCCTTGCCGCCAAGGGCTGCAAGCTCATCGTCACGGTGGACAACGGCATCTCGGCCGCCCCCCAGGCCGCCCGGGCCAAAGAGCTCGGCATCGACCTTGTGATCACCGACCACCACCTCCCGCCCGACACCCTGCCGGACGCCGCGGCGGTGGTGGACCCGGCCCGGCCGGACGACGAAAGCCCCTTTAAGGCCCTCTCGGGCGCGGGGGTGGCCTTTAAGCTCTGCGCCGCCCTGGCCGGCTGCGCGCCGGACGAGATGCTGGATTTTTGCGGGGACCTGGCGGCCATCGGCACGGTGGCGGACGTCATGCCCCTCACCGGCGAAAACCGCACCCTTGTAAAGGCGGGCCTCGATGCCCTGCGCAACACCGAGCGACCCGGCCTTGCGGCCCTGTTTGAGGCCGCCGGCATCGAGCCGGAGCAGCTCACGGCCGACAGCATCAGCTACGGCCTGGGCCCCCGGCTCAATGCGGCGGGGCGCATGGGCTCGGCCGGCCTTGCGCTGCGGCTGCTGCTCTGCGAGGACGAGGAGGACGCCCGCCGCATCGCCGGCGAGTTAAGCGCCCTCAACACCGCCCGGCAGGCGGCCGAGCGGGCCATCATGGAGCAGGTGGAGGCCGAGCTGGCCGCCCGCCCGGCCCTGCTGCACCAGCGCATTTTGGTGCTCTGGGGCGAGGGGTACCACCCCGGCGTGGTGGGCATCGTGGCCAGCCGCCTTACCGAGCGGTACGGCCGCCCGGTCATGCTGATCACCCTCTCGGGTGAGGAGGGCAAGGGCTCGGGCCGCAGCGTGCCCGGCATCAACCTGCACGCGGCCATCGCGGCCTGCTCCCACCTTTTGCTGCGCTACGGCGGGCACGCTTTGGCCGCCGGGCTCTCGCTGCGGCGGGAGAATTTGGAGCCCTTCCGCGCCGCCATCAACGACTGGGCCGCCCGCAATCATCCGGTGCTCACCCCGCCGCCGCTGCGGCTGGACGCCCCGGTGCGGCTGGCCGAGCTGGAGGTGGAGGCGGTGCGCAGCCTTGGCTGGCTGGCCCCCTGCGGCAGCGGCAACCCGGACCCCCTCTTTTTGATCGAGGACGTTTTGCTGGACGGGGTCTGGCCCATCAGCGAGGGGCGGCATATCCGGCTGCGCCTGCGGCAGGACGAGCAGACCTTTACCGCGGTCTGGTTTGGCATGACCGAGCAAAAGCTGCCCTACACGGTGGGCCAGCGGGTGGACGTGGCCATCAGCCTTTCGGTGTACGAGGGCGGGCGGCTGGGCCCGCAGGTGTCCGGCCGGGTGCGGCAGATGCGGCCGGCCGGCCTTTCGGACGGGGTGGCCGGCGAGGCCGCCCTCTACACGGCCTTCCGGCTGGGCATGCCGCTCACCGCCGCCCAGCGCGAGGTGCTGCGCCCCAGCCGCGAGGAGGTCGCGGCGGTCTACCGGCTGGTGCGCCAGGGCGGGGTGCGCAGCGACGATTTAAACCCCCTCTTTGCCCGGCTGGACGGCCGGGCAGGGCGGGTGCTGGTAAGCCTGCGGGCGCTGGCCCAGCTGCGGCTCATCGAGCCGGCCCAGCACGCCGGCGCGCCCTGCTGGCGCGCGGTGCCGGATCCACCCCGCCGGGAACTTGCCGGCGCACCCATTTTGCAAGCACTGGAGATGTGAAGTTTGGCGGGATACATTACCTGGCCTGACCTGGAAAAAACCCTCGCGGCCAGCGGCCGCGGCTATGATATGGACCTGCTTCGCCGTGCCTTTGCGCTGGCCGACAAGGCGCACGCCGGCCAGCGCCGCCGCTCGGGCGAGCCGTATATCTGCCACCCGCTGCATGTGGCGGAGCTGCTGGCTGAGCTGGGTATGGACTCCGAGAGCCTGGCCGGCGCGCTTTTGCACGACGTGGTGGAGGATACCGGGGTCACCCTGGCCGAGATCAGCAGCCAGTTTGGGCCGGACGTGGCCCTTTTGGTGGACGGGGTCACCAAGCTGACCAAGATCGAGTTTTCCAGCGTGGAGGAGCAGCAGGCCGAAAACCTGCGCAAGATGCTGCTGGCCATGAGCCAGGACGTGCGGGTGATGCTGATCAAGCTGTGCGACCGGCTGCACAATATGCGCACCGGCGACGCCTGGCCCGAGCAAAAGCGGCGGGACAAGGCGCTGGAGACCATGGAGGTCTACGCCCCCATCGCCCACCGGCTGGGCATCAGCAGCGTCAAGGAGGAATTAGAGGACCGCAGCCTGCACTACCTCGACCCGGTGGGCTACGACGAGATCAAAAACCTGCTGGCCGGCAGCGGCGGCGAGGCCTTTGTGAGCGGGGTGGCCGACCTCATCCGCCGCCGCCTGGCCGAGACCGGCATGCCGGGGGCCACCCTCAAAAGCCGGGTCAAAAGCATCTTTGGCATCTACCGCAAGATGTACATCCACGGCCGGGATTTTGAGGAGATCTACGACGTCTACGCGGTGCGCATCATCCTGGACACGGTGGCCGAGTGCTACAACGCCCTCGGGGTCATCCACGATATGTACCACCCGCTGCCCAACCGCTTCAAGGATTATATCTCCACCCCCAAGCCCAACATGTACCAAAGCCTGCACACCACCGTGATCGGGCACGAGGGCATCCCCTTCGAGGTGCAGATCCGCACCTGGGAGATGGACCAGATGGCCGAGTACGGGGTGGCGGCCCACTGGAAATATAAGGCCGGCATCTCGGGCAGCGACCGGCTGGAGGAGCGGCTTGCCTGGGTGCGCCAGCTTTTGGAGAGCCAGCGGGATTCCAGCGACGCGGGCGACATCCTGCGCACCATCAAGAGCGACCTTTTGCCCGAGGAGGTCTTTGCCTTTACCCCCCGGGGGGACGTTATCAACCTGCCGGCCGGGGCCACCGCCATCGACTTTGCCTACGCCATCCATTCGGCGGTGGGCAACCGGATGATCGGGGCCAAGGTCAATGGCCGCATCGTGCCCATCGACCACAAGGTCACCACCGGTGAGATCATCGAGGTCATCCTCGGCCCCAAGGACAAGGGCCCCAGCCGGGACTGGCTCAAGATCGTCTGCACCAGCCAGGCCCGCAGCAAGATCCGCAACTGGTTCAAAAAGGAGCGCCGGGAGGAGAACATCGCCACCGGCCGCGAGGCGCTGGAAAAGGAGATGCGCCGCAATCTCATCAACCTGCCGGACGCCCAGTGGGAGCCCTTTATGGCCGAGATCGCCCGCCGCCAGCGGCTCAACAGCCCCGAGGAGCTGTACGCCGCCATCGGCTATGGGGGCCTGCAGGTCAGCCGCATCCTGCCCCGCATCAAGGAGGAGTACGCCCGCATGCGCGCGGCCGAGGAGCAGCGCGCCCCCCACCCGCCGGTCGAGATCCCCATCAAAAAGCACCGCAGCACCGAGGGGGTGGCGGTGGAGGGCATCGACAACTGCCCCATCAAGTTTGCCAAGTGCTGCAGCCCGCTGCCCGGGGACGAGATCATCGGCTTTATCACCCGCGGCTTTGGGGTGTCCATCCACAAAAAAGACTGTGCCAACGTGCAAAAAAGCCTGGACGACCCCGAAAATACCGGCCGCTGGGTGCGGGCCTGGTGGGAGGACAGCGTGCAGGAAAACTACAAGGCCACCCTGGACATCGACGCGCTGGACCGCAGCGGCCTGGTGGGGGACGTGGCCATCGCCCTCACCGACATGCGGGTGCCCATCTACGCCATGAACGCCCGCCAGAGCGGCAGCGGCCGGGCCAGCATCACCCTCACCATCGGCATCGCCAACACCGAGCATTTAGACAACGTCGTCACCAAGCTGCGCCGCATCCGGGACGTCATCAGCGTCACCCGCAGTTAGCCGGGGCGTGTCCATTTCAAGGAGTCTAAGGCCAGGGGCGGGGGAGAGCCTCGAAAGGGTATGGGGGCAGGGGCCTCGCGAGCCTTGAGAGGCTGCTCTCCCGACCCGGCCCCCATCCCCGGTTTGGATATTCCCGTCAGCCCCCCTTGGCATTCCCCCCGCGGCTGGGCGCAAAACCCTCCCTGCCCGCCGGGCGGGGGCCTCATAAGGCCAAAACCATCGAAAGAAGGTCGTTTTATGCGCGCGGTACTGCAATGCGTCTCCAGCGCCAGCGTCACGGTCAACGGCGGCGAGCCCCGCGCCATCGGCCCCGGGCTGGTCATTCTGGTGGGCGTTACCCAAACCGACACCCCGGCCCTTGCCCAAAAGCTGGCCCAAAAGTGCGCCGGGCTGCGCGTATTCCCGGACCAGGACGACAAGCTCAACTGCAGCGCGGCCGAGCTTGGCTACTCGGCCCTGGTGGTCAGCAACTTTACCCTCTACGGCGACGCCTCCCACGGCCGGCGGCCCAGCTACACCGCCGCCGCAAAGCCGCCCCTTGCCGTGGAGGTGTACGAGGCCTTTTTGCAGGCCCTGGCCGGGCAGGGGCTGCGCCAGGTGCAGCACGGCGAGTTTGGCGCGGATATGCGCGTCTCGCTCGTCAACGAGGGGCCGGTCACCCTCATCCTGGACACGGCCGACTGGGCCTGACCCCGCCCCCCGGCGCGGCATACCCCCCGGCGGGCCGCGCGGGGCCCCCGCAAAACGCCCATGGCGGCGCAGCCGCCCGCTTTAACCTATACCAAAGGAGTGATCGCCCATGCAGATCATGCACCTCACCGGCGCGCCGCCCTACTACACCAACTGCTTTCTGGTCATCTCAAACGCCGGGAATGCCGCGGTCATCGACCCCGCCGCCCCGGCGGCGGCCGTCAACGCCGCCTTAAAAGAGCAGGGGGCCACCCTCACCCATATCCTGCTCACCCATGGGCATTTTGACCATGTCACCTCGCTGGAGGAGCTGCGCACCCAGTGGGGGGCCAGGCTCTGTATGTTCAGCCAGGACGCCTGCGGCGGCCGGATGCTGCCCCCCACCGCGCCCGACGTCTGCTTTGCCGACGGGGACGAGCTGCGGCTGGACGAGCTGACCTTTACGATCTACCACACCCCCGGCCACACCATGGGTTCCTGCTGCATTTTGTGCGGCGAATACTTCTTTACCGGCGACACCCTCTTTGCGCAGGACATCGGCCGCACCGACTTTGCCGAGAGCAGCCCCGAGGCCATGCGCCAGAGCCTGCGCCGGTTAGCAAATCTCCCGGTTCCGGACTCGGTCCAGGTGCTGCCCGGCCACGAGGAGTTTTCCACCCTTGGCTACGAGCGGGCGCATAACCCCTATCTTGCCCCGCTGCGCGCGCAGCGCTGAGCCGATGCAGATGTTTTTTGCGGGGCTCAAAAGCTCTTATGAGCCCGAAAACGTCACCCGCATCTTTTACCCCGGCGCGCAGCTGTTGCCCGCCCGCCCCCGCCGGGGCCCCCAAGGGCCCGGCCGCGCCCCGCTGGTGCTGGCCCGGGCCGGACGCAAACGGCTGCTGGCCGCGGTGCGGCTGCCGCCCGGCGCTGTGCCGG
>CAJTVI010000066.1:657-14392 GCA_910579545.1 uncultured Oscillospiraceae bacterium | reverse complement strand
ATTTATAGCCGGATCAAGGAATCCGTCTGTAGCAATGTGCATTAACGGGCTGAACGGTTCCAAAGTAACTTATTGTTTGGCGCAACAAGTAGTCCGCTCGGAAGCCTTTTTCGCTATTTCGTGTATTTTTTTGCAATGTTTTCCGCCACATCATCTTCCGTGGTATCTTCTCCGGCAGACGTGTGAGAACTGGCAAGCTGCTTCAGGGTTTCAATCCGACGTTTTACGCCTGCTGTGATTGCCTTGATACGGGCATCATCAATATAATCTGCGACGCCATCTCCAGAGAACGCTTCTGCAATCAGTTCCTCAACGTCGGTAAGCTGCGCAAAGTCGATCCAGTCAAAGGAGGACACCAATTTGAGTTGTTCTGTATGATGCTTTTTGAACGGCTTGCAGATTACATTTTGTTCAGAGCGCATCTGTGCCGGAAGCCTGTCATAGCCGAGCGAAGAGCCACTGTCGTAAATTGGGGCCATACCCAGCCACTCCAATGTTTCGGCGTCTCTTAGTGCGCCAAAGTTGTTGAAATGGCGATCCTCATTGGCGATGATATAGTCAAGAACGATCATGCGGTCGAGGGACGGAACCACATCCTTGATCCCCAGCGCCTCACAGCAGTTTACAAAATGCCGGTAAAGCGAGGTATTGTTGCTGCGCTTTTGGGATTGGAGGATGCGCCATGCGGGGATCAGTTCGGTATTCTTGCTGACAAAGTCCTCGCACACCGAATAGGGTGCGCCCTGATCCCAAATCACTGTATAGGGGACATGAGGAATCCCGAGCCGTTGCATGATGCCTGTGGCGATCACCTCATTGAAAGGCTGCTGGCGGAATGGGTTGCTGCCGCCTTTGACCAGACAACGCTTGCCGTTTACGATCTTCCATCGCTTTTTCAGATTGCCGTCCGAGGTGTTATCGGGAGAACTGAAGTTCAGCACATCTTTTTTCTTGTTTTCTCCAAAGAGAATATCGCCCACATCATCGGAAAACTCGTGATCAAAGAAATTGATATTCGCCCATTCAAGACCAGAACCATCAGGGCAAATCCAGTACTGGTCAGACAGGCTCAAACCATAGCAGCGGACAAGCAGCGTTTTGGTATTTGAGATTTCAAGGGTTTCCAACGCTTCCCGAACACCAGACCGGCTGGCAGGGATCGAGCGATCTGCCCACCAATCGTTAAAGGCAGCGCGGTCTGCTCTCCCTTTGACCACCGGGATTCCCAGGGGCAGATGCTCCGGTGCAAAGACCTCGTTGATCTTCTGGACAAAGCCGGTTGCCTCGTCGATCTCGATTTCGGCAACCGCTGTATTTTTGTGCATAAAGGTGCATTTCAAACTTGCCACCTCGTTTCTCCGCTCGGAGATTTGCACTGTTTGCGGCCCTGCTTTCAGGCTGCGAAGCTGCTCCTGCAACGCCTTCCGGCGGCTGATCTGCTCCGCCAGCGTGTGGATTTCTTCATCGTGCAGATAGCGGCTTTGCTTGACGCCCTTTTCTGACCACTGATGATAGTAGTACACGTTGCTGCCGATCGTCTTTTTGGAGAGATAGCCCTTTGGTAGCGATGCGATCTGTTTCGTGAGCGCCTCGATGCGCTCCAAATGTTCGGTACGATCCACAAACATCGCCTCGCTTTCAGTGATATTATACCCCGAATTAACCCCTCTGGTCAACAAGAGGTTCTGCAAACTCAAACCCACAGCTTTGACAAAGTAAGCCATCCTTTGTACAATGAAAACACAAAGAAAGGTTTGCCGATTGGCAAAATCTGTGCTGCCCAAGCACTAAACTGCACAAAACGAATGGAGGCCACTCCCATGAAGCCAAACCCAAACAGCCCCGAGGCCAAAACCGCGATTTCGGTGGCGGCGATGCGCGCGAGCGATGCTTATACTATCGCGCATTTTGTGCCCGGCAGAGAGTTGATGCATCGTGCGGCGCAGGGCATTTTTGACGCGGTGGCCGAGGCGCTTGTATCTTCCGGCAGCTGGCAGGGCAAGAAAGTCGCCATTGTGGCGGGCAGCGGCAATAATGGCGGCGACGGGTACGCGTTGGCGGGCATCCTGGCCGAACATTACATCCGGGCGCAGATTTTCTGTGTGAGCGAAAAATTCTCGGAGGATGGGCGGTATTATTACGAGCAGGCGCTGGCAAAAGGTGTGCCTGCCGGGCTGTTTTTGCAGGGCGCGGACGCTGCCGACCTGACGGGCTATGACATTGTGGTGGACTGTATTCTCGGCACAGGCTTTTCCGGCACGCCCCGCGGCGCGGCGGCCGAGGCCATTCGGGCCATCAACGCCAGCGGTGCGTTTGTGGTGAGCGCCGACATCAACAGCGGCATGAACGGCGACACCGGCAAGGCGGTACTGGCGGTGCGCTCTGACCTCACGGTATCCATCGGCTTTTACAAGACCGGTCTGTTTTTGGGCCGCGCGCCCGAATTGATCGGAGAGCTTGTGAATGTGGACATCGGCATCCTACCGGTGCCGGAGGAGGAAACACGATGAGCATTGTATCACTTGCAAGCGAACAGTCGGCCTGGCGGGGCTATGAATACTGGCGGGACAAAAAGGTTGTATGTTTTACCCAAAACAGCGATGAGAGCTATTCCGGCGTGGTATCCGGCAGTGATGGGAAACAATATCAGGTGATGATCAACCTCGCGCACCCGCGCAAAAGCAGCTGTACCTGTCCGCACGCCGCCGGCCGTCAGATTATCTGCAAGCACAAGGTCGCGCTGTATTTTTCGGTTTTCCCCAACGAGGCCGAAGAATACTTCCGGCAATGGAAAGACGAGTGGGATGATATTGAGGACGTGGACGAAGAGGATGAATGGGATGAGCGGGAGTTCCGGGTGCTTCAGCGAATCCAGCACATGAGCAGAGATGAACTTCAGCAGGCGCTCTGCCAGCTTTTGTTTGACGGCCCAGCGTGGCAGTTTGACCGTTTTATCGAGGAATATGTCGGTTTGTGATTTTGGAGCCGCGCCGCTGCATAGGCCGCCCGAACAGCAATGATATGAGACGGTAAATGCTTTGTACTCTCTATCTATCGGCAAAAAGGCTGAGAAGTATTTCAAAATATGCGTAGATTTCTTGCCGATAGTCTGTTATACGATTTTTGGAATCGTGCAGCGGGAGCAAGAAGATGGATGATCTCTCGGCTGCTGAGACAGCAAAAAGGTACTGGCGTATTTCCGCATTTCCTATAAGGATTGACCGCTCTTTTGCTGCGCCGCCCGCGCCCATTCCTTTGCCTCTTGCGCGAGAGCTGCCGGAAAACTGTCGGCCAGCTGCCGATCAAACGCGGCGGCGGCAAAGTCTTGCGTCTGCTGTGTCTGTTCTGTCGCAGCTTCCACCAGTGGCTTCACACCGGCGCGCCAGAGCACCATGACACGTTTGCGGCGCTCTTTGGAAAATCCCTCGCGGCGGGAAAGCTGGGTGTTCAGGCGGTTGTTGACTGCGGTGTACACGGCGACGGCGGGATGCTCCCGGCGGTTTGCTTCGGCGGCTTCGAGAGAGGCCGCCTTTTTGCAGCTGTACTTTCCCTCATTTGGCGCGAGGCGGCTGCAATATTTTGCGCTCGTGCTGAACGGCACAAACCATTTTCCACACCGCCCGCACCGGCGCACGGTCAGCTGCTGCACGCACATCTGCTGCAGCTCCGCCGCCGTGAGCGCCGCGAGGCTGGCCGCGCTGAAAAACATCTGCCCGCTGACATCCGGCCGCTTACGGGCGTTTGCTTTGCCCTCCGGCAGCGAGAGGCGGCCCAGCATCCGCATCCCAAGCTGCCCGTTCAGCGCCTCGGCCTGCCGGACGCCGGGCGCGTCTGTCAGCTGCGCATCCCAATAGCGGCGGTCGGCGGGCTTTTCGGGGGCGGTATCCGCCGCGCCCAGCGTATAGGCGGTCAGCGCGGCAAGGCCGGGCTGCCAGTCGGCCAAGGCTTGCAGCTGGCCGCCCAGCAGTCCCAGAAAATGATTAGCCGCCGCGCAGAGCGGGCTGTCCTGTGCATCGCCGCTTTTTCGCATCCGTTCGCCGGGCCGCGGCCAGCTACGCAGATATTCCTCAAACCATTCGCTCGCCGTTTCCAGCACAAAGGCTTTGTTGATCTCGGCTCGGAGCTGCACCTCTCTGGGCGTGTTGCCATACTCGCTCTGCGCCTCGCGCAGAGCGGCGTTCAGCCGCTGCAATTCCGCCGCATAGAAATCGGACGCCGCCTCGGTACAGTACTGTTCCAGCAGCTGCCGCATCGCGGGATAGTCGCTCAGCGCATCCAGCAAAGCATGGTAGAGGCGTGCAGCTGCGCAATAGACCGGTTCCGGCATGGCGGAAAGCCCCTCGCTGATTGTCTGCTGGGGCGTGTCGTCTGCATGGCAGCGGCTTTGCAGCTCCTGCGCCTGCCGCGCGTAATCGCTCCAAGGCAGGTCGATCCCGGCAAAGACAAGCTGCCCAAGCGGATAGGCGGTCTCCTGCCAGACATATCGTTGATGCGCCTCGACGAACGCCGGGTCGCGCAGCTGCTCTTTGATCCTGTTCAAGGCTTCGATGATCGACCCCCGCTGCCCTGCGCCGCGGGGTTGCTTTTTTGCGTCGGGGGCAGGATTCGACAGCAGCTCCCTCGGCACAGGGATGCGGGCCGGAAGCAGAACCTTGCGCTCCTGAAAGCGCAAGAGAAAGGTTGTGGGCATCTTCCTCACCCTTTCAAGGACGTGATTTCAAGATTTTTGCGTGGCAAAAGGGCTCGACACTGTGTAAAAGCCCTGTTTGTAACGTGTGATTTTAGCTTAACATGAAAACAGCATAACACACATGGACAACCCGGTCAAGGGATGATAGACTGAAAACAGGCACCTTGACAACTGAATACCCGTCCGCTGAGAGCGATACGATTTTGCGACGACCCTGCCGGCGACAGGCGAGCGAGACGAAAACGCCGGGGTGAGAGTCCCGGGCAGGAACAGGTTCGGCGGCACGACCCCTAAGCACGGAAAAGGCAGAGACCGCTTCATCCCCGCGACCCCGTCCCCGCGACCCCGTATCCCCATCCGCAAGTCGTCTCTCCTTTTTTTACCGTGAGACCCAGGCAAAATACAAAATTGGTGCCATATCCCGAAAGGAGATGCAAAACGTTCAAAAACCAGACGCGAAACACATACACATTGCACAAGAGATACTAAAGGGGGCATGGATATGGCATCCAAAAACATTACCGTACATTGTGAATTTGTGGGCGAAAAAACCCTGCCCGAGCTGCTGCAGGAATCCTTCCGGCTGTTCGCGCTCCGCAGCCTTGTATCCGGGCGGGCGGACGTGGTATCCTCCTCTCAGATGAACGGCCGCTGATCACAGGAGGCAAAGACAATGCAGCCCCAGATCAGCAACCCAATGGATTACAACGCAGCCCTCTACATCCGGCTGTCAAAGGAGGATGAAAACGAAGGCCCCTCGCAGAGCGTGCAGAATCAGGAATCGCTGCTGCGGGAATTTGCCGCCCAGCAGCGGCTGCGGGTGGTGGATACCTACATCGACGACGGATGGAGCGGGACCAGCTTCGAGCGGCCGAATTTCAAGCGGATGATCGCGGACATCGAGGCGGGGCGGGTGAACTTGGTGCTCACCAAGGACCTCTCCCGTCTCGGCCGGGACTACATCCTCACCGGCCACTACATGGAGCGGTACTTCCCCGAGCACGGGGTGCGCTACATCTCGCTGCTGGACGGCATCGACACCGGGGTGGACAACGCCGCCAACGACATCACCCCCTTCCGCGCGATCATGAACGATATGTACGCCAAGGACATCTCGAAAAAGATCAAGAGCGTCAAGCGCGACAAGCAGCGCAAAGGGCAGTTCATCGGGGGCAAGCCGGTGTACGGCTACAAGATGCACCCCACCGAGAAGAACCGGATCGTCATCGACGAGGGCGCGGCCCCCACCGTGCGCCGCATCTTCGCGCAGGCTCTGGCGGGGGAGAGCTGCCGGGGCATTGCCGCGCGGCTCAACGCCGAGGGGGTGCCGCCCCCGGCCGTCTACGCCGGCCTGCCGGTCGCCAGGTCGGGCCCCTACAACGGCCTTTGGAGCAGCGAGCGCATCTCCGAGATGCTGCGCAACGAGACCTACATCGGCAACATGGTGCAGGGCCGCAGCGTCAAGGTGAGCTACAAGTCCAAAAAGTGCCGCCGGCAGCGCCCGGAAAACTGGGTGGTGGTGGGCGAGACCCACGAGCCGCTGGTGGACGCCGAGGCCTTTTACCGGGTGCAGCAGCTGCTGGCCAGCCGCCGCCACACCCGCAGCCGCACCTACGACTTTTTGCTCAAAGGGCTGATCTTCTGCCACGAGTGCGGCTACCCGATGGCGGTCATCAACCGCAAAAACGCAAAGGGCGAGGACGTGCTGTACTTTGTCTGCCGCACCTACCAGCGGTTCACCAGGGCGGGGGTGTGCAGCTGCCACACGGTCAAGGAGGAGACGGTCACCCGGGCGGTGATCGAGACGGTGCAAAAGGTCTGCGAGCGGTATCTCGCGCCCGAGACGCTGCTGCCGGTGGCCCAAAAGGCGGTGCAGCAGGCGGGGCAGGCCGACACGGCCGAGGACGAGCAGCAGCGCATCCGGGAGCGCCTCGCCAGCCTTGACGCCCACCTTGACCGGATGTACGCCGACCGGCTGAACGGCCTCTTGGAGGATCGGGACTTTGCCCGCATCTACGAGAGCGTAAAGGCCGAGCGGGCGGGCCTCGAACGGCGGAGCAAGGAGCTTGCGCGGCGGCAAAAAAGCCCTGCCCCCAAACGGGACAGGGCGCGGGAACTGGTGCAGCAGTTTCTGGACGGGGTGGGGCAAAACCGCGAGCTGCTGGTGAACCTGATCGAGCGGATCGAGCTGACCGAGCAAAAGGAACTCATCATCAAGTTCCGGTTTGCGCCGCTGCAAAAGGCGGCCGAGAGCCTCCCGGCCCCGGCCCTGCCCCGCCGCGCAGCAAAGGATGGCTAACCCGCCGCCTTTTGGAAAAGGCACATAAAATAGCGATATAACGCTAATTTACAGCTTACGATAAGCGGGGTGCTATGTATCCCGCATTGAGAAAAAGGCGGTTGGCATGCTGCGCAGCAGCTGGGAGGAGTAGGCGGGGGCCAAAAGATAATGGCCGTTCCTCTGCCAAAAAGCTGCGGCGGGTGCATTAAGCCGTATTTGCGGGGACTCCCCTTTACACTCCCCTTTTCTTGCTGCCTGGCCGACCATATTCCTAAAACACGCTTCTGACCACAGGTTACGATCTGTGGGCAGAAGTGTGTTCTTTTTTGTATGATAGAGGCATCACAAAAATAGGGGGATTATTGCCATGACGTTACAGATTTCACCTGAAAAAATCAGCGAATTCACGAACTACCTTGCCCTGCAGGAGCGCAGCACCGGCACCATTCAAAAATACCGCCGCGACCTCGAAAAGCTGCGCCGCTTTGCCGGCGGGGAGATCTCCGACAAGGCCACCCTCATTGCCTTTAAGGAGTACCTCATCCGGCAGGGCTACGCCGACGTCAGCATCAATTCCTTTTTGTCGGCGGTCAACCAGTACCTTAAATATATGGGCTTTGCCGCCTGGCAGCTGCGCTTTCTCAAGATCCAGCGCCAGACCTTCCGCAGAGCCGGCAAGGGACTCACTACGCAGGAATACCAGCGCCTGGTGGAAGCCGCGCGCCAGCAGGGCAACAGGCGGCTGGCCCTGCTGGTGCAGGCCATCGCCGCCACCGGCATCCGGGTGTCCGAGCTGCGGGGCATCACGGTGGAAGCGGCTCGCAGGGGGCAGGCGCAGATACGGATGAAGGGCAAGACCCGGCAGATTTTACTTCCGCGCACACTCTGCAACAAGCTGCTCTCCTACTGCGAGAAAAAACGCATCTACATGGGGCAGATCTTTATCACCCGCACCGGCCGCCCGCTCGACCGCTCGAATATCTGGCGGATGCTCAAAAAACTGGCCCTGACCGCAAAGGTCAAGGCCAAAAAGGTATTCCCGCATAATCTGCGGCATATGTTTGCCGTTGCCTATTATAAAAGGTACAAGGACGTGGTGCGTCTGGCCGATATCCTTGGCCACAGCAGCATTGATACTACCCGCATCTACACCGCCCGCAGCGGCAGTGAGCAGCAGCAGATTGAGGAACTGCGGCTGGTCTGTTAAGACGAAATGTGGAATGTGTTGTTTACCGCATAAAAAACCTTGCCGCAAAGTTGTTTTCGCAAGCGAAAAAGCATACAAATCACACCCATTTTGAGAGATATTCACAAAATGGGCGCGTCTTGTATGCCTTTTGCGAGATAGAAATAGGAATGTATGGTAAAGCCCTGAATATGGGGGCCGTGGTTGACAGAAAAAATGGAACAGAGTATACTTTAGGGGTAGTAAACGCCTTGCAAATTAGCAGAATACCATATATTCTGCATTTCGGCATGAAACGCGGCAGAAGCGGCCTGCGCAAAGCAGTTTTGCAGAAAAGGGGTGAGCAGGATGCCGATCAAGCTATATGCGCACAACCAAAAAGCATACGCGGCCGCAGCATCCCTGCTCGCCCGCACCGGCAAGGCCGCCGTCATTCACCCCACCGGCACCGGCAAGAGCTGCATCGCCTTCAAGTTCATTGAGGATAACCCTGCGGCCCAGTTCCTCTGGCTCTCCCCCAGCGAGTATATCTTCCGCACCCAGTGCGAGAGCCTGCGCCGGGGCTGCCCGGAGTTTCCGCTTGAGAAGGTCCGTTTTTGCACCTACGCCAAGCTTTCGGCCATGGCCGGGGAAGAGATCGCCCTGCTGCTTGCCGACTATATCATACTGGACGAATTTCACCGCTGCGGCGCGCAGCAATGGGGCGGCGCTGTCCAGCAGCTGCTGGACAGCCACCCCGCCGCAAAGCTGCTTGGGCTTTCGGCCACCAACGTGCGCTATCTCGACAACAACCGCGATATGGCCGAGGAGTTGTTTGGGGGCCAGATTGCCAGCGAGATGACCCTGGGCGAGGCGATCGTCCGGGGGATTTTGCCTGTGCCCAAGTATATTGCCACCATCTTTCGATACCAGCAGGATCTTGCCCTGCTCCAGCACCGGGTGAATGATCTGCGGGGCGCAGGCCTCAGGAACGCAAACCAAAAGCACCTGGATGCCCTGCGCCATGCGCTGGAGCAGGCCGAAGGGCTGGACAGGGTGTTTGCCAGGCACATCACCGAAAAAAGCGGCAAATACATTGTGTTCTGCTCTGGCTACGAGCACATGCAGGACATGATGCGGTTCTCCAGGGAATGGTTTGCCGGAGTCAGCGGGGGCTATCCATTTTTATATGGCCTACTCGGAGGACCCTGCCGCCAGCAAGGCGTTTGAGGAGTTCAAGACGGATAACAGCACCGCTCTCAAGCGGCTGTTCTGCATCGACATGCTCAACGAGGGGGTGCATGTTAAGGATATCTCCGGCGTGATTTTGTTCCGGCCCACCATCTCGCCCATCGTGTACAAACAGCAGATCGGCCGGGCGCTGACGGCGGGTGAGAGCAAAACGCCGCTGATTCTGGACGTGGTCAACAACTTTGACGGCCTTTGCAGCATTGCCCAGCTGCAAAGCGAGATGGGGGCAGCTGTTCAAAGAATGTATGCCAACGGCGAAGGCGGGCAGATCGTTACCGAGAAATTTGAGGTAATCGAGCAGGTGCAAGATTGCCGCCGCCTGTTTGAACAACCGGAAAACAGTCTTTCCAATACATGGGAACAGTGCTTCCATGCGGCCAGTATATGCGCGACTGAACATGGGGATTTGCTGGTACCGGCTCACCACAAATCGGCAGATGTTTTTTGCTGGGCAAATGGCTGCTGCGGCAGCAGTATGCCTACCAGCACCCCCAAAAGGGCGGTTTGGCCCTGATGCCCGAGCGCATCTGGGGCTCCTTGAAGAAATCGGGACACAGTGAGAACCCATGGGCAGCTGGGCATTGGATAGCGGCATTTACAAACAGGGCGAAATTGGTGCAAAGAGGGTGTGAACGGGATTGATCAAACAAAACCAGCGGGTCATCAATTTCCTGAACATCGCCTCGGACGCGGTCCTGATTTTCTGCTCCTTCTACCTTGCGCTGTACGTCCGGTTCGAGTTCCTGCATGGGCATACAAGCCTGGAACTTTTCTCCGCGCGGTACCTCCTCATCGTAGCGGGTTACAGCCTCCTGGTAGTGCTGATATATGCCGCTCTCAGGATGTACGGCTCCTATCGGTTCAAAGAATCGGGCAGCGAGATCGCCACCATCCTGCTGGTCAACGCGGTGGCGGTGCTGGGCTTTATGGCCTTTTTGTATGTCACCCGGGTCATGGAGTTCCCCCGCCTGGCGGTGTTTTTGTTCTGGCTTTTGTCCAGCGCGGCGGTCATCGGCAAGCGCATGGTGGGCCGGGGGATCCTGCGCTATTACCGCAAGCTTGGCTATAACCAAAAGCATGTGCTGCTGGTGGGCAGCGGGCCGCTGGCAGGGCAGTATCTGGCGGACATCGCGGCCGGGCCGCATCTGGGCATCACGGTGGATGGGTATTTGAGGGCGGAGCCCGCCCCGGCGGACAAGCCTGTGAATGCCGCCCGATCCCGTGCCGTTTCGGCCGCTCTGGCCGACCCTGCCGTTCCAGCCGCTGCTGCCGCTTCGGCCGCCCCACCCGCCGCTGCCGGCCCATCCATTATTGCCCCATCCCCCACCGTCCTCTCCGACCCAAGCGACCCCTTCCTTGCCCAATACGCCTGCCCCTGCCTTGGCAGCTATGCCGGGCTGGAAACGGTGTTGGGCCGGCAGGCCTTCGACGAGGTGATCGTGGCGCTGGAGCCCACCGAGACCGCGCAGATCAAACCGGTCATCGCGGCCATCGAAAAGGAGGGGGTGCGGGTCAGCCTCCTCCCCTTTTACAGCGACTATATCCCCAGCCACCCGGCCATCAACGCGGTGGGCCGCTCCAAGCTTATCGACCTGCGCTCGACCCCCCTGGACAACCTCGGCTGGGCGCTCTGCAAGCGGGGGATGGATATCGCGGGCTCGCTGCTTCTCATTATCCTCACAAGCCCCATTATGCTCATCACCGCCATCGGGGTCAAGCTTTCCAGCCCTGGCCCGATCCTCTTCAAGCAGGAGCGCATCGGAAAGGACCGCAAACCCTTCCGGATGCTCAAGTTCCGCAGCATGCGGGTTACCGGCACCGAGCAAACCGGCTGGAGCACCGACGCCGACCCCCGCAAGACCCGCTTCGGCAGCTTTATCCGCAAGTGCAGCATTGATGAAATTCCTCAGTTTTTTAATGTATTCAAAGGTGATATGAGCCTTGTCGGCCCCCGGCCGGAGGTGCCCTACCATGTGCGGCACTTCAAGGAGGAGATCCCCCTGTACCTGGTGCGCCAGCAGGTGCGGCCGGGCATTACGGGCTGGGCGCAGGTGCATGGGCTGCGGGGAAACACCAGCATCGAGGAGCGGGTCAAGTACGACATCTGGTATATCGAAAACTGGAGCCTCTGGCTGGACATCCGCATTCTCTTTAAGACGGCCTTTGGCGGGATGGTAAACAGCGAAAAACTCGCCGGTACCAAGCAGACGCCGGGGGGTGCCGCCCATGGATAGGCCGAAGCCCCAAATGCCCATCCGCATCGCCCAGGTGCTGAACCGGATGGATACGGGCGGCATCGAGGCGGTGGTGCTCAACTACTACCGCCACATCGACCGCGGCAGGGTGCAGTTTGACTTTTACTTTGCCCAGGGCAGCAGCCTGCCCCAGCGGCAGGAATTGGAACAACTCGGCGCGGGCCTCTATCCCATCCCGCCCTACTCGCGCCCATTTGCCTACCACAAGGCGCTGTACGCGGCGTTCCGGCAGCGCGGCTATAAAATCGTCCACGCACACCTCAGCACCATGTCGATCTTCCCGCTCTTCGCGGCCTGGCGGGCGGGGGTGCCGGTGCGCATCTGCCATAACCACTCCACCGCCCACTGGGGCGAGGGCAAAAAGACCCTGTTCAAATACATCCTGCGGCCCTTCAACAAGCTGTTTGCCACCGATTGGTTCGCCTGCGGCGAGCGGGCCGGCCGCTGGATGTACGGCAGCCGGGCGTTTGACGCCGGCAGGGTCACGGTGCTGCCCAACGCCATCGATGCCGCAAAGTTTGCCTATGACCCCGCCGCCCGCAAGCGCCTGCGGGGGGAACTGGGCATCCCGCAAGACGCCTTTGTGGTGGGCCATGTAGGGCGGTTTACCTACGCCAAGAACCACACTTTTTTGCTGAGAATTTTCAAAGAGTTGCTCAATACAAACCCAAATGCCTATCTCTTGTTAGTGGGCGAGGGGGAACTGCAAGAGCAGGTCAAACAACAGGCGAAATCGCTTGGCATACAAGGCAAGGTTATTTTCACTGGCTTACGGCAGGATGTAAATAAACTCTACTCGGCCATGGACGTCTTTTGCCTGCCCAGCCGTTACGAGGGTATGCCGGTAGTAGCCTGGGAGGCCCAGGCAAATGGGCTGGCGTGTGTGTTGGCAGATACCATGAGCCATGAGGCAGCAAAAAATAAAACCACCGTCTTCCTGAAGCTTCAGTTGGCTTCAATATATTGGACGAACGCACTTTCCAATGCCGAACGCCGCACAACTGCGGATGATATATCGGATATCCACGAAGAAGGGGGCAGGCTGCAAGCCTTCTACAAAAAGAAACAGCTTGCCGAACCTTTCTGAAAAGCCGAAGGATCCATGGTTTTTGTCTTGGGGATCCAGTTAAAAGCGGGGAAATCAAGGTGCCTTATGATGAATAGCCCAGATATATCGAATAAAAGCATTTTGCTTATTATGCCGGAATTTCACAACCATGAAAAATATATGGTTAGTCTGTTGGAAAAATGGGGCGCAAACGTTGCAACTATTCAAGAGAACGTACGAACAACAAAGCTGTTATATAAAATTTCGTGGCATATTTCCCGCAATCTTGGATATTGGCTGCTGGATCAGTATTATAAACGAAAGCTAAGAGGAATCCATAAGGCAGATATTATCCTCGTTATCAAAGGGGAATCCATCTCAGAAAAAACAATGCGGAGCATTTGCCATCGGTATCCTAAAAGCAAAAAAATACTTTATGAGTGGGATAGTACTTCCATCAATCCGCAATCATTAACCATAGCACCATATTTTGACGCGGTCGCATCGTTTGACCCTGAAGATGCTGCACAATATGGATGGAAGTATAGACCACTTTTTTTCGAGGATCAA
Source organism: uncultured Oscillospiraceae bacterium (assembly GCA_910579545.1). GTDB lineage: Bacteria > Bacillota > Clostridia > Oscillospirales > Ruminococcaceae > UBA7177. The sequence goes on along the minus strand of CAJTVI010000066.1, from coordinate 1,132 downwards.
AAAGAGACGATCCCGAGAAAAGAATTGTACGATCTTTCTTTTATTGGGACAATACACACCCATCGAATCAATATATTCCGACAAGCGAAATTACAGACAGAACAAAACAGCTTGATTTTTTACGCTTATCTCTATTCCAACTTTTTCACCTACAATATAAAGAAATTTATTAAAAAAGATGCTGCATTCCAGGGATTGAAATCCAACGAAGTTCATTATAAACCGTTGCCTTTGGAGGAGACAATATCCGTTTATCGTTCAAGCAAGGTGATTTTGGATTATGCCGCGCCTGGGCAAAATGGTCTTACAATGCGTACGATCGAGGCTTTGTGCAATGGATGTAAACTTCTTACAAACAATAAAAATGTACGCAACATATCTTTGTTTCAGGAAAGCAATATAGCCTTCTATGATGAAGCGGATTTTCAAATTCCAGAACACTTTTGTGAAACTCCTGCGCTTCCCCTCAAAAGCG
>CAJTVI010000066.1:0-647 GCA_910579545.1 uncultured Oscillospiraceae bacterium | reverse complement strand
ACTTATAGAATACTATACTCTGGAATATTGGCTTGAAGAACTAATCGGTTATCTGAACTTAAGAAAGGATCAATGATGAACAAAGCAACATACAACATATGTTTTATGGCTCGTCCCTGGTATGACGTGCTTAGCACGGGAATCTATAAGGCCATGAAATCAAAAGAAAACATACAAGCTTGCTTTATTACGGTTACAGAAAGAGAAGCAGAGACAGTTAGAAAACTTTTGGGGCCGGATGAAAAAGAGATTTTCCGATTGGATGCTTTCATGAAAAAGCATTGGGATGAATTCAATGTTAAAAGGTTACGGCAGATTGAAGAAGAATATGATTGCGAACCAATTTGGAACCTTATTTATACTGACCGCTTTTTAATAACAAAAGATTACGATTATACTGTAAAAACAACAGTTGGATGCTTTCTCTTTTTTGAGGAGATTTTTTCAACTGGATTATATCAATTTTACTATGATGAAGCAATTTCAACACTATTCAGCTATGCAGGGTATTGCGTTTGCAAAAAATATGGAGTGGAGTATTTAACTCAAAACCTTTGCCGTACCGGTTTGGATGAATTTCATTATTTCAGCAATGAACCCTTCGCCTTAAATTCACTTTTTGATAAAGAGTATCAAACAAAGAAATA
>CAJTVI010000065.1:13307-14405 GCA_910579545.1 uncultured Oscillospiraceae bacterium | reverse complement strand
GAGATTCCGTCCAAAAAACAATGATCCTTTTGCATATATTTATTATAAAGTATATAACAACACACTGGAACCTGCCGTTTTTTATTTTCGATATCACCTTAGCATACGCTATTATCATAAAGCAGACTTCAGCAAAAAATTTGTCTTGTTCCCTTTGCATTTTCAACCAGAGGCAACTACCCTTGTCTGTGCTCCCAAATATGAAAAACAACTTATTTTCATCGATGCTCTTGCAAAAAGCCTTCCAGCGGATACGCTTTTGTATGTAAAAGAACACTATTCATGTTTAGGGCATCGAAAAACATCTTTTTATAAACAGCTGAAAAGCTATCCTAATGTCGTTTTGCTTTCCCCCTGGGAAAACATCAGAGAACTGTCCTTGAAGGCTGAAGCTATAACGGTCTTAACAAGTACCGTAGGGTGGGAGGCGGCGTTGATGCGCCGTCCGGTAATCGTGTGCGGCAGGGTTTTTTACGAAAATATGCCTGGGGTCATTCGAGTGAACGATATTTATATGCAATATCATTCAGCCGTGGCGTCTTGGAGAAAACCAGCCAGAGAAGATATTGTCCAGTACCTTTGCGAATATTTTCGCACGATTTATCCCGGTAAGGTGCATGATTCGCCCAAAGTTGTTACAAATCCTGAGGAAAACGATCAATTGCTGGCCAGTTCCCTGCTTGATGTGATGAGACGGTATCTTCAAACAATTCCAATCAAAGAAACGCCGAAAAAAACTGAATAGAATCAATAAAAGCATCATCAGAATCCTAAAAGGCAGCGCAGCTATCTATCTCTCGATCTGCGCCCATATCATTATAGGAATCGTATGACACACATAACTTTTTGTTTTAAACGCAGGGAAAAGAAACCGCCTGTACCTATCTGAACAAATTGGTAAAAAAGAAATAGAGGTGCACCATGAAACCTTATTTAGTCGATGTACCGGTTGCCTACCAAATATGGATAAGAAAGGCGCTGGAAGATGAATGCTTTGCTCCAATTTGTCAGGCACGTCCAAGCGTTTTGTTTTTAATTTCGGATGGCGGGCGCACTCCTGAAGAGTGGAAAAAAATAAGAGAAAACCGGAAGTTATTG
>CAJTVI010000065.1:12323-13263 GCA_910579545.1 uncultured Oscillospiraceae bacterium | reverse complement strand
ACAGTTTATAAGCTGTATGAAGAAAAAAACAATGGCATGTATGCAATGGCATCCATCATGTGGAAATATATATTTGAACGTGTGGATCGTGTAATTTTCTTTGAGGAAGATACATTTTCATCTCCATCGTATTTTGAATTCTGTGCAATTTTATTGGAGCGGTATAAAGATGATGATCGAGTAATGGCTATTAATGGAAGCAATGGCATCGGGATATATGCATCCCCACCTGAGGACTACTTTTTTTCAGCGGCTGGATGGGGTTCTGGGTCCGGATTATGGAAACGTTCCGTCCAGATTCAGATAGACAAGGATTGGATGGAGAATACATATGTGCTTTCTTCTCTCTATAAATTGCTCGACCGTGATAAACCCATTTATGGATCATCCTTTCTCAAACGCGTGATTCCATCCTTGTTAAATGTTGGGCATTATGATGGGCATCCTGCTGGAAGTGAATTTTATTCGGTTTTTGAATACTATTTACACAACCGGCTTTCCATTATTTCCACTAAAAACATGGTTCGTCAGATGGGAGCCACCGATGATGCTTCCCATGCAGTTTCACTAAAAAAGTTGGATAAAAAAACACAACAAAAATTCCTTACAGAGGTTTATGATTGCGAATTTCCTCTTCGACATCCCCAATACATGGTACGAAATATAGAGTATGAAAGAATCATTAAGGAACAATATGGATCTAAGCCAGAACGATTCCGACGCCGCTTTGTTACAATATGCAAACGCCTTTATTACGGCGATGGAAAAGTTTTATGGAATATTTTTATAGAACGGTATCTAAAAAGAAAAAAAACTATTGAAAAGTAAAAAAGTGCGTTACATAATATGAAACATGGTATATGTATCTGTATTTTATATCATACTCTTGGGTATCGGCAATTAATGAACGCAGTTGATAAATAATAGTCCGTGATGGCGT
>CAJTVI010000065.1:0-12230 GCA_910579545.1 uncultured Oscillospiraceae bacterium | reverse complement strand
CAGTTCAGATAAACTTATTAATGAGGTTCAGGTAAAACGATGACCTTTGTTTGACGAAAGAACAAGTCTTAAATGATTTTTGGGGGAATCAGTTTGGAAAAACTTGCAATTAAGGGCGGATATCCAATACGAGGCAGCAAGATTTACTACGGCCGCCAATGGATTGACGAGAGTGATATTGAGGCCGTTGCGGATGTTTTGCGCAGTGATTTTATCACCTGCGGCCCCAAGGTGGACGAATTTGAATCAGAACTTTCGGCATACACTGCCGCTAAATATGCAGTAGCTGTCAGCAATGGCACGGCCGCACTGCATTGTGCATGCATGGCGGCAGGCATCGGCCCGGGGGATGAAGTAATTACTACTTCGCTTACTTTTGCGGCCAGCGCTAATTGTGTGCTTTATTGCGGAGCAAAGCCCATTTTTGCAGATATTGACCCGGACACATACAACATTGACCCCGAAAGCATCCGTGCCCATATTACCCCAAAAACCAAAGCCGTTGTTGCGGTGGATTTTACCGGTCAGGCGGTGAAGCACAAGGAAATTCGGGCACTTTGCGATGAATTTCATCTGATATTCATTGAGGATGCAGCGCACGCCATTGCGACAAAATATGACGGCAAGCCAATCGGCAGTTTGGCGGACATGACCTGCTTCAGCTTCCACCCGGTCAAGACGATCACTGGCGGCGAAGGGGGCGCCGTTACGACCAACAGCGAAGAATACTATAAAAAACTGATGCTGGTGCGCACCCATGGCATTACTCATGACGAAGGTGAGATGGAAAGTGCGCCTCATGAAGGCCCCTGGTATTATGAGCAGATCATGCTGGGCTACAACTACCGGCTGACTGATTTCCAGGCGGCACTGATTACCAGTCAGATGAAAAAGCTGGACAAGTTTGCAGCCCGCCGTAAAGAGATTACAAAAGCATATAACGAGGCTTTCGCAAAAATCCCCGAGATCATCCTTCAAAAGGAAATTCCCGAATCAGATACCTGCCGTCACCTGTACATCATCCGTCTTGATTTGGACAAGCTTGCCTGTACCCGCAGAGAATTTTTTGATGCCCTGGCAGCAGAAAATATTCAGTGCCAGATTCATTATGTGCCGGTGTACTGGTTCCCATACTATCAACACCTTGACTATCCAAAGGGCCTTTGTCCAAATGCTGAAAGGATATATCAAGGAATCATGAGCGTACCGCTTTATCCAAGGATGAGTAATATTGATACCAAAGACGTGATTGCAGCCGTAACAAAGGTTGTGGCTTATTACAAGAATAACAAATAGGAATGGTGAGAAAATTTTATGAAATACTGCACGAAATGCATTTTGCCCGAAACACATGAATCAATCCAGTTTGATGAAAAAGGTGTTTGTAATATCTGTAGGCAGGCCGAAGTAAAACATGAGAAAATTGATTGGAATGCCCGGAGAAAAATGCTGGATTCCATTGTTGCTCGCTACCGCGATAAGGGCGAATATGACTGTATTGTACCTTTTAGTGGAGGAAAGGACAGCACATTTCAACTTTGGTATGTAGTGAAGGAACTCGGATTAAAACCCCTGGTGGTTCGTTACAACCATTGGGGGTATCGCCCCTTGGTAAGCGAAAATAACATCCGTACCTTTAAGAAGCTAAACGTGGATGTTCTGGAATTCACATCAAATTTTGATGTGGTAAAAAAATTGATGCTGGAATCATTGAAAGAAACAGGGGACTTTTGCTGGCATTGTCATACTGGTGTTTTCGCGCATACGATGCAGATTGCAGTGAAGTTTAATATTCCGTTGGTTATCTGGGGAGAATCATCGTCGGAATATCGTTCTTATCATACTGCAGAGGAATTGGAAGAGTTTGACGAAAAAGCATTCAATGAGATGGTGAATCTTGGAATAAATGCGGACAAAATGTATGAACTCCTTCATGGCTCTGTAAGCAAACGAGATTTGATGGCGTTTCAATTTCCCAGTAAGGATGAACTTGACAAACTTGGTGCAAAAGCAATTTATCTTGGAAATTATGTTAAATGGCACACTAAGCATCAAGTTGAAACGATTAAGCGGGAACTCGGATGGAAAGGACAAGCGGTCGAGGGTATCCCGCCACAGTATGATTATGAGAAAATTGAATGTCGATGGCAGGGCATCCGTGACTACTGCAAATATATTAAGCGCGGTCATGGCCGTACAAATCACCTAGCTTGCATCGATATTCGTAATGGCGAGATGGATCGGGATGTTGGCTTCAAACTGGCTCAGATGTACGATGGAAAACGTCCTGCATCGTTGGATGATTTTCTCGCTATCTTAGGAATTACAGAAGATGAATTTGAAAAAATTGTTTTGAGCAACGAGGTTTCTGACTGGGGATTCGACCATAACAAACTTGAGACAGGGCCTAAACTTCCAGATATGGATCGTTGGCCGGATCTGACATAAACAATGGGGGAATAGAAAGTGCTTTGCAGTACCGTATTAATCGGTTCAAAAGGCGATATACAGCTTCGTACAATCGAACCATCAGATTGCACACAGGAGTATTTGGGCTGGCTGCAGGATGCCCGGGTGAATCGTTTTTTGGAAACAAGATGGGAAAAACAAAGCATTCCAAAGATTCAGGAATTTGTGGAGAATGTGAGGGGATCAGAGCATAGCTGCCTGTTTGCTATCATTGCTTTCCCAGGGGGAAAGCATATCGGCAACATAAAAATCGGCCCGATTCATCCCCACTATCCTCATGCAGACATCAGTTATTTTATTGGTGATCGTTCCAGTTGGGGCAAGGGATATGCAACAGAGGCAATCAAATTAGTTACAGAATGGGCGTTTTCAGAGCTTGGCCTACATAAGGTGCAAGCAGGTGTCTTCGACGAAAATATCGGTAGCATCCGTGCTCTGCAAAAAGCGGGATTTGTGCAGGAAGCATGCTATAAGGAAAATCTCATTTCTCCTATAAGCGGTAAGTACTGTGATCATCTGATGTTTGGCCGAATCAATCCATACCAAAAATAAGCTTATTAAAGAACGGAAGCGAACAATATGCAGCTTTGTTTGGGTACTGTCCAGTTTGGCCTTGATTATGGGATTATCGGCCAGAAAAAACCACCTCTGGAATATTCTGTAAAATGCCTGGATTATGCAACGCAAAACGGTATTTCTGCTATTGATACTGCCACCGCATACGGTACTGCTGAGGAGGTAACGGGTGCGTTTCTTGCTAAAAAGACGATCCCGCGGGACAAGCTGTTTATCAGCACAAAATTCCTGCCCAACATTCTGGACGATTGCAGCCCGGAAGATTTTGAGAGGGTGATCCGCAAAAATTTGCAGCGGTCGTTGCGCACCCTCCATCTTGACTATGTGGATGCCTATCTGTTGCACAGTGCCCGATATGCGTTTCGGCCGGATATTTTGGCGGCGCTTGCCATTATGCAAAAAGAGGGCCTTGCCCGTAAGGTTGGCGTATCCGTTTATGAGCCGGAGGAGGCCATGGCCTGCTTTGCCAGCCAATATGTTGACTTTATCCAAGCTCCTTACAGTATCTTTGACCATCGGATGAAAAAGAGCGGGGTACTGGCCGCTGCAGAGAAAAGCGGCTGCGAATTGCACACCCGCAGTGCGTTTATCCAGGGGCTTATTTTGCTGAACGAGGACCAGGTCCCGCCCTATTTGGAAAAGGCGAAGCCCGTTGTGCGTAAGATCGGCAGGATCTGTAAAGAAACCGGCGTCAGCCGAATTGCGCTTGCAATGGGATATGTGAAGCGGGAAACAGCGATCAGCCATTTGGTATTTGGCGTTGACAGTCTGGAACAGCTGAAAGAGGACATCCAGCTGTTCCAGCAGGATTTGCGGCCAAGCCTTTTGACAGAGATGGATCAGGCATTTGAGGGTATTGAAGCCGGGATTGTTATGCCCAGTTTGTGGAAAAAATAAGGGGGCGTTTTTGTGAAGTATCTTGCCATGATCCAGGCACGCTGCGGCTCAACCCGTCTGCCCAACAAGGTGCTGAAGAATCTTTGCGGAAAACCTGCACTGCAATGGATGATTGAGCGGGTACAGCGAAGCAAACTGGTGGATGAGGTTATGGTTATTACATCCATCAAAAAAGAGAATCTTCCCATTATGGCCCTTTGCGCGCAGCTTGGTGTGCGCGTGGGAGTAGGGGCGGAGGACGATGTGCTGGATCGTTACTATCAAACCGCTAAGCTGCTTAAGCCACAGTATGTGATTCGCCTGACTGCTGATTGTCCCTGCTTTGATGCAGGGTTGCTGGATCAGGCGATCCAACAGCTGAACCCGGATACCGACTATCTCGCAATGATGACCGAGAGCTTTGCAGACGGCCTGGACCTTGAGATTATAAAGTTCTCTGCTCTGGAAACAGCCTGGCGGCAGGCGCGGCATAGCTTTGAACGTGAGCATGTAACGCAATATATTCTGCGCCGCCCGGAGCAGTTCAAGCTGCAAAATTTTGAATCGCCAATCGGTTATTTTGGCAATCACCGCTGGACGGTGGATGAGCCGGAGGACTTTGCGCTGGTGGAAGCGATTTATCGGTATTTTATTAAGGAGCAGGACAAAGAATGTTTTGGATATCAGGAAATATTGTCCTATTTGCAGGAGAACCCCGAGATTGCAAAAATCAATCAGAAATACCAGCGCAACGAGGGTTTGCAAAAATCCATTCACGAGGACAAAATTGTTCAATAACGGTAGCCGATAAACGGAGAAGGGAAGCAAGGCAATGAGCGAGATTGTGGTTGGAAAGGGCCAGGCCCTGTATAAAAAAGCCAAAGCAATCATTCCCGGCGGCACACAGCTTTTAAGCAAACGTCCCGAGATGTTCTTGCCGGACCTGTGGCCGGCCTATTACAGCAAGGCCAAGGGCTGCAGGATTTGGGATATGGACGGCAAGGAATACATTGACGTCAGTTATATGGGCATTGGTGCCAATGTCCATGGATATGCCAATGATGAGGTGGACGCAGCCGCAAAGGAAGCCATTGATCGCGGCGGGATGAGTACCCTCAACGCGCCGGAGGAGGTATACCTTGCCGAAGAACTGATCAGGCTGCACCCCTGGGCGGGCGGGGTGCGCTACGCCAAGGCGGGCGGCGAGGCGATGGCGCTGGCCGCCCGGATCGCCCGCGCCTATACCCGCAAGGATATCATCCTGTTCTGCGGCTACCACGGCTGGCACGACTGGTACCTTTCGGCCAATCTGTCCAACAAAAATGCGCTGAACGACCAACATATTGCCGGGCTGGAACCTTTGGGTGTGCCCGCCGGTCTGGCCGGCACCAACCTGCCGTTCCACTATAACAACATCGAGGAGTTTGAGACTCTGATGCAAAAGCATCAGGGCAAGATCGCGGCAGTTATCATGGAGCCGATCCGCAACGATGAGCCGCAGGATGGCTTTTTGGATAAAATCCGCCAAAAAACACAGCAGCAGGGCGTTTTGCTGGTATTTGATGAGATTACGGCAGGGTTCCGCATCTGCGCGGGCGGCAGCCATAAGGCGCTGGGCACCGAGCCGGATATTGCGGTGTTTGCCAAAGGAATGACCAACGGATACCCGCTTTCTGCGATCGTTGGGCGTAAAGAGGTAATGGAGGCGGCACAGGGCACTTTTATCAGCAGCACTTTTTATACCGAGCGGGTCGCGCTGGCAGCAACCCTGAAAAGCGTACAGCTCTACCAGAAAAACCGCGTGTGGGAAAAACAGATGGCATACGGCCAGATGGTGCAGGACGGCTGGAAGCAGAGGGCGGAGCAGGCGGGCCTGGCCATTGAGGTGGGCGGCATCAAGCCGTTGGGGCACTTTACGATTTTAGGGGATGAAGACGCGCTGGTATACAAAACCTATTTTGTGCAGGAGATGCTCAAACGGGGCTATATTGCCAGCAACGCATTTTACACGACCGATGCCCACTCGCCCGAGATCATCAAAGAGTATCTTGCCAATTCCGGCGAGGTATTTGCGCAGATTGCCGGGTATCAAAAAAAGGGTGAGCCCGTTCGTTCGCAGCTGCAGGGACCAGTGTGCCACAGCGGGTTTGGCCGTTTGAACTAACGGAGGATTTTGATGTTCCATCTTTTCGATTCGATCCGCAAAGGTACGCCTTATATCATCGCCGAGATGAGCGCCAACCACGGCGGCAGCCTTGACACAGCGCTTGAGATCGTGCGGCAGGCGGCAAAGGCCGGGACAAATTGTGTCAAGATCCAAACCTACACTGCCGATACCATCACGATCGACTGTGACAACGAATATTTCCGTATCAAAGGCGGCCTTTGGGACGGTTATAAGCTGTACGATCTGTACACCGATGCCGGTACCCCGTGGGAGTGGCAGGAACGGATCAGGCAGGAATGCGAGGCGTGCGGGATCGATTTTCTCTCGACACCGTTTGACAATACGGCGGTGGATTTTTTGGAAGGCATCGGCTGTGAGGCGTATAAGATCGCCAGTTTTGAGCTGGTGGATGTTCCCCTGATCGAGTATGCCGCAGGCAAGGGCAAGCCAATGATCATTTCCTGTGGTATGGGCAGCACAGAGGAGATTCAGGATGCGGTGGACGCCTGCCGGCGCGCGGGCAACGAGCAGATTGTGCTGCTCAAGTGCTGCAGCGAATACCCAGCCAACTGGGCGGATATGCATCTGGCCAACATCCCGGACATGCAAAAGCGGTTTGGGGTGCCGGTGGGCCTTTCGGACCACAGCGCCGGCAGCCTGGCTGCGGTGGTGGGGGTGACGCTGGGGGCTTGTGTGATCGAAAAGCATGTCAAGCTGGACGGTGTACAAAGCGCGGACAGCGAGTTCAGCATGACCATGCAGGAATTTGTGCAGATGGTGCGGGATGTGCAGAATGCCGCCGCGATTCGGGGCGAAATACATTATGGCCCGACGCTGGGCGAAGCGGGTAATCTTGCGCTGCGGCGCAGCTTGTTTGCGGTAAAGGACATCCGCAAAGGCGAGCGTTTTGCCAAGGATAATGTGCGCAGCATCCGCCCGGCCCAGGGGCTGGCGCCGAAAAAGCTGGGCCAGGTTCTGCAATGCCGTGCCGCATGGGATATAGCGTTTGGGGAACCGATTGATTTGCAGATGCTGGAGAGTATTTGATTATGGAAGGAAGAAACGACACTCAAAGCAATATCCATTATCAACACGTGCCACAAGAGAGAGAGTCGTTTTTTGAAATTAGGACCAAACGGCTTTACATGCGGGAAATAACAGAGCAGGATGCACAGACAATTGTGGAAATGCGCAGCGATCCGCATGTTTATCGTTTCTTTCGTGCTCCACACGCAATAACCTTGGAGGAACATCTGCACTGGTATAAGATGAAATATCTGATGCAGGCAGACCGATTCGATTGGATTGCTTTTTTGGGGAGTCAGTCTGTCGGCGTTTTTGCACTAAGTAAGCAGACGAGCTGTACAAAGGCGGAAGTAAATTATTTGATACGTTCGGACAATTGGGGTAACGGATATGCTCAAGAGGCAGTGACCGCCTTGTTGGAGTGGGCGAAAACGGTCTGGGACGTGACGGTTGTGTGCGCCATTATACACTGTGACAATATAGCCTCCATACGATTTGCTGAACGCATGGGATTTCGAAAAAAGGATGCGAATGGTTGTTTTTTTACTTACGAAAAGAACATATAGTATGCAGCTGCCAAAAGAATGTTTCACGATGCGTTTTTATATTATAAGGATTGGCCCGGCATGAGTAAAAAGGCGCTTGGCACAGGAAGCTACCACTCGGTTAAAGATGGCGCGTGCATGCGTGCTTTGATTACTGATTACCAAATGCGGGCATCCGATTTCAGGGCGTCTTATTACGAGGCTTTGCAGGGCAGCGAAACCCTTTGATATAAAAGATACTGCTTGAGGAGGAACCATGATCCTTTTCCGCGCAGACGGCAACCCCACAATCGGTGCCGGCCATGTAATGCGGTGCCTTTCGATTGCCGATGCCGCCAGAGACCAGGGCCTGGAGTGTCGGTTTGCCGTGGCCGATGGAAGCTTTTCCCAAACCATCCGGAACCGCGGGTTTGGCTGTGAGGTGCTGGGTACAGACTATCGCCATATGGACGCAGAATGGGATGAACTGGCCCGGCTGCTGCGGCAGGATGAACCGGATATCATCGTGGTGGACAGCTATTTTGTTACGCCGGGATACCTTGCGTGGCTTGGCCAGTTTGCAGATGTGACTTATATCGACGATCTGGCGGCGTTTGCCTATCCGGTGAAAAACCTAGTCAACTACAACATTTATGGGCCGGAACTGGATTATGAAGGACTGTACGAGGCTGCGGGCGTACCAGCGCCGCGGCTTTTGCTGGGCCCCCAGTACGCCCCGCTGAGAAAGCAATTTCAGGATATCCCACCGCGGGCGGTAAGACGAGGTGTGGCAGACATCCTTGTCTCCACCGGCGGGGCAGACCCTGAGCACATGGCGCTGCGCATTGCACAGCGCCTGGGCGGCTGGTCGCCGCAACCCTCATATCGGTTCCATTTTATTGTGGGCGGGATGAGCCCGGACGTGCAGGCGCTGCGGCAGATTGCAAAAAAAAGCCCCTGGATGCAGCTGCATGAAAATGTGCGGAACATGGCGGCGCTGATGTGCCGGTGCGACCTGGCAATCGCTGCGGCGGGCAGTACCCTGTATGAACTTTGCGCCTGCGGCGTGCCGACTGTGACTTATGCGTTTGCGGACAATCAGCTTTTGGGGATGGCCGCTTTTGAAAAGCAGGGTATGATGCAAAGCGTAGGGGATATCCGGTTGCTCAGGGAGCCGGAAAAGGTTATCCTGTACAGGTTGGATGATTTGGCAAAGGATCCCGCGAAACGGGAACGTATGCAAAAAAGAATGAACGAAGTCATCAACGGAAACGGCGCGGAACGTATTGTGCAAAGCCTGTGTTTTTGAGAAATTATACAGGACACTCAAAAAGGCTATACCCTTTTTGAATCCCCCTTTCCTGAAGGTTCAAATTGGATAACTTGTTAAAAAAGAGGGCTTTTGGCTTTTAGTTTTATCGGCAAAAAACAACAAAAAGCCCTGCCCGGCAAAAGGGCAGGGCGCGGGAACTGGGAGCGGCTGGCTCAATAATTTTCGGCGTGCACCTCAAAGTAGCTCTGGGGATGGGCGCAGACCGGGCAGACCTCCGGGGCCTTGGTGCCCACCATGATGTGGCCGCAGTTGCGGCACTCCCACACCTTGACCTCGCTCTTTTCAAACACGGCGGCGGTCTCGACGTTTTTGAGCAGGGCGCGGTAGCGCTCCTCGTGGTGCTTCTCGATCTCGCCCACCATGCGGAACTTTTCGGCCAGCTCGGCAAAGCCCTCCGCCTCAGCGGTTTTGGCAAAGCCCTCGTACATGTCGGTCCACTCGTAGTTTTCGCCGTCGGCCGCGGCGGCCAGGTTCTGCGCCGTGTCGCCAATGCCGTTCAGCTCCTTGAACCACATCTTGGCGTGCTCTTTTTCGTTGTCGGCTGTTTTTAAAAAGAGGGCCGCGATCTGCTCAAAGCCCTGCTTTTTGGCGGCGGAGGCAAAGTATGTATACTTGTTGCGCGCCTGGGATTCGCCTGCAAAGGCGGCCTCTAAGTTCTTTTCGGTCTGGGTGCCTGCGTACTTGCTGCTCATAATAAATCCTCTTCTTTCTTTGCATGCCTTTACAAAGCGATGCGTATTTTTTGGGGGCCGCGGCCCCCTTGTTTTGCAGGGGAAAATTCCCCTGCGCAAAACCGTTGTAAGGGCCCGGCTCAGCCGCCGGGCTTTTCCTTTTGCGGGCCTTTGGCCGGCTCGAGCCGGCCAGTGCCCGGCGGGGCGAGCTTTTCCCGCCCGATGCCGCGCTGGCGCAGCCGGCGCCAGGCCCACTCCCGCAAAAGGGTGTAGGCAACCGAGCAGAGCGGGATCATGAGCAGCATGCCGCCGATGCCAAACAGGCTGCCGCCCAGGGTGACCGCCGCCAGCACCCAGATGGAGGGCAGGCCCACCGAGCTGCCCACCACCCGCGGGTAGACGAGGTTGCCCTCGATCTGCTGGAGGCACAAAAACAGCACCACGAACCAGACCGCCTGCATGGGGTTTTGCACCGCGATGAGCAGCGCGCCCACCCCGCAGCCGATGAAGGCCCCCACCAGCGGGATGAGCGCGGTAAAGGCGATGAGCACACTGACCAGGGTGATGTAGGGCATGCGGCAGAGCAGCATGCTTACCGCAAACATACAGCCCAGGATGCAGGCCTCGAGGCACTGCCCCGAGAGGAAGCTGGAAAAGGTTTTGTCGATGAGACGGCAGACCCGCACCGTCTCGTCCGCCGCCGGGGCGGGCAGGATGGCATAGAGCAGCATCTTGGCCTGCCGGGCCAGGGTCTCTTTTTGGGCCAGCAGGTAAAAGCCAAAGACCAGCCCGATGCAGCCGTTGACCACTCCGCTGAACAGCCCGGTGGCCGCCGTGACCGTGCTGCCCACCAGCGCCGCGCCCCCATTGGAGACAAAGCTCAGCAGGGCGCCGGTGATCTTTTTCCAGTCCAGCAGCTGCCACTCGGAGAGGGTGTCCTCAATGGTATCCGGCAGGGCCGGGTAGCGGGCGGCCAGCTGCTCCAGCCAGAGAATGACCGACTGCCACACCTCGGGCAGGCGCTGGCCCAGCGAGGCAAAGGTGCGCACCAGCTGCGGCAGCACCAGCCCCACTACCAGGGCCAGCACCGCCAATACTGCCAGCACGGTAAGGCAGAGGGCCAGCGCCCGCCGGCCCTTTTGCAGCTTTTTGGGCAGCGCGTTTTCGATGGCGCGCAGCGGCACATGCAGCAAAAACGCCAGCGCGCCCCCAATGGCAAAGGGGGATATCAGCGAGCCGATCCAGCCCAAAAACCGCCCTACCACCGCTGTATTTTGCAGTGCCCAGTAGCCCAGCAGCAGCCCGCCGGCCAGCGCCGCCAGGCGGGCAAAGCGTTTGCGTTCCTCTTGCATACTCTCTCCTTTGCATTTGCATGTGCTTTAAGCGGGGCCGGGCGGCCGCTCGGGCGGCGCTGGTATGCCTGCCCCCGCCGTTCATCCTTCCAGTTCGTCCAGCGCCTGCTCCAAAAGGCCCTGCACCGTGTCCAGCTTTTCGCCCAGCCGGGCAAGCTCCTCCTCGCAGGCGTCGCAGCTGCCCTGGGCATCCACCAGGCGGCAGCGGTCGGGCAGAAGGGCGGTCCAGTAGGTGACGCCCTCGTAGGTAAAGTTCACCCACACAAAGCCGCCGTACTCCCCTTCGGACAGGGCGGTGGCCGGGTACCGCCCCAGCGGCAGGTAGCCCGCCACATCGTTGACATTGGCGGAATAAAAATACTCGCAGCGGGCGTTGAATACCTCCAGGTCCTTGCCGGCCAGGGGCTGCATCGCCGGCGCGGAGCTTCCATATCCATTATACCCCCCTGCCTGCAGGATGGGCAAAAAATTTTTGTAGCTGTAGTTGAGGTCCACATTGCCGCTGATGCCGCTGACCCGGCCGGTGGAGGAATACTGCCACAGATCGTAGCTGCCGGGATGCCCCACATAGCCGCGATAATCGGCTACCCAAAAAGGATACGCCGCCAGCCGCGCCGTGTCAAGATAATTGGCCGCAAAATTGGTGTAGCTGTAGTAGCCCGGGTACCAGCCGCTCTGGTCCAGCACGTCCATCTGGAACTGCACAAGGTCGGTGAGCTGGGCGCGGCCCAGCGAGCGCAGGGAATTGTCCTCCACGTCCACAAAAACAGGGTATTCCAGCCGCAGGCCGCGCAGCACATTTAAAAAGACGTCCAGCTCGGCGGTGGCCGCCTCCCCTGTGCGGGCGTAGGTGTAGTAGTAGGCCCCCACCTTGAGCCCCGCGCTGTGGGCGCCGGAGACGTTTTTGAGGAAATACGGGTCCACATAGATGCCCCCGGTGCCGGTGGAGCCGATGCGCAGGATGGCAAACTGCTTGCCCGCGGCGGCCACGGCGGGCCAGTTGATCTCGCCCTGGTAGCGCGAGGCGTCGATGCCGGTTTCGTACACTGCCATAAAGGTGCCCCCCTCGATCTCTGAATCCTCTGGGAATCATCTGGCGGGGGCCGTGGTTTGCACTGTCCCCTCCCCGCCCGGCGGACGGCCGGGCTTTTGTCAGCATATGTGCAGGGGGGCGGGGCTGTGCGGGGGGAGTATCTTTTGGGTACTAAAGCCGGGCGCGGGGGAGAGTCTCGAAAG
>CAJTVI010000064.1:7449-14941 GCA_910579545.1 uncultured Oscillospiraceae bacterium | reverse complement strand
GCGCCGGGGGGTTGGCGCTTTCTGGGCGCGGATGCAAACAGGGCGGCAGCCCCATATAGAAAACCGGCCCCGGTTATGGTATAATGGCCGCAAAGCGGCTGTTATCCTTTTATTTTTAAGGCGTTCGCCTCCCGCCCCTGCCGGGGCGGCCGGCGAAATCGGCAATTATACCGCTCACGCTGCGCGTTCGCGGTATAATGTGCCCGAAAAAGCGGGAGCATTGGAGGAGGAAGCATGATGGAACCGCAAAAACAGGAACACTTTGCCAAGGGGCTCTTGGGGGCCTTGCTCGGCTCGCTGCTGGGGGTGGCCTGCATCCTTTTGATCAGCCGGCTGGGGTATGTGTCCGCCATTTCGGGGGTGGTCATGGCCCTGTTTTCGCTCAAAGGGTACGAGCGGTTTGCCGGCGTTTTAAGCAAAAAGGGCGCTGGCGCGTCGATCGTGCTGGTGCTGGTAATGACCTACCTTGCCAACCAGCTGGATTTTGCCATTGAAATTGCGCTTAGCTACGGCATCCCGGTGTGGGATGTGTTTCTGGCCGTGCCGGCGCTGCTGCGCGAGCACGCGGTGGACGGCGCCGCCTTTTGGGGCAACCTGGTGCTGCTCTACCTGTTTACCCTGCTGGGGGCGGTGCCGGTGCTGCGCAGCGGGCTCACCGGTTCGCTCACCACCCGTGAGGAGCCGCCGGGCGGCGCGCAGCAGGCCGAGTTTTACCCGCCCGTTAAGCAGTGGGCCGCGCCCATGCGCACCGGCGGCAACCTGGCGGCCGTGCTGGAGCTGGTGCTGGGGCTGGGCTTTTTGGTCATTGGCGGGTTTGCCGGCGACGGGCCGCTGATGATCGCGGGGGTGGTGGTGCTCTACTGCGCCATCCTGCTCATGATCGTGGGCATCGCCCATGTGCAGGACAATTCCATCCTGTTTGCCCGCATCGACGGGGTGCTCTGGCGGTTCCAGCTTACCCAGCTCAACAGCCTGCACCATTTTACCAACAAAAAGGTCAACCTTACCGCCGTGCGCTGGTACAAGCTCACCCCCGAGGAGCGCCAGCGCGCACAGGAGGCCGCCCTGCGCATGGCCTGCCCGGCCGACACCGGCGCGCAGGAGGTGGTGGGCATGGCCACCGCGCCCATGGCCCTTGCGGGGCTGCCGCTCTATAACCCCCAGCTGGCCAAGGAGACCAAATGGGGCTGGAAGCTCTCGTATGAAACCGAGAGCGGCAAACGCCGCAAACTCACGGTCTATAAAATCTATCCCGGCTTTGCCCCCCTGCCGGGCCTCGAGCCCGCCGGGGGCCCGGTGCCCCTGCAGTGGGGCTGGTGCCTGCTGGCGCTGGGCATCGGGGCGCTCTGCTTTGCCGTTGCCGCCCTGCTGGGGCCGGCGCTTTAAGCTGGGCCGCGCCGGGGCAGGGGAACGGGTTTGAACGGTTGGGAAAAATGTCTGTCGCCCTGTTTCAGATAAAAGAGCCGTTGCCGCTGGACCAATAGACGTATCCGCCGATGCTTCTAATAAAGTGTTAAAAGGGTAAATATATGAAGAAAAACTATCTGTTGATCCGGGGTAAAATCAAAGAAGAAACCACCTTTTTTGACATCAGAAAGACGGCGGAAAAGATTGCTGAAAATCTCGAGTACGGACAGGGGGCAAGACACTGGGAACCGGGGGACGGATGTCCCCCGGAAAGAATGATTCTACTAACATCTGAGGTAATGCGGGAAATTGAAAGCCAAGTCATAGTCCAATACTGCCTCACCCCTGCCTCAGTAGGATATTCAAAGATGGAATAGAATATGTTTAACTATATAGCAAAGCATTTAAACAAATCAATAATTTTATCTATTATAATTTTGTGCGGAAAAACTCTTTTCTTGTTTTGGGCCGAACATTATTCATTCAACTCAAGCATTGCATGGAAAGGTGTTATCGGGACTATTGTATTTTTTGTTGTAGTTTTTCCCATCACCCTTCAAGGAAGTTGGTTTATATATAAAACTGCGAATGGGTTACTACATACAGTTAATCACTTTCGTTTTATATTTGGAACAGTGATAATCATGGGAGGAGTGTGCTTTTTCTCAAAGGATCAATGGATATCCATTGCCAGTTGGAGTGCCATACTTGGCATTCAAGTGTTTATGAAATTTAAGGAAAAAACAATATTAAGAGAGTTAAAGACGGACACGGGAGGAGCAAGGGGACGTGCTGGACACAGGGATGGTTCCGACGACCCCATCCTGTAAGGGTGATGATATGAGAGACAGGGGGACGATTCTTTTGCCTGGGACAAAGAGATGCGCTCAATCGTTCTCGAGTTTTGCTCACGTCTTGCGCTTCCCCCGATGATGACAGAACAGTGTGCCCGAAATTTCAGAGGGAGGCTCGTTGCGATGAATATAGGAAATCGAAAAGGGAAAGCATCCTTCGTTTTGTTTGCTTTTACCATTCTTTCTTTTCGACTTCTGATGTATTTTTGGTATATAAAGGCTCCATCTCAACACTTCATCTCGGACACAGTACGAAGATGCATTTTGGGAGACGGCACAAGGCTCTTTGGCTTGATGGCAGTATATGTGATCATCTGTAAATTAAGAAGAACATCGGTCAAAAAGAGTCAGCTTGCACTGCTTTGTCTGTTTTGTTATTCCATGGGAAAGTCAAATGCATTGATAGCATCATGGATCATAAGCTCGGACTTTCTAACAGTGTTCGGATTTTTAATTACAGGGTATTATGGGGCAGCTTTGATTGATTCGATGCACTCTGAACCCTGGTCTACAAAGCGAAGAGCTTCATTTGCGATTTTCTCAGGAACAATGTTCGTGGCTATCTGCGCTTTTCAATGGAGATGTTCCGTTGTTGTTTTTATTGTATGTTGTTTTGCAAAGAAAATATTTTTCCCTTCTCATAGAATCCAAATGAAATGGGGATATAAACTTGCAAAAACGATTCTTTGTGTGTTTTTGTTAACGTTTCTTATAAGTATCTTAGTACATGTTTTTTTGATGATTTCTGGATTGTTTCACACATCGCTGCTTATCAACGCAACACTTTTGGACACTTTCATAGAAGGAACTATTATGATCATGTGGAACATCAAGTACGCTGGAGGACAGAGAGGACAGAGGGACGGTTCTTTTGTCTGAGACAAAGGGACACACAACTCTCAACAAACAGCCCTTCCAGTATGCATTGACATCGACCGGGAGACCGACTGAGTGACCGTGAGGCGGCCCAGCTGATTCGGCAGATGTGCCACCTCGCGGTCAGTATCGACTTCGGGCGATTGGCTATAGATTTGTGAGGCGCGTATCTTTATGAGCTGCAGAGTTGCAGCAAAAACGGTGCTCAATCCGGCATATGGCCTGCCTGACCGGGCTGGCAAAGGCTCAGATTGAGCGTTGTATCTTAAGACACTAAGAGGGGCGTCCGTCCCATTGTCTCAGACAAAAGAACCGTTCCCGTGTCCCGTGTCTCGGAACCGTCACCGTGTCCTCTCGTGTCCCCCTTCCGTCCCCGTGTCCTGCGCTGTTTTTATCCAAAGGCACCATCTTCCATTTTCTGTTTCTTCGTGCGTTAATATAGCACACCACTCATAGGATTCATCGAAAAAATAAACATCTTCAGGAAAAAAATAAGCATGCTGTAAATAGGATGAAAAAGAGATTTTAATAACTCCTTGCGTTCGAAATATATTGTTTAAGTTTATTAACGTTGCATCGTATCTTGGAATATGAACATCCCAAGTCAAATACACAGGAGAATCGAATAAATTTCTGCCTTTCATTGCCTTTTCGATATTGGTCTGATTACAGTAATCTATGAGGCAATTATTCTTATCTATATTGTCCCACAGATATCCCCAATAAGCTTGCGTTGTATTTTCCACATTTTTAAAAGGTTTTATGGTTTTTTCATATCGTTGACTTCTACAGTTAACAAATGTCTCGACAAATTTTTTCCTCAATTCTAAAGAAGCCGGTGATTTCACTTGAAACAATTCTAAGCTTTCTTTTTCCATTTCCACCTCAAACCGTCCCCGTGTCTTTTGGTTCTCCCGTGTCTCTAACCGTCTCCGTGTCTTTGCACCATCGTCTGTTGCACTTCTTCTATCGTTTTTTTCCACATTTCAACATTTTCATGTTTAATCTTATTTAAGACTACTCGATAATTTACCGGTCTATCATAATACTTTTTCGCACAGCTAAAATTTGAATCATATCCATGATCCATCTCAAACCACAGTTCATTATTATAACTGTAAAGAAACAGACCATATTTTTCGGTGCTTATCCAAAGGGCCTTATTCATCATATCAATTTCTATTTTATGTGTATCACAAAAATCTTGGGAGTAATAATAAAACTCTTGCCATTTCCCTATCTGTCCAAACATTTCGGAATGGGCATCCAATGATGGTATATTCTTGATCCGATTTAGTGTGTTTTCCACAAAAATATACAAATAGTCCTCATCCAATTTTTTTTCATTTCCAAAATTGTCTTTGTAATACAATTCGCATTCTAAGAATTTTTCAAAACGACATCCTTTTGTTTTTATTTCTATTCGGCTCAAATCACACAATGGTAAGCATATCAAATAAAGTCACCACCCTAATATCTCTTTTGCAGCCGGATAGGGGGACGGTTAGTCAATCGTTGTCATTCCCGTAATTTTCAAGGAGATACCGTGGATAGAGGGACGGTTGGACAGAGGGACGGTTCTTTTGTCTCTGGTCTCAAACCGTCCCCGTGTCCTCCGCATCCTCTTTCCCATAGAGGAGCAATCAATCCTCTTTCCATCCAGCTTTGATAACAGGCCTTCCATTCTGGATCCCGAAGATACGATTCAAGCGGTTCATCTATCAAATCGGGCCGAGAAAAAGAAAATTCAATTTTTGAGCCATCATGTTCCATTACAAAGGTATATGGAAAAAGAAAGGGGAGTCGTTTATCAGTGAATCGAAGGCCTCCAATAGTACGCGCAACGCTGTTTTCCAAATCTGTTCTTTCCTCAGAGAGAATCCCCTCGACAAAGGGCTCAACAGCTTTTTTGTCCTCCATCTGATCCGCGCATAAATAATGCACCGAAAAGATATCCTTCAGCACATTCAGAACCATTTGGATCTTTTCTTCTAATCCAAGTTTCTTTGATGGATCCGTCCACCATACAATGGTAAGAGACCAGTCTCCATCTTTGCAGAAACTCAATGTGATAAACAACTGCGCCTCAATCACGTTTTTTTGCACAGGACAAGATTTAAACATTGCAATTTTTACTGCTTCAATAGGGACAGAATCAAACTTTATTCGTTTGTTTTGAGTATACAAATAGGATCGATATATCTCCTTTCCATTATCGGCCAAATATGCGATCGAATATCTATCAATTTTGAACATAAGATTTTCGGAAAGCTGTTCCATCATTACTCTAATCGCGTAAAAAGTATCACTTTTTTTGATTTCTCCTCTTATCAGAAAATAGGCCTTTTTCATATCATCACCCTTACAGATTCCAAGCAGACAGAGGCAGACAAAAGAACCGTTCCCGTGTCTTTAAATCGCAAAGAAAACTGTCCAGAACCAATGATCATTAATTCTTTCTTTTTCGGATCCCGTTCCACTTTCCCGATACACCATCGTTACAGAGCACTTCTCTTCGGACACTAACAATATTCTTATCCATACAAGACCATTTTCTCCTCTTCCTGCATGTATTGTCAATGGATTTGTTTTGAAAAGATTATCAGAATGAATCTCTTTGATTGCGGTAACAAGGTCAACATCCCTACACAATTCTTTTGGTATATCCATATGCCCTCTTTTATCCACATCGATACTATAATCCATGTTGATTCCTACAATGTGTGAAGTGAGCGATGAAACCAGTGTGTCAAAAGAAACTTCATAGTCGTTCAATAGATTTTCGCAATCTTCTTTTGATACCCCAACCTGATTCGGAAAACGCTCCATATATGTTTTGGGTCTGCGTAGCCAAAAGGCCCATATGAGAAGCCCTGCCATAGCACATAAAAAGAATGCAACACCCCATTGAAGCGTCCTTTTCTTCATCAAAGGGACCCCCTTAGTCTATCAGACGAATTACAGATGAATGATTATCTTCACGAAATCCTTGTCGCTCATTTAACTTCAGAGACAGAGGGACGGTTCTTTTGTCTGAAACAAGGGGACGGACATTCCCCCCTTAATGCCTTAAGAGAAAACGCTCAATCTGAGCCTTCGTCAGACCGGTCAGGCGGGCCACCTGCCAGACTGAGCACCGCTTTTGCTGCCGGACAGGGGGACAGTTCCTCTGTCCAAGACAAAAAAACCGTCCCCGTGTCCCGTCTCCGCAATATCGAAGCCAAAAACAGTCGCGCCCTGCGCCGCACTTCCGGCGGTTTGTCCGCTCCTTTTTTGGCTCCACCTCCGCCTCGCTGCAGCGGCCGCAGGCCGCGCTCGGCTCCGGTGCAGTTGCCCCGCCCATCGTAAGAGTAGGTATAGACGTCGTTGGTGCTGGTGGTTTTGCGCACAAGCTGGTTGAGCTCGTTATAGATATAGTCTACACTCTTGTTCTTGACCGTTTCAAGTGTCAGATTGCCCAAAGTATCGTAGGTGTAGCTGGTAAAGGTTTTCGCAATGCTGCCGGACACCATGCGGTTGAGGCAATCGTAGGTGCAGATGTGCTCGCACTTCTGGGCCTTGCGGTCGGATTTGTCCTCGGTGCCGGGATCGCTCGGCTTGCCGGGCTTATCCGGGTTGGCGGGCTTGTCGATCTTGTCCCCGCGGTTGAGGCCCGGGGCGACATTACCGCCCGGGTTGACGATCGTGCCGTTCCCATCCTCGGTCTGGCCCGGGGGCACCTGGTTGTTGCCATCGCCATTGCCGGGATTCTTCGCGTCCTCCTTGCCGGTTTCGGGCTTGCCCGCGCCGGCATCCGGGGCCTTTGCTTCGGGCATGGCCGCATTCGGGGCGTCCGGGGTTTCGGGCACGGCCGCCAGCATGAGCATCTCATTCGTGGCGGAGGTATTTTGGGCCGCGGCGTCCAGGAACACGCCCGCGGGCGTGCCGGCCGTGGCGCTGGGCATGGCCGGGGCGTTCGCCAGCGGCTGTACCGCGCTGGTGGCCGCGGTATCGGGCGCGGCGGCGCTTAGCCCAAAGAAGCTGGTAAACCGCTCCCACAGGCCGGGTTCCTCATAGCTGTTTTTGCCGCTGCCGCTGCCCTTATGGCCATTGCCATTTCCGGTGCCGGTGCTGCCCTGCCCGGTCTGGCCGTGGTTGTACTGCATCTCGGACAGGCGGTTGCCCTCGGCGTCCCAGGTATAGGTGGTCTTGAAGTGTTTTTTGCCGCCCAGGTCGTACTCGTCCAGTTCAATGATCTGGTCGCACACATCATAGCTGTAAACGGCGGTCTCGTTGTTCGCGTATTCTTTATAGGTCTTGTTGCCGTTGGGGTCGTACTCAAACAGGGTGATGCCGCCCTCGTGATCCTGCACCTG
>CAJTVI010000064.1:0-7439 GCA_910579545.1 uncultured Oscillospiraceae bacterium | reverse complement strand
TGCCGTTGGGGTCGTACTCAAACAGGGTGATGCCGCCCTCGTGATCCTGCACCTGTACGATCTGGTTCTCACGGTCATACCGGTGCGCGGCGTTCTGGAGTGGAGCGAGGTGCAGTACAGCGAGCTTCCCGCCGCGGCGCAGGCGCATTATACCGCCCCGGCCAGCGAATAAAAGCCAATAAACGCGGGAGCGTCAGCCAGCCCGGCAGCGAAAACCGCCGCCGGGCTGGCTTTTTCAGATGCTCGAACCGCCTATCTTTTGCGCCGGGCAAAAGTCAGGACATACAGCGAGGACCAGCCGATGCAGTGAACTGCCAAAATGCCCGCATCCTTTACCGCTGCGCCCATCTCCCCGGCGGACAGGGCCAGTATGCCGTCAAAGGCGGGCTGGGACGGGACGAGATCGCAGATGACCGCCAGCGGCCCGCTGACCCCGGTCAGGGCGCACACGATGGGCACCGCGATAAACGCAAGCATGACGATCTTGAGATAGACCACCCCGATCATCAGGCCCTCGGAGAGCCTGCCGATAAACAGCCCGATCAGTGCCGCCACAAAGGAGGACAGAAGGATCAGCGCCAGCAGCAGCCACAAATTTTGCCGGGACGATCGGAAACAGATGCAGGCCGTTACGATGGAGGAAAGGCTGCCAAAGAGGAAGCCCACCGTGACCTTCTGCAAAATGTATTGGCTGGGCGTCATGGGCAGGACCTCGTTGACAAAGGCCACGCCGTCCTCTTTTTCGGAGATGATGTTCATGGCGTTGAAGGTACAGCCCATGAACATGGCCACGATCAGCACGGCGGGGATAAAAATGCCCTGAAAGCTTTCCAGAATATCGGGCCGCTCCAGCACCCGCACCTCTGCCTGCGCCGCCCTTTCCCGCCGCGCATAGAGGGCCGGGAGGGTCGCCGCCGCCTGCCGGAAAATGTCCAGCTCATCCCCGGCAATGGCGGTTTTCAGGCTGGCCCCGTCTGCCCGCACGGCAATCACATTGGTGGACGGTTCCTTGACGGCATTGGCCAGTTCCTCCGGCGTCCCATAGGCCGTCACCGGGCCGTACCGCTCCAGCCATCTGACCGCCTGCGGGGGCAGGTCGTTTTCCAGCACCCCAAAGTGGAGCTCGCCCAGGCTGGACAGATCGATGGAACCCATAAGGTTGAGCGCCGCGGCCACCAGGATGGGCAGCAAAAAGGTCATCAGGCAGAACTTATCCCGCAGGACGCTTTTGAGCTGATATCGCAAACCTTTCACGCTTCACCCCTCCTTTGCGATTTCCCGGCGGAACGCAAGCCGCACCGCCAGGAACAGCAGCAGGACCGCACCCACAGCGCCGACATAGTAAACCGGTGAGATCGACGTTCCAAAATAGGCGTTTTTCAGCCCCATGTAGACGTGGTAAAACGGATGCCAGCCGATCCAGTCAAACTTGACCGAGGTGTTGGCAGATAAAAATACGGGCGTTGCGGCGAAGATGGCGATCACCAGATAGGCCAGTGTAAACTGCCGGAAGTCCTTCAGCAGCAGGGCGCAGAGCAGCCCCGCCAGCGCCATCAAAAGCGAGAGGATGGCCGTTTGAAGCAGGACGGCGGGCAGTACCGCCGCTCCGTCCGTGACCCCTGCATTCAGCAGGGTGAGCAGCGCTGCAAAGGCAAGATCAGAGAGCAAAAACACCGCTAACTTGGACAGGAGGAACAGGCTTTTTTGCACCGGCAGGATGGCGTGTACACGGATGATCCCCATGGCCTTTTCCTTAAACAGTACGGCGGCGATGCCCAAAAACCCCACGGCGGCCAGCTCAAAAAACAGCAGCTCGCAGGTGATCTCCTTCCTCGCTTTTTGTTCCGGCGTGTTTGTGCCAAGTACTTCCGGGGCGCGGCTGGCCGAAGGGTTTAGCAGGCACAGGGCATAGTCGGCCCGGTGGCGGTCAACATGTTCCGCCCCCTTGTAGAGCACCACCCGCACCTCTTCGCCGCTGGCATCCAGCCCCACGCCGTTGGCGTCAGAGAGCAGGGCGGCGTCCATGGCTTCCATGGAAGGAACGGTGTGCACCAGAGAGGATTTTTCGGTCTGCGTCCCCGCGGGGTCATACAGATACACATTGTAGGGCTCCATCTGCATAAAGCGGAGATAGCCCAGGTTTACATAGGCCGTGTAGAGGGCCAGGAACGCGGCTGCCATCAGGAAGAATTTCCCCGATGCCAGCATCCGGCAGTCCTTTTTAAAAAGGGCCCAAAAGCCTTTTGCCATCAGTTAAGCCCCCTCCCTGTGTACTGGATAAACATATCCTCCAGGGTGGGCTCCTGGGAGTGGATGCTGAGGAGCTCGTCATGGGCAAAGGGGATGCCTGCCTCCAGTTCCGGGGCTTCAATGGTTTTGGTTTCCCGCTGGCCCCGATATAGATAGTCGATGATCACACAGTGGCTGCTGTTTTTCTCTTTCAGGCGTTTGGGCGTGTCCAGCGCCACAAGATTCCCATTAGAGATGAACGCCACCCGGTCGCACAAAAGATCGGCGTCCGCCATGTTGTGGGTGGTAATAAACACCGTTGTGCCCTTTTTGCGCTCCTGCTCAATGATTTTGCGGAACAGCACCGCGCCGGAGGGGTCCAGGCCGCTGGTGGGTTCGTCCAGAAACAGCAGCTTGGGGCTGCTGATCAGGGCCCGGGCCATGCTCACCCGCTGGCGCATCCCCTTGGAGTAGGAGGACACCGGCTTTTTTAAAAAGTCCGGCTTGAATTCCAGCATTTCCAGCAGCTCCCCCACATCCCGCCGCTGCTCCTTTGGATAGAACGAGGCGAAATAGTTCAGGTTGTCCACGGCGCTCAGGTTGGCGTAGAGATAGGGGAATTCAAACAAAACGCCGATCTTCCCCAAAAACGCCGGCCCCTGGGCGGCCGAGATGTCCTGCCCGAAGAGA
Organism: uncultured Oscillospiraceae bacterium; assembly: GCA_910579545.1. Lineage (GTDB taxonomy): Bacteria > Bacillota > Clostridia > Oscillospirales > Ruminococcaceae > UBA7177. The sequence continues at coordinate 4,520 of CAJTVI010000064.1, read as the reverse complement.
GACACCCTGCCGCCGTGGCCTTTTAAGATGCCGGTGAGGATCTTTTGCGTTGTGGACTTCCCCGAACCATTGGGCCCCAAAAAGCCGAAGATCTCCCCGTCCTCCACCGTGAAGTCCAGGCCGTGGAGCGCCTGCTTGCCCGTGCTGTAAGAGAATGTCAGGTTTTTTACCTCGATCATTCTTCATCGCCCCACTTTCCATGCTGACCCTTCTTCTGCTCCTGCTGGCGCTTGCTCCACTGCTTCATAAACCTGAGCTTGAAGGGAATCGAAAAGCCCAGCACCGCCGCGATCGCCAGCCACCAGTACCACGCCAAGCCTAAAAACATAAAAAACCCTCCTTGTTTACAGCCCCATTTCCCTCGCCGTCCCTTGCGGGGCGGGAACACGGAATGGGGAGCTGTATGATAAGGAGAGTTTAAAAATGCGGTGTGAGGTTGGTGTGAGGCCGCTGTGAGATCCGTGTGAATTTATTCGGTGATGGGAACGGAGAACCAAAACCGCACCCCGCCGGTCTGGTTTTCCGCGCCATAGGCAAGATCATGCATGGACAGGACCTGCGCCACAATGGATAACCCCAGCCCGGAGCCGCTGTATTTTGCATTGCTGTTTCGATAGAATTTTGTCCAGATTTTGGGCAGATCGTTTTCTGGAATGGGTCGGCCCTGATTGAAGATGGAGAAATACAGCGCCCCATTGTCCGCTGTCAGCTCCAGCCGCAGAACGCCGCCGGGCAGTACGTTTTTTTGGGCATTGACGATCAGGCAGCCCAGCACCTGTTCCATCCGCCGCCGGTCTGCCCGCACAAAAACCTTTTGCTCCGGCAGTGTGTATTGCAGCGTAAAATCGGCGTTTGGGGCGTCGATCAAAAGCCGCCCGGCCACGGTTTCGGTCAGCTCTACAAAATCAAACCGGGTGAGGTCGAGGTTTGCGGCCCCGCTCTCGAGAGCCGACAGATCCAGCAGGGTCACGATCAGGCCGTTCATCCGCTCCGCTTCGGAGATAATGACCTGGGCATACTTCTGCTTTTTGGCCTCGTCCGTTTCGTCCTGCAGGCCCTCGGCATAGGCCCGGATGATGCCCAGCGGGGTTTTCATCTCATGGGAAAGGCTGTCCACCAGTTCCCTGCGCTCGGCCAAAAGGCGCCGCTCCTTTTCCACATCCTTTTCAAGCTGTGCGTTTGCATCCTCCAGCTGGGCAAGCGCCCGCTGCAAATTTTCCGCCATCAGGTTCAGGCTGGCGGATAACTCCCCAAATTCATCGGTTGAAACAAGGTCGCAGGGGGCCGAAAAGTCCAGGCCGGCCATGCGTTTTGCGGAGGCGTTGAGTTTGCCGATCGGCTTTGTGATAAAACGCCCCATCAACAGGTCGATGCCAAGGACCAGCAGCAGCACAAAACCCAGCCAGATCAGGAGGGAAGCGTCCCTGCCGACCGGCAGGCCGGTAAAGAGGATGTAAGAAAAAACCAGCGCGATCCCCGCCAGCTTGGAGAGCATCAGGATCTTTTTGCGCACGGTGCGCAGCGAGAACAGCTCCTTCATACCGCCGCCTCAAATTTGTAGCCCGAGCGGATCAGGGTGACGATATGCCTGCCCTCGTCGCCCAGCTTCTGCCGCAGGGTCTTGATGTGGGTGTCCACGGTGCGGGTCGTCCCCTCAAAATCATAGCCCCAAACACGGTTTAAAAGCTGCTCCCGGCTGAAAACCTGCCCGGGATTTGCCATCAAAAAGGCGAGCAGCGCGTACTCCTTGTGGGTCAGGATGAGCTCCTGGCCGTCTGAATAGGCCTTGTGGGCGTTTGGCTGGAGCAGGATTTTCCCGGCGGCGATCGCTCCGGCGGCCGCGGGACAGGCGCGGCGCAAAAGCGCGTTCACCTTTGCCAGCAGTACCCTGGGGCTGAACGGCTTTGTCATATAGTCATCCGCGCCGCAGCCGTAGCCCTTCAGTTTATCGTCCTCCGCACCCTTGGCGGTAAGCATGATGATGGGCAGGCCGCTCATTTCCCGCGCCATCTTGCAGACCGAAAAACCGTCCAGATGGGGCATCATCACATCCAGGATCAGGAGGTCCATGGGACTGGTTTTTAAAAGCATCAGGGCGTCTATGCCGTCATCGGCGGTAAAGCAGGTGTGCCCGCCTTTGCGCAGATAGTCCGCAATGATGTCCTGCATGGCCTTTTCATCTTCAACAACCAAAATATTTGACATAAAATCTCCTCTGTTCTGCCTGCGCTGTTGAGAAGCATTATACGTCTTTTTATCCCATGATACAAGCCGAACGATATGCGCTGATGGCGGAAGAGCTGCCGCAGATGAAGCTGTACTGTGAGATGGGCCGGCCGGTCAGCGGCAGGCCGGAAAAGGGACGGCTGGGGCTGCGATGAGCACGACCTGTTGATCGGCATGGATCAGGCGAACCTCCGCAATATGCACCGCAGCTGCGGAGGGGATTGCGCCGGTAAGATGCGCCTGCTGGCATTGTTCCCAAAGCGCGGTGTTATGTCGGCATCTACGCTCGTAAGGAAATTGCGTTTGAGTTTGCATCCTGGATTTCGGTGGAGTTTAGGCTTTATCTGGGCACAGAGATTGCAGTTTGAGGTGGCGGAGGGGAGTCATCGATGTGATTGAAGGTGTGACAGCCGAGCCGGGCGAGGATACGAAGCCCGATACGAAAGCTTGACGCAACAACGGCGGCGTACTATACTCAGTTCATAGGTTGGGTGCCGATGCGCAGAATTTCACACTGAAAATGAGCCGGGGTTCAAATATCGATGGAGTCTCGCTATTACAAACCCATATAATCCGAACCTTTTCCGATATGCTATCCGCTCGACATACCTTGTATGAAGGTATTCCTCGTAACGGGCGTACTCCTCCATGCTGATCAAAACAGATTCGCCGCGCCCCTGATTTGTGATGATGACCTGGTTGTTCTCCCGCACAAGCCTTGCAATCTCGGCATAGTTGTTGCGCAGATCGCGTGAAGACCGCACATAGGTTTGCAGCATCCTGCACCCTCCCGGCTGCTTTTTCTTATTGTATCACGATATGACTACAATTACAGGCCCATCATCTCATGGATGATCCAATCCGAGCACTTAACAATGGCCTGAGTCAGTTTCCGGGATGTTCTCGAGCAGGGCGAGGAATGGGCCAACATTGTCCTCCATTTCTTCATGGGTCATCACCCAATCGTCCAGACAGATATTAAGACTGGTCTGTTCCGCCTCACAGCCTTCCCAGCATCTTATAGTAACGCTTCTGGCTCGGAATGCCGACAGCAGACCGCTCCATTCAGTGATAGGGACACTCCGGCAACAGGCTGTTTTTCCTTCCGGCATACAGCACCCTGGCAGTCAAAAGTTTGTCCGCCTCCAAAATTCCGGGTGGTCTGGCTTGGCTCCTTTCCGGTAATCGACAGGTCAAAGATACGCTTGAACACTGGGACGGCGTCTCCATCAATGATCCAGCGGTTGCGGTCTGCCGAGCCAAAACGGTAGCCGTAGGGCGGCTTGCCCTTGCCGCTGGTTTTAGCACGGCCCAAAAAGGCGGTGCAGCCGATCTGGCTTGCACCGCCTTTTGCTGTGGCTGTGGGGGCCTTATGCGCCGGCCAGGGCCGCAAAGAGGGGGGAGAGGACGGCCGGGGGCCCGGGCGGCAGGGAGGCGCTCAGCATCCGGGCCATCTCGGCGGGGTCGTCCTGCATCTGGCGGGAGAGCCAGAAGAGCAGGCATCCGGCCACCCCGCCCAGGCGGCAGGCCGCGGCGTACTGCCAGCCGGCCGGCCCCTCGGGGCAGAGCAGGGCCGGGCGGGAGAGGCGCTCCACCAGCAGCCCCGAAAGCCCGGCGCTGTAAAGCAGCAGCAGCTCGCGGCGGTACCGCCTGCACTGGGTAAAAAATTCCTCAAACGCCTCCTGCCGGCCGTTCTGCGCCATCAGGGCGGGCGGGTCGGGCAGGGCGGTATCCAAAAAAGAGCGCAGCACCGCCTGTTTGCTCTTGAAATGCCGGTAGTAGGTGGAGCGGTCCACCCCGGCGCGGGCGGCGATCTCCCCCGCGGTGATCTCGTCAAAGGGCTTTTGCGCCATCAGCTGGAACAGGGCTTCCACAATATAGCCCTGCATCCGCTGGGCGGCAGGGGATAAACAGGCCATGCGGCGGTCCTCCTTTCTGGAAGTGGTTTGGCCGGCCCCTTTTTTGGGGGGGCGCGGCGGATCGAATTTGCTTTGGGTTCTTTGTTTTCCTGGCTCACCGCCGCCCTTTGGGATGCTTTTTTCAGGGCGCGGAGGGAGCGGGGAACGCCGGTGCTGGGCGCCGCGGCGAGGAATTCTGACGCTTAGCGCCGCGGCGGGGCGGGGAACGCCGGTGCTGGGCGCCGCGGCGAGGAATTCTGACGCTTAGCGCCGCGGCGGGGCGGGGAACGCCGGTGCTGGGCGCCGCGGCGAGGAATTCTGACGCTTAGCGCCGCGGCGGGGCGGGGAACGCCGGTGCTGGGCGCCGCGGCGAGGAATTCTGACGCTTAGCGCCGC
>CAJTVI010000063.1 GCA_910579545.1 uncultured Oscillospiraceae bacterium | reverse complement strand
CCGCTGAGCCGGCCCCGGGCCAGGAACCCGCCGGCGACCCAGCCGCCCAGCCGCAGGCCGAGGGCCTTGCGCTGTGCGGCGCGTGCCGCCCGGCGGTGCCCACCGCAACGGCGCTGGGAAGCCGCGGGGCGGCCGGCCAGGCGCCGGTGCTGCGCCAGACGGCGGCCAGCCAAAATGAGATCAACAGCCTGGTTGCCGGCATTCTGTCCGGCAGCATCCCCCTGACCGGGGATCAGGTCAATGGGGCGTGGACGACCCTCTCAGCGGCCGCCGTGGCTGGAAGCAGCCAGGCTGCAAAGCTGCGCGGGGTGATCGCCCAGCTGGACAGCGTTTTGCAGTTCCAGCGCGGGCTGGCCGCCTACACCGAAGGGGTGGCCAGCGCGGCGGACGGCGGGCAGAAGCTGTACGACGCCGTGACCGGCGAACTGGCCAGCGGCACCCACGACCTGCGCAAGGCCGTGACCGGCGAACTGGGCGACGGGGTGCAGGAGCTGCTGGACGGCGTGCGGGAACTGGTGGACGGCGTGGCCGAGTACGACGAGGAGGGCATCTCCAAAATCACCGGCCGGGCCGAACTGGACCAGCTGAACGCCCTGCTGGACACCGCCGACGCTTTGCGCCAGGCCAGCGAGGGCTACCGCAGCTACAGCGGCGCGCCCGAGGGGGTCAGCAGCACGGTCAAGTTTGTGATGCGCACCCGGCAGCCCGAGGCCCCCGAGGAGCCCGAGCCCGAGCAGCCGGCCGCCGAGGCCGCCGGGCCGGAGCGGGTGAGCTTTTGGCAGCGGCTGAAAGACCTCTTCTTTGGACAGAAGGATTAAGCCTTGACCCGCAAAGCTTTTACAAGGCATAAGAACAGCAGGCCCCCCGGCGAAACCGCCGGGGGGCCTGCTTTGGCATGCTTACAGTTTTGTTGGGAGTGTCCATTTCAAGGACTAAGGCCGGGGGCGGGGGAGAGCCTCGAAAGGCTTTCGGGGCAGGGGTCCTGTTGCCTTGAGAGGCTGCTCCCACGCACCCGGCCGGGGGCCATTCCTCCCCGGTCAGGACACTCCCATTTTGTCTCACACCCGGCCGTACCGCTCGGTGAGGGCGCGGATGCGCGCGGCCAGGGTTTCGCTGGCCGCGCCGGGCGCCATCCGCCACTGCCAGTTGCCGTCGAGACGGCTGGGGGTGTTCATCCGGGCGCCGGCGCCAAGGCCCAGCCAGTCCTGCATGGGGATGATGGCCGTGTCGCACACGCTGGCCAGCGCAGTGCGGATAAAGGCCGGGGCCAGGTCCTCCTCGGCGGCGGCCATGTAGGCCCGGGCCGCGGCCGCGTCCTCCGGGCTTGCCTGGCCCTGCCAGGCCGCGGTGGGGATGTTGTCGTGGGTGCCGGTGTACACCACCGCATTGCGCTGGTAGTTGTGGGGCAGGTAATCGCCCGGCTCCCGGCTGTCAAAGGCAAACTGCAGCACCTTCATGCCCGCAAAGCCGCTGGCACGGCGCAGCGCCCGCACCTCGTCGGTGAGGTAGCCAAGGTCCTCGGCAATGATCGTAAGCCCCGGCAGCGCCGCCTTGACCGCCCGGATAAAGTCCATGCCCGGGCCCTTGCACCAGTGCCCGCCGGCCGCGCTGGGCTGCCCGGCCGGGATGGCAAAATAGCTCTCGAGCCCCCGGAAATGGTCGATCCGCAAAAGGTCGTACACCTTCCCGGCGTGGCCCAGCCGCCGCAGCCACCAGGCGTAGCCGCTGGCCGCGTGGGCCTGCCAGGCGTACAGCGGGTTGCCCCACACCTGCCCTTCGGCGGCAAAGGCGTCGGGCGGGCAGCCGGCCACCTCGGTGGGGCGGCCCTCCTCATCCAGCTGGAACAGCCCGGGCGCGGCCCAGACGTCGCTGGAATCGGCCGACACATAGATCGGGATGTCCCCGATGATCTCGACCCCCTTTTGGGCGGCGTAGCTTTTCAGCGCCCGCCACTGCCCAAAAAACAGGTACTGCACCGCTTTCCAGTAAAACACCCGGCCGGCCAGCCGCTCCTTTGCCTCGGCCAGGGCCTGCGGCTGGCGCAGCCGCACCGGCCGCGGCCAGCACAGCCAGCTCTCGTGGCCGTTTTCTTCCTTGAGGGCCATAAACAGGGCGTAGTCGTCCAGCCAGTCCCGCTCGGCGGCGCAGAACTTGCAAAAGCCCTCGTCATCTTCGGGCAGCCGGCCGGCCGCCTTCTGCAAAAGCTGGCCCCGGCCGGCCCAGAGCGCGCCGTAGTCCACCCGGCAGGGGTCGGCCCCCCAAAAGGGGGCGGCGGCCTCCTGCGGCTGCAAAAGGCCCTGCTCCACAAGGGTTTCGGGGTCGATCAGGTAGGGGTTGGCCGCAAAGGCCGAAAAACTCTGGTAGGGGCTGTCGCCGTAGCCGGTGGGGCCGATGGGCAGGATCTGCCAGTACCGCTGGCCCGCCGCGGCCAAAAAGTCCACAAACCGGCGCGCCTCGCTGCCTAAGGTGCCGATGCCCCAGGGGCCCGGCAGGCTCGAGAGGGGCATCAGGATGCCGCTGGCCCGTATTGCGGTGCCCTGCCGCTGCGGGCGCATCAGCCCTTGACGGCGCCGGCCACGACGCCCTCGATGATATACTTCTGGCAGGCAAGGTAGAACACGATGATGGGCAGCACGGTGAGCATGATGCAGGCCATCATCGGGCCCATCTCGACCCGGCCATAGCTGCCGCGGAAGTACTGGATCAGCATCGGGATGGTGCGGTATTTTTTGATGTCCAGCACCAGGGTGGGCAGCAGGTAGTCGTTCCAGACCCACATGGCCTGCAGAATGGCCACCGAGATCATGGTGGGCTTTAAGATGGGCACCACGATGCGGAAGAAGATCTGCACCGGGTTGCAGCCGTCGATCATGGCGGCCTCCTCGATCTCGAGCGGGATGCCCTTTACAAAGCCCGAGAACATAAACACCGCCAGCCCCGCGCCAAAGCCCAGGTAGATGATGCAGATGTTCCAGGGGGTGTTGAGTTTAAGCTGGTCGGCCGTCTGCGAGAGGGTGAACATCACCATCTGGAAGGGCACCACCATGCTGAAAACGCACAAGAGGTACATAAGGCGGGAGACGCCGGAGTGCACCCGGGTGATGTACCAGGCGCACATCGAGCAGCAGAGCAGGATCAGCGCCACCGAGCTTAAGGTGATAAACAGGCTGTAGCCAAAGCTCTGCAAAAAGCCCTTGGCCCCCAGCGCGTCCAGATAGTTGCTCAGCCCATTGAAGCTGGCCGCGTTGGGCAGCTGGAAGGCGGTGGAGGTGGAGATCGCCGTCTCCTTTTTGAGCGAGTTGAACAGGATCATGATGACCGGGTAGACATAGAGCACCGCCAAAATGCCCAGCAGCACCGTCCAGACCGGGCTTACCTTCTTTTTAGCCATTACTGCTGCACCTCCTTGGAACGGGTCGCGCCCAGCTGGATCAGCGAGATGATCACGACCACCACAAAGAACACCACGGCCTTGGCCTGGCCGATCCCCTTCCACTGTGGCCCGCTGCGGGCGTAGAAGGTGTTGTAGATGTTGAGGGCCAGCATCTCGGTGGCGTGGTTGGGCTCGCCGCCGGTGAGGGCCAGGTTCTGGTCAAACAGCTTGAAGGAGTTGGTGATGGTGAGGAAGAGGCAGATGGTGATGGAGGGCATCACCATCGGGATCTTGACGCTGAAAAGGGTCTTCCAGGAGGAGGCGCCGTCGATCTGGGCCGCCTCGATGAGGTCGGGCGAGACGTTTTGCAGCCCGGCGATGTAGATGATCATCATATAGCCCACCTGCTGCCAGGCCGTGAGCACGATCATGCCCCAGTAGCCGGCGGTGGTGTTGAGCTGCAAAAGCGGCTGTTCCACGATCGAGAGCAGGCAGTTGATGAGGATGTTCCAGATATAGCCCAGCACGATGCCGCCAATGAGGTTGGGCATAAAAAACACCGTGCGGAAGAGGTTGGTGCCCTTGATGCCCCGGGTGAGCAGCAGCGCCACCGCAAAGGCGGCCACATTGATCAGCACCGTGTTGACAACGGCAAACGAGACTGTAAACCAGAACGAATGGGCAAAGCTCTCGTCGCCAAAGGCGGCGATGAAGTTGGAAAACCCGGTAAATTTGGCGTTGCCCACCGTGGTAAAGCGGCACAGCGAGAGGTACAGCCCCTCGCCAAAGGGCAGGATGAACCCTATGATAAAGGCCGCCAAAGTGGGCAGGACGAACAAGGGGAAATAGCGCTTGAGTGTTTTTTCCATACGGCGTTCGCTCCCTCCTTACACATACAGCTTACACAAACAACAAACTTGCTTTTTTTGATAAAAAGGGCGGGGGGCTGTTTGTGCCCCCCGCCCAAAAAAACTTGCGCGGCGGCCTGCGGGGTTAGCCCTGCAGCATTGCGTACTCGCTGGCCCAGCCGTCCACAAAGGCGGTGACCACGGCGTCCCAGTTGGCGTCGGTCTGGTCGGCGGCGTACACGGTCAGCGCGCTGCCCACGCCGTTCTTCCACTCCTCACTGGGCATGGTGGGGAAGTTCCAGGACACCGGGATGAGGCCGGCGGCGGTCATCGCCACGTCCTGCTTTACAAACAGGTTCGGGGACTCCACGGCGTTCTTGAAGGGGATGACAAAGCCCATCTCGTTCGCCATGGCGGCGGTGCCCTCTTCCGAGCTCACGCACCAGTAGATGAAGTCGAGGGTGGCCTGGATGTCGGCCGGGTCGGCCTCCTTGTTGACGCACCAGTAGTTCTCGGTGCCGGTGCACAGGCCCTGGGTGGCCTCGTTCTCGCCGCCGATGTAGATCGGGATCATGGCCAGGTCGTCATCGGTGAACTTGCCCTCGCCCACGAGGTTGCCGTACTCCCAGGAACCGTTCTGGAAGAAGACGGCCTCGCCGGCCAAAAATTCGTTGCGGCTGTCGTCGCCGGTCTTGGCGGAGAGCTCGGCCGGCTTGCAGGTGCTGTTGTTGATGTAGAGGTCCCAGATGGCGCGGTACTGGTCCAGATAGGTGCCCTTGATGGCGTCGGTCGAGCCGATGCCGTCGGCCTTGTACTCAAAGTAGATGGGCAGGTTGGCCAGATGGGTCTTGAAGCGCCAGTCGGAAGAGCCGTCCATGCCGGCGCTCGAGAAGGCGGCAAAGCCCAGCTCGCCCGAGCGGGCGGTGATGTCCTCGGCGACCTTCTTGAGGTCGGCAAAGCTCTTGATGTCGTCGATGGTGTAGCCGGCCTTGTCCAGCAGGGTCTTGTTGGTGATCAGCCCGTAGGACTCGACCACATACGCAACGCCCAGGGTGGCGTCGCCCTCCTTGAGGGCAAAGCTCTCGTTGGTCAGATCGCCCATGATCTGCGAACCGGTCAGGTCATAGCAGTAGTCCTTCCAGTTGGCAAGGCCCACCGGGCCGTTCACCTGGAACAGGGTGGGGGCGTCGGTCTTGCCCATCTCGGCCATCAGGGTGGTCTCGTACTGGCCGGAAGCGGCGGTCACAACCGTGACCGGCACGCCGGTCTGCTCGGTGTAGCTCTTGGCCAGGGCCTGCCACTGCGGATCCTGCTCGGGCTTAAAGTTCAGGTAGTACACCTTGCCGCCCTCGGCCGGGGCCGCGGGGGCCGAACCGCCGTCCGCGGGGGTGCTGGCGGCCGGGGTGCTGGAAGCGCCGCCGCCGCAGGCAGCCAGCGACAGGGCCAAAGCCAGCGCCAGCAGGATCGCCAATGCCTTTTTCATACAAATCTCCTCCATTGTATCTGCGCGCCGCGGCGGTCAGCCGCAGCCCGCGGTGGGCCGCCCGGCCGGGCCGGACGGTTTGGGGTTTGGCCTGCCAAACGGCGGGCCGCGTCTATCCAAACAGGCGGATCGCCTGCAAGGGGCGTAAAAAGAGAGGGGCGCGCACAGCCGCGCGGGGCTTTCAAAGCGATGCCCGCGCCGTCAGCGCCTTTCGCAGGGGGCGCAGGTGGATTCCCCCTCCAAAAGCGACGCCTCCAGCACCAGGGTGCGGGCGGGGGCGTCCCTTTCGATGCAGTCCAGCAGCAGCGAGATGCTGGCCCGTGCGATCTCGGCGGCGGGCTGGGCCACCGTGGTCAGCCGCGGGGTGGAGTAGCGGGCCATGGGGGTGCCGTCAAAGCCGGTCACCGATACCTCCCGCGGCACCGCCAGCCCCGCGTCGGTCAAGGCGCGCACCGCCGCCACCGCCATCACGTCGCTCATGGCCAGCAGGGCGGTAAACGGCTTTTTTTGCCGCAGCAGCCGCTGGGTTGCCTCGTAGGCCGAGTCAAAGGTAAAATCCGCCTCGCCGTAAAGGTCGGGGTCAAAGGGAGCGCCCAAAGCGGCCAGCGCCCGCTCGCAGCCGGCCCGGCGCTGGCGGCTGATATAGCTGGTATCGCAGCCGCCCAGCATGGCGATCCGCCGGTGGCCCAGCCCGGCCAGATGCCCGGCGGCCAAAGCGGCGGCGGTCTTGTCGTCCACCCCAACCATCGAGAGGTTGTCGAACTGCAAAAGGCTGCTCACGCTGGTGGCCAGCACACAGGGCACCCGGATGGCCGAAAACCGCTCGCGGAAGGCATCGATGTTGCCGCCCAAAAACACGATGCCCCTGGGCCGCGCCTCCCGGCACACCTGCTCGGCCACCGCCAGCTCGTCGGCGTTTTCGTCCAGGTACTGCACCACGCCGTCGTACCCGGCCTCGCTCACATGCCGCTGCAGCTCCACCAGCACGTCCGCAAAAAAGAGGTTGGAGGTGCTTTTTACAATAAACACGATGTTCTTGGCCTGCTGGCGCTTGAGCTGCCGCGCGTTTGAGTTGGGCACAAACCCGGTGCGGGCCACGATCTCGGCAATGCGCTGCTTGGTCTCCTCGCTCACATCGGGGTGGTTGTTCAGCGCGCGGGAGACGGTGCTGATGGCGTACCCGCTCTCGCGGGCGATGTCCCGGATGGTCATGCTCCGCGCACCCCTCTCTCGCGTTTTGTGTGGGGCGGCGGCCTGCCTGCGCTGCCCGGCGTTGGCGGCCCGGCCTGCCTGCCTTGCTTTGGCAGTGCGGCCTGCCCTGCTTTTGGCGGCCCGGCCTGTTTTGTTCCGGCGCGCTCGGGCTCCGGCGCGGGGCCAGGACGCCCATTTTGGAGGAACCGTTACCAGAAACGTTGCCGGAAACGTTTCCAACTGTTGCCATTATACCCCCTCCTCCGCCCTTTGGCAAGGGGGCAGGGCAAATTTCATCAGTTTACCAAAAGAATGCAAACAAGATTTGGCGGTTTTGCCAAAGCCCCGGCCCGCGGCTGGCCGCGGGGCAGGGGGCGTGGTACAATAAAAGCTAAAAAAGGGGATGTTTGCTTCAAGGAGTTTTGGGGCGGCAGGGCCGCGGGGGAGAGCCCCGAAAGGGGATCGGGGGCAGCGGCGGCAAAGAGCGAATGCGCCGGACAGCGCGCGGGCCCCGGTGAAGGGACAGGAACCAAGGCTATTAAAAAGCGGCGGTGAGAAAAGACCATAAAAAGCGGCGGTGAGATAAGAAGGGGGGCCTGGCATGGGCGGGGGATTCACACTGTTTTATACGCTGGACAGCCGGCGCAGGGCCATCACGGCGCGGCCGGGCCAAACCGTGCTGGCGGCGCTGCAAAACGCGGGGGTCACCGCCCTGCCCGCGCCCTGCGGCGGCGCGGGCAGCTGCGGCAAGTGCCGGGTGCGGGCCGAAGGCCTGGGCTGGGTGCTGGCCTGCCGCACCCCCGCCGCGCCCGGCATGGAGCTTTTTTTGGCCGGGCAGGGGGCCGCGGCCGTTTTTTGCCAGGGGGCGCTGCGCCCCTGGGAGGCCCTGCCGCCCGACCCCTGGGCCCTGGACGGGCCGGCCGGCGGCCCCGGGACGGATGGGCCGGCGGCGGGCTCGGCGGCAGCTGTTTTAGGGACGGGCGGGCCGGCGGCAGACGGTTTGGCCAACGCTTTTGCGGAGGATGCCGACAAGCCCCTGCTGGGGGCGGCGGTGGACCTTGGCACCACCACCCTTGTGGTGCACCTGCACGACCTTGCCACCGGCCGGCGGCTGGCAAGCGCCGGCGAGGCCAACGCCCAGGGCCCCTTTGGGGCGGACGTTGTGCGCCGGATCGCCGCCTGCGAGGGCGGGGGCCTGGCCCGGCTGGCCGGGGCGGTGCGGGGCCAGCTCTCCCGCATCACGGCCGGTCTGCTGGCCGGGGCGGGGGCGGGGCCAAGCGCGCTGCGGGCGGTCTGCGTGGCCGGCAATACCATCATGCTGCACATCCTGGCCGGGCTTTCGCCCGCCTCGATGGGCCGGGCCCCCTTTGCCCCCCTTACCCTTTTTGGCGGCGAGGTGCCGGGGCGGGAGCTGGGGGTGGGGGCCTGGCAAAACGCCCGGGTGCTGCTCTGCCCCTGCGTGGCGGGGTATCTGGGGGGCGATATCACGGCCGGGCTGCTGGCCTGCGGGCTGGGCCTGCCCCCGGCAAAGCAGGGCCCGCCCGCGCCCGGCTGGCGGCTCTTTTTGGACATTGGCACCAACGGCGAGATGGCGCTGGCCGGGCCGGACGGCATCCTTTGCTGCGCCACCGCCGCCGGCCCCGCCTTTGAGGGGGCCGGCATCACCCTGGGCATGGCCGGGGCGGCCGGTGCGGTCAGCGGGGTCTCTTGGGGCCCGGCCGGGCCGGCGGCCGCGGTGCTGGACGGCGGGCCGGCCAAGGGGGTCTGCGGCAGCGGCCTGGTGGAGGCGGCAGCCATGCTGCGGGCGGTGGGCGCGCTGGACGCATCCGGCCGGCTGCTGAGGGCCGAAGAGGCCGAGGCCGCCGGCGGGGAGGAGCTGGCCGACTGGCTGGGCGAAGAAGGGGGCCAGCCGGCGGCCTACCTCACCCCCGACCGGCGCGTCTACCTGACCCAGAGCGACATCCGCCAGCTTCAGATGGCCAAGGCGGCGGTTGCCGCGGGCATCGCCGCCTTGCTGCACGCGGCCGGCGTTGGAGCGCATGAAGTGCAGGCGGTGTACCTGGCCGGCGGGTTTGGCAGCTGCCTTTCGGTCAAAAGCGCGCGAGCCATCGGGCTGCTGCCGCCCGCCCTCGCCGCGCCCGCTCAGGCGGTGGGCAACGCGGCGGGCGAGGGGGCGGCGCTGGCCCTGCTGCGGCGGGATGCCCGGCGGCAGCTGGCCGCGCTGGCCGGCCGCTGCCGGTATTTAGAGCTTGCCACCGACCCCTTTTTTATGCAGGAGTATCTGGAGCAGATGCATTTTTAAAAAGCGCCCCGGCCCGCTTAAAAACGCAAAAGCCCGTGCCCTGCCCCGGGCAGGGCGCAGGCTGGGCATGCACAGTTTGGGCCGCGCCGGCATAGCCTGATGCAAAGGCAAAAAAGGGGGGAACGGCCATGCGCGCGCAGCGGCTGGCCCCGGCCGAGGCCTGGCGGCGGATGCAGGCCGGCGGGGTGACCGTGCTGGACATCCGCACCCCCGAGGAGTATGCCGAGGGCCACCTGCCCGGCGCGGTAAACCTGCCGGCCGAGCAGCTGGGCCAGGCGGCGCAGCGGCTGCCCCCGCTGCCGGTGCTGGTCTACTGCCGGGGCGGCCAGCGGGGCCCCTGGGCGGCCGGCCGGCTGGCCCGCATGGGCTTTGAGGCCTACAACATCGGGGGCATCCTGGCCTGGCCCTACCCGCTGGAGCCGTGATGCCTCAACGGAAAAAAGCCGTACCCTCTGCTGGGGTACGGCTTTTTGTTGGGGGCGGCGCTCAGTGCCCGGAGGGCTTGCGGGACAGCAGCTCACGTTCGGCGATCAGGTCGGCATACAGCAGCCGCGCCGCGGCGGCCAGCAGGGGAACAAGGGCCAGCCAGATGGCCTTTGCCTGCAAGAGGGGGCAGAGGCTGGTAAGCAGGGCGGCGCCCGCAAAAAAGCAGGCCAGCATCCAAACATGGGCCCCGGCGCGGCGGTAGGCGGCAGGGTCCCGGCGGCACACCCCGTGGCAGAGCCAGACCCCCACCTGCCGCACATGGTTGGTGCAGAAGGTGGTGGCCATGGGGATGCCCTCGGCCTGGCGGAAGGTGTTGAACTGCATGGCGGCAATAAAGTTGATGAGCAGCTGCACCGGCTGGTGGGGGGCCCGCAGCGGGATAAACCCGATGCAGAACAGGGTGGCGGCCTCCAGCAGCACAAGGCAGCTGTCCCACCGCACCGGCCCCAGCCGCTTGACCGGCCCGGGCAGCAGCTCGGACAAAAAGGCCCCCAGGCAGTAGGCCGTGATGGGGATCAGGTAATACAGCCCGTCGCCCCAGCGCCCCTGCCCAAAGGCAACGGCCATCATGGCGATGTTGGCGGTCTGGGCGTTGCAGAACACCCCGCCCCGCAGCACCAGGGTGTACGCGCCCATCATGCCGCTGGCCGCCATCAGCAGCGCGTAAACCCCCCGCCGCTCGCAGGCAAGCCAGTGCGGCCCGGATGCCTGTTTCATAACGTGACCTCATCCTTTTTTGAAAGGGGGCGGACAAGGGCCAGCAGCCGGTCCACCGCCATCCAAACCCCCTTATTCAGCCCAAAAAGCAGCAGCGCCGCCGCCACAGCTGCAAGCAGCAGGGCAAGGTTTGCCCAAAAGCTGCTCAGCCCGGGCGGCAAAAGGGGCTGCAGGCGGCCCGCCAGCCATTCCTGCACGCAATAAAATTCCAGCGAAATGCTGCCGAAAAAAGACAAAACGCTGCACAGCAGCCGCCCGGGCAGCCGCGCCGGAAGGCGTTCGGCCAGCAGCCAAAAAAGCCCGGCCAGCAAAAACGGCAGGGAGACACCCATCAGGATGTTGGGCAGGCAGCAGCCGGAATCCGGCACCAAAAGGTACATCCCCCGAAAATGAACCAAAAAACTCAGGTAGGCCCCTAAAATCAGGATAAGGCCCAAAAAGCACCAGGCCAGCCGGTCAAACCGGATGCTGCGGCGGGCCGAGAGCCAGCCCATCAGGATGCCGATCAAAAAGATGGGGATCCGGTTGGTTGCGCCGAACAGGTCGGACCGCAGGCTGGCCCGCAGCCACAGGGTGGCCCCCAGCCAAAGCGCCAGCACGCAGCCGGTAAACAACCCCTGGTTGGAGGAGCGCCGAAACAGCCGGTAATACAGCGGGAAAGCGAGATAAAACAGGGCCAGCGCCGGTACAAACCACAAAAAGGCGTAGATGTTGTCAAACAAAAAAGTGTACCCCGAAAGGTTTTTCAGCAGCTGGGAGGCGGACCAGCCGTCCCGCCAGCCCTGGAACAGCCCGAACCCAACAAAGGGGATCAGGAGGCGCCGGATCCTGCGGGCATAAAAGGTGGGCAGGGAGGGGCCTTTTTCCATCGCGTACACCAGCCCCATGCCCGAAAGGAACAGGAAAATATCCACCCCGCAAAACCCGACCCGCTTGATAAACTGTTCGAGCGCCGAAAGCACCGGCGTTGACTCAAAGTGGATATACCCTGCATGGAAAAACAGGATCCAAAGCGCGGCCACCCCCATAACAGCCTTGCGGTAGCGTGAGAGCAGCATAAAACCATCCGTACCCGAACAGGCGTGCGATTCCATCAGATCCCTCCTTGTATTCCGTTGGCGGGGCCGCGGCCAAACACCCACAGCCCCGGCGCGGCCATCGCCAGCCCAAGCAGAACATCCACCGCCGAGTGCTGCTTGGTAAACAGGGTCGAAAGGCAGATCAGCGCCCCCCACAGCCAAACCGCCGCCTGACAGCCGTGCCGGCCGCGCAGCGGCCTTGAGCGGCTTAAAGCCAGCACCATGCACCCGGTGGACTGGCAGTGGATGCTGGGGCAGACGTTGGTGGGGGTGTCGGCCGCCCACAGCAGCCCCAGCAGCCTTGCCGCCGGGTTTTGGGGCAGCGGGCCGGCCGGCCGCAGCGCAAGCCCGTTTGGCAAAACCAGGTAGATCAGCAAACACAGGCTCATACCGCCAAACATCAGCGCGCAGAGCCGGTCGTAGCTCTGGGTATCGCGGGTCCAAAGGTAAAACAGCGCAAAGGCCAGCATCACAAACCAGCTGCAATAGGGCAGCACAAACCACTCGCAAAAGGGGATGGCGTCGTCCAGCGCGCAGTGCACCCAATACCGCGGCGCGGGGCCCCAGCGCTCCAATGCAAAAAAGCAGACAAGGTACACCGGCCAGTAGGCCTGCATCCACAAATGGGGGTAAGCGCGCAGCAAACGGCGCTTTTGTTTGGGCGGTTTCACGGCAGGGCCTCCTTTTTGGGGGGCGGGCCCCCGTTGCCCTGCTATTGTAGCACGCCGCCCCCAGGCGGGCAAGCCCCGGCCGGCAACGCCCGCCCCGCCGGCCCCTGCCAAAAGCCGGGAGTGTCCATTTCAAGGATTTTCAGGGTGCGGGGGAGAGTCTCGAAAGGCTTTCGGGAGGCGGCGGTGAGATAAGAAAACAAAGATTCCAAATAAAATTCGATTCACCGCGTATTCGCTGGGCGGCCGCAGCCGCAAGGAAGAAAAGTGCAGCACTCCTTGGTGGAATGCAAGCTTTTCTGACGCAGCGGATGCGGCTGACCAGTAGAATGGGCGGCTTTGTTTTCTTATGGAACCGCCGCCAAGGGGGTCCTGTTGCCTTGAGAGACTGCTCCCACGCGCCCGGCCGGCGGACATCTCTCCCCGGTTTGGCCCCTGCCCCCCGGCCTTGCCTTGCGGCCCTGCTATGCTATAATAGGGTAAAACAAACAGCCGCGGCGGGAAGGAAATATACAGAGGGGGATTTTGCATGCAAAATATACCATTTGGATTTATCGGCGTTGGCAACATGGGCGGCGCGCTGGCCCGGGCCGCCTGCCGGGGGGTGGGTGCGGACAGTGTGCTGCTGGCCGGCCGCACCCCGCAAAAGGTGCAGCAGCTGGCCGATCAGCTGGGCTGCGCCGCGGGCAGCAACGAGGATGTGGCCGCCATGGCCCGGTACATCTTTTTGGGGGTCAAGCCCCAGATGATGGCCGGTATGCTGGCCGGCATCGCGCCGGTGCTGGCCCGGCGGGCGGCAGCGGGGGAGCGGTTCGTGCTGGTGTCGATGGCGGCGGGGCTTACCACCGCCCGCATCGCCGCCATGGCCGGGGGGGACTACCCGGTGCTGCGCATCATGCCCAACACCCCGGTGGCGGTGGGGGCCGGCATGGTGCTGACCGCCCGCAACCCCCTTGTGACCGACGCAGAGATGCAGGAGTTTTTGCGCGGCATGGCCCCGGCCGGCCGGTTTGACGCGCTGGACGAGAGCCTGATGGACGCGGGCAGCGCGGTGGCGGGCTGCGGGCCGGCCTTTGCCTGCCTCTTTTTGGAGGCCCTGGCCGACGGCGGGGTGGCCTGCGGGCTGCCGCGGGCCAAGGCACAGGAATACGCGGCCCAGATGCTGCTGGGCACCGCCGCCCTGGCGCTTGAGCCGGGGCAGCACCCCGCCGCCATGAAGGACGCGGTTTGCAGCCCGGCCGGCTCCACCATCCAGGGGGTGCAGGCGCTGGAGGAGGGGACGGTGCGCGGCAGCGTGATGCGGGCGGTCTGCGCCGCCTGGCAAAAGAGCCGCAGCCTGGGGGGGAACTGATGGAACAGCAAGCGTGGGACATCCGTCTGGTGGCGCTGGACCTGGACGGCACCCTGTTTACCGACCAAAAAACCATTACCCCCCGCACCCTGGCGGCCCTTGCCGAGGCGCTGAGGCGGGGGGTGACGGTGGCGCCAGCCACCGGCCGCCCGGCTACCGGCCTGCCGGACGCGCTGCTGGCCCTGCCGGGGCTGCGGTACGCCCTTACCAGCAACGGCGCCCGGGTGTGGGACCTTGCCCAAAACGCCCCGGTGGCCGAGTTTTTGATGCAAAAGGCGCAGGCCGAGGCCGCCCTGCGGGTGCTGGAGGGCTACGACTGCGTCACCGACCTGTTTGTGCAGGGCCGGCGGATGAGCATTGCCAGCCAGCTGGCCCGGATGGAGCGGATCATCTCGCCCGCCATGCTGGCCTACATGCGCTCCACCCGCACCGAGGTGGAGGACATCTACGCTTACCTTGCCGCAAGCCCCGCCCTGCCCGAGAAGGTCAGCGTGGTGTTTGCCCAGAACGCCCAGCGCGCCGAGGCCTGGCAGCGGCTGGAGGGGCTGGGCCTGGGGCTGGTGCTCTCGAGCAGCCTTGATAAAAATCTCGAGATCAACGCCCCCGGCGTCACCAAGGGCAGGGGGCTTTTAGCCCTGGCGCAGCATCTGGGCCTTGCCAAACACCAGCTGATGGCCTGCGGCGATTCCGGCAACGACCTTGCCATGCTCAAGGCCGCCGGCCTGGGGGTGGCCATGGGCAACGCCGAGCCGGCCGTCAAGGCAGCGGCCGGGTACATCACCGCCAGCAACGAGGAGGATGGGGTGGCCCTGGCCGTGGAGCGGTTTGTGCTGGGGCGGTAGGCCCTGCGGCGTTTTATGGGCCGGCGGCGGAATAAAGCGGCCGGCAAACCGGCGCGCTAAAAGCCCGCTCTGTGCCTGTTTGGGGGCAGACCGGCGCGGGCAGGGATATTGACGCTTGCTTTTTTGGCCGTTTTTCAGTATGCTGGTACTATACAAAAGCCTGAGGGGGTGAAGAGGAATGGACATCAAGGCACAGATCTCCGCCGTGGTGGAAAAGGTCACCAAGGACGAGGCGCTCAGGGAGCTGTTCAAAAAGGACCCGGTCAAGGCGGTGGAAAAGGTGCTGGGGGTCGATCTGCCGGACGACCTGGTGGAAAAGGTGGTTGCCGGGGTCAAGGGCAAGATGACCGCCGACAACCTGTCCGGCGCGGTGGACCAGCTCAAAAAGCTGTTTTGAGCATCCGGCAAAGGCCGCGGGCGGCGGAGCGCAGGCTCCGCCGTTTTTCTGTTTGCGGGCCTTTGTTTTAAGGGGCGGTTGTGGTAAGATAGTACCAATATGGCTGGATGGGGCGAGTAAGGCCGCGAAAAGGCGGCGCAAAAAGCACCGGCAAAAAGCGGCGGCGAAATAAGAAAACAAAGACTCCAAATCAAATTCGATTCACTTCTTACCGAACCGCCGCAAAAAAAGCGGCGGCGAAACAAGAAAACAAAGAATCCAAATCAAATTCGATTCACTTCTTACCGAACCGCTGCTAAAAAAGGAGGGGAGCCCATGGCAGACAGGCAGAACCCGCAGCCCGGCCGGCCGGGGGC
>CAJTVI010000062.1:10761-15624 GCA_910579545.1 uncultured Oscillospiraceae bacterium | reverse complement strand
GTCGGCTCGGCGGTCGGCTCAGCGGTCGGCTCGGCGGCCGCCTCCAGCTCTTCGTCCGGTCCGGCTTCTTCCATAACCGGCAGCGCATGCTGGCCCGGCAAGCTTTTCAGCGCCGTGATCAGGGCAGCCGCGGCGTCCGTCAGCGCCTGCTGCGGGTCGCTCGTGTCAAAATAGTTGGCCGCCAGGTAAACGATCAGGTTTTTTACTGTTTCATCCTGTACGCCCGGGGGCAGGGTCAAGCCATCCTGCTTGGCTTTTGCAAGTTGATCGTCCAGCGCGGCTTTGATCTGCTGCTGTGCCTGCTGCTGGTTGTTCTGATTGCCCGACAGGTTCTGGAGGATCGCATTGATGACCTTCTGGTAATTGTCCGGGTGCAGTTCCACCGAAGGCAGCCCGGTCCCGCTCAGCTGCGCGTTCAGCTGCTGGCTGGCGGACGCAAACACCGCGTCCACGATCTGGCCCGCCCCATCGTTCAGGGTCTTATTGTTGCCGGCCAGGGTGTCCAGCCCGTCCCGCAGCTCCTTGACCCCGTCGGTCAGCTCGCCCGAGACGCTGTCGTCCAGCTTGATGACCCCATCGGCCAGCTCGCCGCGCACCGCGTCGTGCAGCTCCACCACCCCGTCCAGCAGCTCGGCCGTGCCGTCCAGCAGTTCGTCGGTGGCGTCCCGCAGCTTGTCGATGTCCTCCGAAAGGCCGTCCAAATCGTCCATCTCGTCAAGGTCGCTCAGGGCCTCCGGGTCGGTGGCGCAGGCGATCATAAAGCTGATGGCCGGGCAGTCGGTCACGTCGGCCTCCAGGCTCACCTCGTCGTAAAATTTGTCCTGCAAATCGGCCAGCGAGCCCACCAGCAGCCCATCCAGGCTCTGGCGCATGCCGGGCAGGCAGACCCAGCCCACGATCTGGTTGGCGCTGTCGGTCTGCACCGTGCCGTGTTCGGCCGTGATGTTGGCAAAGTGGTCTGCGTCGAGGTTGGTGCCCAGCAGGGTGGCAAAGGGGGTGCAGATGGTGCGCTGCCGCCCGTCCGCCATAATGCTGCGGGTCTCGTGGTTGGTCAGCTGGATGGTCACCTTTAAATGGCCGCTGCGGCCCAGCAGCTCCTCGGCCGAAAGGGCCGCGCCGTCCAGCTCGTAGCGGATCGCGGCGGTCACCGGCAGCTGCCGCCCGGTGGTGCCCTGGTAGTAGATATCGCTGCCCTCTGCCTGCCACACCAGCCGTTCGCCCTCGCGGGTAAAGGTCTCGGGGCCCTTCAGGCTGCGGATGTCCTCCAGGCTGCTCTGGTCCTCAAAGCCCGCCAGCCCGGCGTCGCTGTGCAGCCAGACGCTGACCGTCTGCTGCTCGGCAGTGCCGTCCGGCGCAAGGGTCACAAACACGCTCTCGTCCTTTTGGGCCTCTTCGGCCGCGGCCGCGGCCGGCAGGGCGGCGGCGCCGGCCGCCATCACAAGGGCGAGGGCCGCCGATGCAAACCGTGCAAAACAGATCTTCTTTTTCATGGATCACACACGCTCCTTCTTGTTCCAGTGCAGGGTGGTTTTGCCGATGACCGGCTCAAACACGATGAGCAGGCAGGGCAGGATGAACAGGATCACAAACATGCTGATGAGGGCGCCGCGGCTGATGAGCAGGCAGAGGCTCTTGAGCAGTTCCATCCGGCTCACGAAGTAGACGCCCACCGTGGCGGCAAAAAAGGTCAGGCCGCTGGTGAGGATGCTCTCGCTGCAGTGCTCCAGCGCCTGCTGCGCGGCCTCCTTGCGGGTGCGGCCGGCCAGCAGCTCCTCATGGAACCGGGTGGTCATGAGGATGGCGTAGTCCACCGTGGCCCCCAGCTGGATGGTACCGATGACGATGCTGGCGATAAAGGGCAGCACGGTGCCGGTAAAGTAGGGGATGCCCATGTTGACCATGATGGCCGCCTCGATGCCGGCCACCAGCAGCACCGGGATGGACAGGCTCTTAAAGCTGATGGCGATGATGGCGAACACCGCCGCGATGGACCAGACGTTGACGTTGGCAAAGTCCACGTCCGCCACCTCGATCAGGTCCTTGGTCAGGGGGGCCTCGCCGGTCAGCAGGGCGCCGGGGTCGGCCTCCTTGAGCAGCCGGATGGTTTCGTCCACCTGGCGGTTGCAGCCGTCGGTGCCGGTCTCGTACTCGCCGGTGATCATGATCAGCCGGTAGCCGCCCGCGTGCAGCAGCTCCCGCACCTCCTCGGGCACGGCGGTCTCGGGGATGGCCCCGCCCAGGTATTTTTCCAGCGCCATCACCCCGGCCACCCCGTCCACCTCCTCCAGCCGGCTGCAGAGGGCGCGGATCTCGTCCGAGCCAAGTTCTTCATTCACCAGCGCAAACTCGGGGGTGGCGATGCCAAAGTCCTCGCCCATCTTGTCGGTGCCCACAATGCCGGTCATGTCCTGGGGCAGGCTGTCAAAGAGGGTGTAGTAAACCTCGGCGGCCGACTGGGCCAGCGGGAAGGGGATGAACAGCACCAAAAACACCAGCAGGATGGCGATGTAATGCCTGGTCACAAAGTGGCTGGTGCGGGTAAGCTTGGGGATCACGGTGCGGTGGCTGTGCTTATAGATGGCCTTGTGGCTGCACAGGATCAGCGCCGGCAGCACCACTAAGGTGCACACCACCCCAAACAGCACCCCCTTGGCCATGACAATGCCGATGTCCCGCCCGAGGGTCAGGCGCATGGCGCAGAGGGCCAGAAAGCCCGCGATGGTGGTAAGCGAGGAGGCCGAGATGGAGGTAAAGGTCTTGCAGATGGCCCGGACCATCGCCTCCTCGTCATCCTCCGGGTGGTTTTTGCGCTCCTCCTCATAGCGGTGGAGCAAAAAGATCGAAAAGTCCATGGTCACGCCCAGCTGCAGCACGGCGGCCAGCGCCTGGGTGATGTAGCTGATCTCGCCCAAAAACAGGTTGGTGCCAAAGTTGTACGCCACCGGGTAGAGGATGCCCAGCATAAAGATGAAGGGCACCGCGTTGCTGGAGAGCGCTAAGAACAGCACCAGCAGGCAGGCTCCCACCGCGCAGAGGATGTACAGCGGCATTTCCTGGTCGATCAGGGCCTTGGTGTCCTGCAAAATCACCGCCATGCCGCCAAAAAAGCAGCCCTCGCGCAGGGTCTTTTTGATGGCCGCCACCGCCTGCATGGTGCCCTGGCTGGCGGCCGCGCCCTCAAACCGCACGATCAGAAGGGTGGCGTCGTTTTCGCCCCGGATGAATTTGGCCAGCTCGGCGGGCAGCATCTCGGGCGGGATGCTCACGTCGATCAGCTCATTCAGGTAAAGCACCTGCCGCACCCCGGGCACCGCCTCGATCTGCTCCTTGATGGGCAGGATCTCGTAGTAGGGCAGCCCTTCGATGGTGATCATGCCGGTGGCCGCCAGGCCAAAGTCGCCGTCCAGGCTGCGCTCGCCGATCATGCTGTCCAGCTCGGGGGGCAGGTAGGTCAATACGTCGTAGTTGATGCCGGTCATCACCGCGCCCAGCGCCGCGGGCACCAGCAAAAGGGTCGCCGCGATCAGCACCATGCGGCGGTGCCGCACCAAAAAGCGCGCAATGTGTTCCATAAAGATGCGCTCTCTCCTCTCTGCTGCGCCGCGCGCCAGAGCGCGGCGCGGGTCTTGCCTTTGCGGGCCTGGGGCCCGTTTTTGCGGGTCCGGGGACCTGTCTTTGCCGATCCGGGGGACCCGTCCCCCGGGCCCCCTTTTTGCCGCGCGGAGCGCGCGGCCCCGGGGGATGTTTACCAGCCCCGGCCCCGGCGTTTTATTTGCCGCAGCCCCGGGCGGCCGCGTCTTTGCCGATCCGGGGGATGCGTCCCCCGGACCCCCTTTTCGCCGCGCGCTTCCCGCGCGGCCCCGGGGATATGGGCCGGCTTGTTGTGCGGCCGGCGCCCCCGCGGGAAGCCCTCCCCCGCGCCGCCCTGCCCCGGAGGCCCGGCTGCGAGGAATAGTATAACGCAAAAATGACCGTTGGTCAATATCAATAATGACCAATAGTCAGTTTTTATTTCCGCCGCTTTTGGTGCAGTTTGCCAAAGCTTGCAAAAATCGCTTGCAATCCGGCCCGGCGGCCCGTATACTGAACTCGGGGGCAGGCGCCGCCAAAACAGCGATCCTCCGCGCCATCCCCGCAAAAAATGCAGCGGCGGGGCCTTAACAGGCCGGTGCACGGCCGCGCCGCCATCGTAAAAAAAAAGAGGTTTATATTAAATGGGACGTTTGATGGACGCCAAAAAAGAAACCAAGCGCCAGAGCCTGCTCTCCTCGGCCTACGATCTGTTTTTGGAGCACGGCGCGGCCAAGACCTCGGTGGGGGACATCACCGAACGGGCCGGGGTGGCAAAGGGCACCTTTTACCTCTATTTTCACGACAAGGAGAGCCTTTTGGAGGCCCTCTGCTTCCAGATCAGCTATGATCTGATGCTGCGCGCCCACAAGGCCATGCAGGCCCAGCCCGGCCTTACCGAGTTCTGGCAGAAGGCGGTATACATCGTGGACTACATCATCGGCTATTTCTGCCGCGAAAAGGTGGTTTTGCAGCTGCTCAAGCGCAATTTCTCCTGGCCGCTGATCGAGCGGGAGTTTGCCAGAGAGGACGACCCGCTCTTTTCGGCCGTCTGGCAGGACGCCCAGAGCTGCCCGGCCCTTGCGGGCCAGAGCCGGGACGAGGTGCTGCGCATGATGTTTGCCCTGTTTGAGATGTGCGGCTCCACCTGCTACTCCTCCATCATCCTGGGCCGGCCGGCCGGCATCGGGCAGATGAAGCCGGTGCTCTTTCGCATCATCCGCCGCTGCCTGGACGGTGAGCCCGACGCCTTTGGCCCGGAATACCCCGAGGCTTAAGGCCGCGCCGCGCTGC
>CAJTVI010000062.1:0-10664 GCA_910579545.1 uncultured Oscillospiraceae bacterium | reverse complement strand
TGCAGAACCGCCCCGCGCAAGCGCCCTGCCCCGGCAAAACGCCCGGGCGCGCAGGGCCGTGCCGCAGAACCGCCCCGCGCAAGCGCCCTGCCCCGGCAAAACGCCCGGGCGCGCAGGGCGCGCCAGTCATAAAAGAAAAAAGGCACTTCCTTTGCGGATAAAGGAAGCGCCTTTGGGCGTTTTTGGGCGTTTTATGGGCCGGGCAAAAAAAGAAGGCCCCCTGCGGGCGATGCCCGCAAAGGGACCTATGCAAGGGGCCTTGCTGCAAAAGCTTCCGGCGGCCGGCGCGGCGCGCCGGCCGCCGGGGCAATTTTTAAGGCGTTTGCTCTAAGGTGTTTTGGAGAAAGGCTCAGGCGGCCTTCTCAACCCAGTGATGCTGGCAGGCAACGCAGTGGTAAGCGCCGTCCTGGATGCTCACAGCGCGGCTGGCGCAAACCGGGCAAACCTTGCCGATGCCCCAAGCCAGAGGAGCAACGGGGGCGTCCTTGGTGGCGGGAGCGGCAGCAGCGGCGGCGGGCTCGGGCTCGGTGCCGGTCATGCCCACTTCATCCCAGGTGTGGCAGCAGCTGACGCAGTGATACTTGCCATTCTCAAACACGACATTGCGGCTGGCGCAGACCGGGCAAACCTTGTCGGTCGCGGCAAACACAACAGCGCTCAGGCAGAGAGCCAGGGCCAGAACGAGAGCCAGCGATACGATCTTTTTCATGGGAAACAACCTCTTTTCTTAAATGTCTTGGCCTGTTTGCTGCACGGCGCGCCCCTTGCGTGCGCCGCCAAACCATCCCGGGGCTGTTTTAGCGAAAACAGTGCCCCGATTGCCTAAGCAAATTATAGGCCCTTCCCATCCTTTTGTCAATCCAAATTTTGGTGTTTTTTGCTTATTTTTTGCCATGTTTTTGCGGGTTTTGTGGCTTTTTTGCCACAACCGGCGGCAGGGCCCCCGCCCCCGGAATAGCACTTCCCCTTTTGCCTTTGGCGTGGTATACTGTGTAGTAAGTATGCCGATCGGGCGCGCATCGCGCCTGGCATGTTACCGGGAGGCTTTGGGTATGGCTCTTGCGCGCACCATTGTGTGGTTCTTTGTGTTTTTTGGCTCGCTTTTGCTGGTCTGGCCGCCGCTGCACAGAGGGCTGCGGGCGCTGGAAAAGGGCGACTGGGCCACCGCCGACCAGCTGGCCGGCCGCTATGTGGTGCCCTGGGCCAGCCGGCTTTTGCGGCTTGCCGGGGTAGAGGTGACCACGGTGGGCCGCGAGAACATCCCGGCCGGGCGGCCCTGCGTGTTTGTGGCCAACCACCGCGGGTACTACGACATTCCGCTGATGCTGACCCAGCTGGACAAACCCCACCCGCTGCTGAGCAAGGCCGAGGCCGACCGCATCCCCTTGGTGCGGGGCTGGATGCGCCTTTTGCACTGCGTGTTTGTGGACCGGGCGGACACACGGGCCAGCATGGCCGCTTTGCACCAGGCGGTGGACCTGGTCAAAAAGGGCTACTCGATGGTGGTTTTCCCCGAGGGCACCCGCTATAAGGGCGAGGAGGGCGGCATCGGGGAGTTCAAGGGCGGGGCCTTCCGCGTCGCCACCAAAAACGGCGCGCCCATCGTGCCGGTGGCCATCTCGGGCAGCCGGGCCATCATGGAGGCAAACCACATGCTGATGTGCCCCGGCCGGGTCACCGTGCGGATCCTGCCCCCCATCGAAACGGCCGGGCTCTCCCGCGCCGAGATCGCCGAACTGCCCCAAAAAACCGCCGGGCTGATCCGGGCCAATTTAGACGCAAATTTACATGCGGGCCAAGCGCAGCAGCCCGCGGCAAATCAATAAATTTGGAGGCTTTTTATGAGCAGCATCAAAAACGAGGCCAGCATCAAAAACCCCCTGATCGCCGCCATCCGCGAGCAGCTGGAGCACCGGGCGCTCTGGATGTACCTGCTGTGCGACGAGGCCGCCAAAAAGGGCCTGCTCTCGGGGGAGTACGCGCCGGACGCTATCCGCCGCTGCGGGCTGTACCAGGGCGGCCAGCTGCGGCAGAAGGCGGGCGGGGGCGATTCGCTCAAGGGGCTCAAAAAGACCCTGTTTACCAAGCCCGCCCAGTGGGTGTTTGAGATGAAGGTGCGCCGCTGCGACGACGACCACCTCGACCTCGACTTCCACTACTGCCCGCTGGTCAAGGCCTGGCAGAAGCAGGGCTGCACCGACGAGGAGATCCGCCAGCTCTGCGAGCACGCCATGTGCGGCGACGCCGGCATTGCCGAGAGCTTTGGCTGCCGGCTGGAGCTGCCCGCCACCATCGCCCGGGGGGACGAGTGCTGCCAGATCCGGTTTGTGCGGCCACAGGCGGAGGCGCAGGATGCCTGAGCCGATCCGGGTCTTACAGGTTGTGCCGGCCATGAACGCCGGCGGCATGGAGACCTTTATTATGAACGTCTACCGCGCCATCGACCGCGGCAGGGTGCAGTTCGACTTTTTGTACCATTACGACATGCCCTGCTTTTACGACGAGGAGATCGCCGCGCTGGGCGGGCGGGTGTACAAGCTGACCATCCGGCAGGACAACGACCTTGTCCGCTACCTGCGCGCGCTCGGCCGCTTTTTTGCCGCCCACCCCGAATACCGGGTGCTGCACGGGCATTACAGCGGCTTTGGCATGTTTTATAACCCCGCCGCCAAGCGCGCCGGCATCACGGTGCGGGCCGGCCACAGCCACAACACCGACTATGAAAAGGGCCTTGTGGGCTTTTTGGACCGCTGCATGAGCTTTTTCTTTGTCTACGGGCTTACCCACCGGTTCGCCTGCGGGCAGGCCGCCGGCAGGGCCCTGTTCCGGGGGCGGCCCTTTACCTTTTTGCCCAACGGGGTGGACGCCGCCGCCTTTTTGCCGGACCCGGCCGCCCGGGCGAGGGTGCGCGGGGCGCTGGGCCTGCCGGAAGACGCGCTGCTGCTGGGGCATATCGGCCGGTTTACCCCCCAAAAAAACCACGCCTTTTTGCTGGAGCTGTTTGCCGAGATCGCCCGCCGCCAGCCCCGCGCCGCCCTGGTGCTGCTGGGGGACGGCCCGCTTTTGGAGCAGACCCGCCAACAGGCGGCGGCCCTGGGCCTTGCCGGGCGGGTGCATTTTGCCGGCCTGCAGCGGGATACCCGGGCCTTTTACAGCGCGATGGACGGCTTTTTGCTGCCCAGCCTGTTTGAGGGGCTGCCGGTGGTGCTGGTGGAGGCCCAGGCGGCCGGCCTGCCCTGCTTTGTGAGCGACGCGGTGGACCCCACCGCCGCCTTTTGCAGCGGGGTGCGGTTTTTGCCGGTCTCGGCCGGGCAGGCCGGGGCCTGGGCCGACGCGGTGCTGGCCGGGCCGCTTGCCCGCAACCCGCGCGCCCTGGCCGAGACCCGCGCGGCGGGCTACGACATTGTAAAAACCGCCGCCGCCCTACAGGAATTTTACCTTGCGGCCCACGCGGCCGCCCCGCAAAGGAGTGCCCGGCCATGAACGCCCCTGCCGTATCCATCCTGACCCCCACCTACAACCGGGCCCATGTGCTGCCCCGCGCCTACCAGAGCCTTTGCCGCCAGAGCTGCCTGGATCTTGAGTGGGTGGTGGCGGACGACGGCTCGACCGACGGCACCCGCGCCCTCATCGAGGGGCTTATGGCGGATGCGCCCTTTGCCATCCGGTACCTGCCGCTGCCCCACCGGGGCAAGCCCTACGCCATGCGGGACGGGTTTGCCGCCTGCCGGGGCGAGTACCTTTACGAGCTGGACTCGGACGATGAGCTGGCCGAGACCGCGGTGGAGCGGGGGCTGGCGGTCTGGGCGTCGCTCGAGCATCCCGAGGAGTACCACGACGTAAACGGCTGGGGCTGGGTGCCCGAGCAGCAAAAGCCCACCGGCCTGCCTTTCCCCAAAAACATCAACCAGCTGCCCCCCAAAAAGCAGCGGGCGCTCTCGGCCAAATTGGGCAAGGGGGCGGGGCTTTGCGGCGAACAACGCAGCTTCCGGCGCACCGCCCACTGCCAGAGCTACCCCTTCCCCATCCCGGAGGGGCTGAGCTTTATCCCGGAAAACCTGCTCTGGAACCGCATTTACTGCGACTACAAGCGCTTTTACACCAACGAGCGGTTTATGATCTACCACGCGGCCGAGCAGGCCGATTCCCTGCTGGCCAACACCCGGCGGGACGCCCGGCCGGCCTACGAATATTACCTCTACCATTTTAACGAGATCTTCCCCCGGGACCCCAGCTGGCGCGGCCGGGAGACATACAGGGCGGCCGCCGGCCTTGCCCTGGCGGCCGCCCGCTGCGGCGCGGGCTGCAGGCCCACCCTGGCGCGGCTGCGCGGCGGCGGGGCCCGGTTTTTGACCGCCCTCTGCTGGCTGCCCATGGCGCTGCTGCACCGGCTGCTGCCGGGGGGCTGAAGCCGGGTGCGGGGCGCCCGCCCCTTAGCCCATTTCAAGGAGTTTTAGGTGCTAAGGTCGGACGCGGGGGAGAGTCTCGAAAGGCTTTCGGGGCAGGGGTCCTGTTGCCTTGAGAGACTGCTCCCACGCGTCCGGCCGGCGGACCTCCCCCCTGTTTGACCGCCCAAAAACAACCATCCCAACCCGAAAGGTGGAACGCCCCATGCCGCTGGTAAGCCTGATCGTGCCGGTGTACAACGCCGGCCTCTGCCTCGAGCCCTGCCTTGCCAGCCTGGCCGCCCAGACCCACGCGCCGCTGGAGGTGCTGCTGGTGGACAATGGCTCGGCCGACGGCAGCGAGCGGGTGTGCGCGGCCTGGGCCGGGCGGGACGGGCGGTTTAGGCTTTTGCGGCTGGAGGAGAACGCCGGCCCCAATGCCGCCCGCGCCCACGGCCTTAAGGCGGCCAGGGGGGAATGGGTGGGCTTTGTGGACGCGGACGACCTGGTGCACCCCCGCTTTGCCGAAGCCCTGCTGGCCGCGGCCGAGGGCACGGCCCTGCCCATCGCCTGCTGCCGCTACCAGCCCTTTATGGGGGCCAGCCCCCGGCCCGGGGCGGACGGGCCGCCCCCCGCGGCGGCCCTTGCGCCGCCGCGCCACATCGAGGCGCTGCTGCACGACCAGCGGGTGGACTACAGCCTGTGCAACAAGCTGTACCGGCGCGGGGCGCTTACCCCCGGGATGCTGGCCGGGCCGGTGCGGTACAACGAGGACCTTTTGGCCAACTGGCAGGCCTTTGGCCCGGCCGAGGGGCTTGCCTTTGTAAACTGGGTGGGCTACTACTACCGGCAAAACCCGGCCTCGGCCACCCGGCATGGGCTGCCCCCCGCCTTTTTTGCCGACCAGGCCGCGGTGGCCGCCCGCATCCGGGACGAGGCCGCCGGCGGCCCCCTTGCGGCCAGCGCCTGGGCCTTTTACTACGAAAAGCTGCTCTACCTGCACAGCATGATCCTGCGGCAGGACGCGCCGGACTATTTTGAGCGGGAGCGGCTGGGCCTTGAGGCCGAGCTGCGGGCCCGGCTGGGCAAAGCGCTCGGCTGCGGCGCGCTGCGCCCCCGCATGAAGCTGGTGGCCCTGCTGGCCTGTTTGGGGGGCGGGGCCTACCGCCGGCTCTGCCGGCTGGTGCTGCGGGACCGGCAGATGTAAATCCTGACCAGGGAGGGCCGCGTATGAAGCTGCTGCTTGTGCTGGATGGGGTGGACTACCCCACCGCCGCCAACCCCCAGCTGGCCCTGCGGGCGGCCGGCGCGCTGGCAGGGGCGGGGCACACGGTGCACCTATTGTATCTGGAGGACGGCCGCACCCCCCTGCCCCCGCCGCCGGCCGGCTGCACCGCCTTCCACTTGTATTTTGCGGACGAACGGCGGATGAACGAGGCGCTGGAGCACGGCAACGCGGGCGGCGCGCCGGCGCCGCTGCGGCTTTTGCGGCTGGCCGGACGGCTGGACGCGGCGCTGGCCGCGGTGCGGATGCTGGCCCTGCGCCGGCCCCGGCGGCAGGCCGCCTGCCAAAGCAAGATCGCCCGCTTAAACGCCCTGCACCATTACGACGCGGCCGTGGCGGTGGCCGCGCCCTGGCACGCCGCCTTTGCGCTGGCCAAGGCGGATCTTGGCGGGATCAAGGCCGCCTGGCTGATGGACCCCTACAGCCAGAACCGGGAGCGGGGCACGGCCCCCGACCCCCGGCTGCTGAATGAGGAGATTTCCCTTTACCGGGCGCTGGACCTGGTATTTGTGACCCGGCTGATGGCGCCGGACTACGCCCCCGGCGGGCCCTTTGCCGCCTTTGCCCAAAAGGCCCGGGTGCTGGAGTTCCCGGCCCTGGTGCCGGCCGGGCCGGAGGGAACCTGTGGGCCGCAAAAGCCCGCCGCGCCGGAGGGAACAACTGTACCCTGCCCCCAAAATTCCACCCCTGACATCCCGGATGCCCCCGGCAAAGAGGCCTCGGACGTCCCTTGCGCCCCCGGCGAAGAGGCCCCCCCGCCCGCCGGGCCGCGGCCCGGGGGCATCCGCTGCGTGTTTGTGGGCAACCTCTACCCCGCCCTGCGCACCCCGGAGTTTGCGCTGGAGTTATTCTGCGCCCTTAAGGACGATGCCCTCTCGCTGCATTTTTACGGCGGCGGCTGGGAACATTTTGCGCCAGACAGCCCGGTGGGCCGGGCCGCCGCCCGGGCCAAGGAGCAGCTGGGGGACCGGTTTACGGTGTGCGGCCCCCTGCCGCCGGACGCCGCCCGCCGGGAGATGGCCCGGGCAGACGTGCTGTTGAGCCTGGGCAACGCGGTGGCAAACCAGCTGCCCAGCAAGGTGTTTGATTACTGCGGCGCGGGGCTGCCGGTGCTGCACCTGGCCCGCCGGCCGGACGACCCCGCCCTCGCCTATTTTGCCCGCTGGCCGCTGGCCTGCTGCGTAGACCAGAGCGAGGGCGTCACCCCGGAGCTTTTGGCGCGAGTGGCGGAATTTTTGCACCGCGCCGCCGGCCGGCGGCTGCCCTTTGAGGCGGCCCGCCGCCTGTTTTGGGAGAACACCCCCGAGGCGGTGGCCGCCCGGATGGCCGGCCTTTTGGCCGAATTTGCGGCCGGCACAGGCACAAGCGCTGACCCCGGCCCCAATGCCGGCCCCGGTGCAGCTTCCAGCCGCAATGCCGGCCCCGGCCCCGCCGGGGGCTGAGCCGCCCGCCGTAAAAAAACTGCGAAAGGAGCCGCGCGTATGAGCACACCCAACATCCTCTGGCTGGCCAGTGTGACCCTGCCCGCCGCGGCCCGGGCCCTGGGCCTTGCCGGGGCGATCGGCGGCGGCTGGGTGGAGGGGCAGCTGAGCGCGGTAAAGGATAAGGCCCGCATTACCGTGTGCACGGTAAACGGCGCGGCCAAAGCCCCGCTGTACGCCGAGGCCGACGGGGTATGCTACGCGGTTTTGCCCCGCGGCGCCCCCGATAAGTTTGCCGCCCTGCTCAACCGGGTAAAGCCCGACCTTGTGCATTTGTGGGGCAGCGAGTACCCTCCCGCCGCCGCCCTGATGGCCCAGTGCAGCCCGGAGCGGGTGCTGCTTTCGGTACAGGGGCTGATGGGGCCCTGCGCCGAACACCTGCTGGACGGGGTGCCGACCGAATACCGCGGCTCCTGCCTGGGGCAGCGGCTGATCGACCGGGTGGTGCCCGGCGGTCTTTTGGACAAGCAGCAGGCCTTTTTTGACGCGCAGGCCGCCCGCGAAAAGGCCCTGCTGGCCGGGCTGCGGCATGTTTCGGGCCGCACCGAGTGGGACAAGGCCCAGCTGGCGCGCCTTGCGCCCGGCGCCCGCTACTACCACTGCGGCGAGACCCTGCGCCCCGCTTTTTATGAGGACGGGCCCGCCGCCCCGGACGAAAAAAGCGCCCCGCCCGCCGGGGCCGCCCGGTCCGCCGCCCAACCCCCCGACGCCCCGGTGCTGCTGCTGAGCCAGGGCAACCTGCCCTTAAAGGGGCTGCACCGGCTGATCGAAGCGCTGCCCGCCGTGCGGGCGGTTTACCCCCGCGCCCAGCTGAGGGTGGCCGGCTGGCCCCCGCTGGACAAGGGCCCCCTGCTGCGGCCGGTGATCCGCTGGATGTTCCCCTACCAGCGCTACTGCGCCGCGCTGGCCGGCCGGCTGGGGGTGGCGGGGATGATCCGCTATACCGGCCCGCTGAACGCCGACGCCATGAAGCGGCAGTACCGGCAGGCGGATGTGTTTTTGCTCTGCTCCAGCATCGAGAACAGCCCCAACTCGCTGGGGGAGGCGATGCTGCTGGGCCGCCCCTGCGTGGCCAGCCGGGTGGGCGGGGTGCCCAGCCTGCTTGAGCACGGCCGCGAGGGGCTGCTCTACCCGGCCGACGACCCGGCCGCCCTGGCGGACGCCATCCTGACCCTGCTGGCCGACCCCGCCCGCGCCGCCGCGATGGGGGCCGCCGCGCGCGCCCGGGCGCTGAAAACCCACGACCCGGCCCAAAACGCCGGGGCCCTGTTGGGCATCTACCGGCAGATGCTGGCCGGCGCGCCCCAAACAGAAGCCCCCGGCAAGGGCCGGGAGGGCGGGGAGGCGGCGGGATGAAGATCAGCGTGATCCTGCCGGCCTTTAAGGCCGAGGCCACCCTGCGCGGCTGCGTACAGAGCATTTTGCAGGATGCCCCCGCCGGCCTTGAGCTGATCTTGGTGGAGGACGGCAGCCCGGACGGCACCGGGGACCTCTGCGACGAGCTGGCCGCGCAGGATGCGCGGGTCACCGCCCTGCACCGGCCCAACGGCGGGGCGGCGGCGGCCCGCAACACCGGCCTTGCGGCCGCGTCGGGCGAATATATCACCTTTGTGGACGCGGACGACGCCCTGCTGCCCGGCCTGTGGGAGGCGGCGCTGCCGGTTTTGCAGGCCGAGCGCCCCGACCTGTACGGCTTTGGGGTACAGCGGGCGGACGGGGGCCTTGAGTGCGGCCCGGCCGGGGCCTACGCCTGCCCCGGCGCTTTGGGCGAGGAAACGCTTGCGCGGCTGCTGATCCACACCGGGGTGCTGGCCGCCCCCTACGCCAAGTTTTACCGCGCCGCGCTGCTGCGCCAACACGATATCTGCTTTGACGAGGCGCTCGCAGTCAACGAGGACGTGCTGTTTAACCTGCGGTTTTTGGCGGTGTGCGGGCCGCTGCGGTTTGGCCCCGGCGCTTTTTACCGATACTCAAACCTTGAGGCGGGCAGCCTTTCGCGCCGGCTGCGGGACGACCTGCTGGCCGCCGAAGCCTACACCCGCCCGGCCTTTTCGGCCGCCCTTGCCGCCTTTGGCCTGCCGCCAGACGCTGCCAAACGCCTTACCGCCCAGCGGCGGCTGCACAGCGCCAGGGCCCAGTTTGGGCTGCTGGCCGGGCAGAAGGGCCGGCTGCCCCTTAGCCGCCGCCGGCAGCTGCTGGCCGAGATTTTTGCGGTGCCAAACGCCCGCGCGGCCCTGCTGGCCGACTACCGGGCCGACCCCAACCGGCTGCTGGCACTGCCCTACCGCTTTTGCCTGCGGCTGGGCCTGCCGGGGCTGCTGGCGGTTTACTGCGCGGCGAAACAACACTTTTTATAACAAATTGTACTGTGCAGGAGGAGAAAAGGATCTATGCCGCAGATCAGCGTGATCACCAGCGTATACAATACCGAGCGGTACCTGCCGGCCTGCATCGAGTCGGTGCTGGGGCAGACCTTTAAGGACCTGGAGCTTATTTTGGTGGACGACGGCAGCCCGGACGGCAGCGGCGCCGTTTGCGACGCATATGCCGCCAGGGACGCGCGGGTGCGGGTGATCCACAAGCCCAACGGCGGGCCGGCCACCGCCGCCAACGCGGGGCTGGACGCGGCACGCGGGCGGTACATCGGCTTTGTGGACTCGGACGACCTGATCGAGCCGGCCATGTACGAGACCCTTTATAACGCCCTGCAGCAGAGCGGCTGCGCCATGGCCGCCTGCGGCTCGAGCGTGATCGACGAAAACGGCCAGCCGCTGCCGGGCGGGGTCAAAACCACCCGCACCGGCAAGCTGGACGCGCTGGACCTGTTTTATGATGTGTTTCAAAACGGCAGCATGTACGGCATGCTGTCCTGGAACAAGCTGTTTGACGCGGGGCTGTTTGCCAACATCCGGTACGACGAGGCCCTTTTGTTTGGGGACGACTGCAGCATCCTGCACCGGGTGTACGATGGGCAGAGCGTTTACTGCCTTAACGACCCGCTCTACCGCTACCGGTACCGGGAGGGCAGCATCACCTCCCGGCTGTTCCATGTCCGCCAGCTGGAAAACCTGACCGTTTATGCCGACTGGTACGATTTTTTGGCCCAAAAGCCGGGCAAGCAGGACCTTGCCCAGTGGGGGCTGGCCCGGTACTGGCAGGTGTTTTACCTTTACTATGTGCACGCAAACCTTGCGGGCCAGGCGCAGGACCCGGCGGTGCAGGCCGGCTTTGCCAAACACCTGGCCCGGCTGCGCGGCATGCTGCCGGCCCTGCTGGCCTGCCCGCACATCTCCGCCGCCGAAAAGCTGCGGGCCCGGCTTTTTTGCCGCAGCCCCCGGCTGGCCTACCAGCTGGCGGCCGGCTGGGGCCGGCTGCACGGCAAAAAATAAAGCCGGGCGGCCGCAAAGGGGCGCGGGGCCGGGGAGTGCCCCTTCCAAGGAGTATTCGTGTGCTGAGGTCGGGCGCGGGGGAGAGCCTCGAAAGGCTTTCGGGGCAGGGGTCCTGTTGCCTTGA